>NZ_JAMYQW010000004.1:0-325978 GCF_040321085.1 Mesorhizobium sp. M0522
AACCGCTTCGACGCACCTCCTGCAACAAACAGAAGCGGACATCTGATGTGCTACAAAAACCGGACAACTTGAAAAGCTACCGACACCGTCATGCAGGACGGGCTTGAAATGAGGACCACGATCGTCTATATCAGCTTCAAATTCTTGGTCGCTATGACGAAGAGTGGGTCCACCCGGTCCCGCTCTTTTTTATTACCTGCCGACCAACAGAAATCGAGTGACAGGACCGAATGACAGTGACGGCAAGCGAAGGCGACGACCGCATCATCCGCGAAAGCGGCATCGATGCGCGCATCGCGCTGATCGTTCAGCCGGTACTGCGCGCCATTGGCTTCCGCTTGGTACGTGTGCACCTGTCGGGCCAGAACGGGCTGACGCTGCAGATCATGGCCGAGCGCGAGGACGGCACCATGACGGTCGAGGATTGTGAAGAGGTCAGCCGGGCGGTGTCGCCGGCGCTCGATGTCGATGATCCGATCGAGAAGGCTTATCATCTCGAAGTGTCGTCGCCGGGCATCGACCGGCCGCTGGTCCGCAAATCGGACTTTGCAGCCTGGACCGGCCATCTGGTGAAGATGGAAACGTCGGTTCTCGTCGCCGACCGTAAGCGCTTCAAGGGCAAGATCGCCGAAAGCGACGCGGACGGTGTGCTGATCGAGCGTGACAAGGCCGCCTACGGCGAGGAGCCGACGGTACGTGTTCCCTACGATGCGATTGCCGAAGCGCGGCTGATTCTGACCGACGACCTTATCCGCGATGCGCTGTCGAAGGACAATCGGGCGCGCAAGGAAGCCAGGAAACGCCGCGGCGAACCCGAAGACGCACCAGAGGGTGCGGAAGACGAAACCGAACAGGAAATGTGATTGGGCTGCCGGCCGTAGGGGTCGGCAACAAGCTCGGGAGAAAGAAGATGGTTGTAAGCGCCAACAGGCTTGAACTGCTGCAGATCGCCGATGCGGTCGCGCGTGAAAAGTCGATCGACAAGTCGATCGTCATCGCCGCCATGGCCGATGCGATCCAGAAGGCCGCGCGCTCGCGCTACGGCCAGGAAACCAATATCCGCGCCGACATCAATGCCAACACCGGCGAGATGAAGCTGCAGCGGCTGATGGAAGTGGTCGAGAAGGTCGATGACTACGCGACGCAGATTGCCATTTCCTCGGCGCGCGAGCGCAATCCGGACGCCCAGCTCGGCGATTTCATTGCCGAACAGCTACCGCCGATGGATTTTGGCCGCATCGCCGCCCAGTCCGCCAAGCAGGTCATCGTGCAGAAGGTGCGCGAGGCCGAGCGCGACCGGCAATATGACGAATACAAGGACCGTATCGGCGAGATCGTCAACGGTACCGTCAAGCGCGTCGAATACGGCAACGTCATCGTCGATCTCGGCCGCGGCGAAGCGATCATCCGCCGCGACGAGCTGATTCCGCGCGAAAACTACAAGTATGGCGATCGCGTCCGTGCCTATGTCTATGACGTACGCCGCGAACAGCGCGGCCCGCAGATCTTCCTGTCGCGCACCCATCCGCAGTTCATGGCGAAGCTGTTCACCATGGAAGTGCCGGAAATCTACGACGGCATCATCGAGATCAAGTCGGTCGCCCGCGATCCGGGTTCGCGCGCCAAGATCGCTGTCATCTCGCGCGACAGCTCCATCGATCCGGTCGGTGCCTGCGTCGGTATGCGCGGCAGCCGCGTCCAGGCGGTCGTCGGTGAATTGCAGGGCGAGAAGATCGACATCATTCCGTGGTCGCCTTCGGCGGCGTCCTTCATTGTCAATGCGTTGCAGCCGGCGGAAGTCGCCAAGGTCGTGCTCGACGAGGATGCCGAGCGCATCGAGGTCGTCGTTCCCGACGATCAGCTGTCGCTGGCCATCGGCCGCCGCGGCCAGAACGTCCGTCTTGCCTCGCAGCTCACCGGCTGGGATATCGACATCCTGACCGAGCAGGAAGAGAGCGAACGCCGCCAGAAGGAATTCGTCGAACGGTCGTCGCTGTTCATGGAAGCCCTCGACGTCGACGAGATGGTCGGCCAGGTGCTCGCTTCCGAAGGCTTCACCAGCGTCGAGGAGGTCGCGTATGTCGACTCCGGCGAAATCGCGTCGATCGACGGCTTCGACGAGGACACGGCTTCGGAAATCCAGACCCGCGCCCGCGAATATCTGGAGAAGATCGAAGCCGAGCATGACGAGAAGCGCAAGGCGCTCGGCGTCAAGGACGAGCTGCGCGAGATTCCCGGCATCACCACCGCCATGATGGTGACGCTCGGCGAGGACGGCGTGAAGACGATCGAGGATTTCGCCGGCTACGCCGCCGACGACCTGACCGGTTGGAAGGAACGCAAGGACGGCGAGACGAAGGTATTCCCGGGTGTGCTCGCCAACCACGGCGTATCACGCGCCGATGCCGAGCAGATGGTCCTGGCCGCTCGCCTGAAGGCTGGCTGGATCACCGAAGACGAGCTTGCCGCCGAGGGCGTGCCGGCTGACGAAACCGTCGGTGCGTGAGGTGAAACCGCATCGCACCGAACCCGCCCTTGGACGAGATGAACGATCGCACCTGCATCGTCACCCGCAGGCAAGCCGAACCGGATGAACTGATCCGTTTCGTCGTCGGCCCGGATTCGGCCGTCGTTCCGGACATCAAGAGAAACCTGCCCGGCCGCGGTTGCTGGGTGACGGCCGACCGCCTACATATAGAAAAGGCAGCGGCCAAAAACCTGTTTGCCCGTGCTTTTAAGGCGCAGGTGAGCGTGCCGGCCGATCTTGGCGGCATGGTCGACGCGCTGCTTTCCAGGTCCGCTCTGGGCATGCTTGGCCTGGCCCGCAAGGCGGGCGCCATAGCGCTCGGAGCGACCAAGGTCGAGAGCGCCGTGCGCGGCGGACTTGCACTTTTCGTGCTCCACGCGACCGAGGCTTCCGACGATGGCGTCCGCAAGATAAGCCAGGCGCGACGGGCAACCGTCCACCTCGGCGGGCCTGCGATCCGCGCTTACAAACTTTTCTCCGAGGCCGAGTTGAGCTTGGCATTGGGGGGTACAAATGTGATACATGCTGCCGTTCTCGCGGGAGACGCGGGCAGGGCGGTCCAGAAGCGCATGGTTGCGCTCGACCGATATCGGGGCGGTTCCCCGGACGATCTGGCAATGCTTGCGGCCGTTGCTGACGAAGATGATGCCGCAGAGGATATGGAATGAGCGATACGAAATCGGGCGACGACAAGACGCTGAGTGTTACGCCGAAGAAGACCTTGACGCTGAAGCGCCCCGGTATGGAACAGGGCACGGTGCGCCAGAACTTCTCGCACGGCCGCACCAAGTCGGTGGTCGTCGAGACCAAGAAGCGCAAGTTCTCGCTGCCCGGCGACAAGCCGGAACCGGCGGCAGCGCCTGTGTCCGTCTTCACGCCGAAGCCGGTCGCGGCAGCGCCTGCCGTGCAGGAAGCTCCCAAGGCGCCTCCCCCTCCGCCGCCGGTCGAACGCGGCGGCATGGTGCTGAACGAGTTGTCGCGCCAGGAAATGGAAGCACGCCGCCGGGCTCTCGAGGGCTCGAAGGTCCGCGATGTCGAGGATCGCCAGCGCGCCATCGAGGAAGCCAAGCGCCGCAGCGAGGACGAAGAGCGCCGCCGCCGCGAGCGCGAGGAATCGGCTCGCCGTCAGGCCGAGGAAGAGGCACGGCTGCAAGCCGAGGCCGAATCCCGCCGCCGTGCCGAGGAAGAGGCGCGCCGCCGTGCGCCGCTCGCCGCCGAACTGGCAACAGTCGATGACGAGGAAGAGGTCAAACCGAAGCGGACCGGTGCCGGCGCACCAGTGCGCCGTCTGGTCACGCCGGAAGTGGCGCGTCCGGCCAAACCGACCAAGGGCGAGGAAGACCGCCGCCGCGGCAAGCTGACGCTGAATTCGGCGCTTTCCGACGAGGATGCGCGCGCCCGCTCGCTCTCGTCGATGCGCCGCCGTCAGGAGAAATTCAAGCGCGCGTTGCATAACGAGCCACGCGAGAAAGTCATGCGTGAAGTGATCCTGCCCGAAACCATCACCATCCAGGAGCTGGCGCAGCGCATGTCCGAGCGCGCTGTCGACGTGGTCAAGTTCTTCATGAAGCAGGGCCAGATCCTGAAGCCTGGTGACGTCATCGACGCCGACACGGCCGAACTCGTCGCCACCGAATTTGGCCACACGGTCCGCCGCGTCGCCGAGTCCGACATCGAAGAGGGCTTGTTCAACATCGCCGATCGTCCCGAGGACCTGCAGCCGCGTCCGCCGGTGGTAACGATCATGGGCCATGTCGATCACGGCAAGACCTCGTTGCTCGATGCCATCCGCAATGCCAACGTCGTCTCCGGCGAGGCCGGCGGCATTACCCAGCATATCGGCGCCTATCAGGTCGAGAAGAACGGTCACAAGGTTACCTTCATCGACACGCCCGGCCACGCCGCCTTCACGGCGATGCGCGCCCGCGGTGCCCAGGCGACCGATATCGCCATCCTCGTGGTGGCAGCTGACGACAGCGTCATGCCGCAGACGATCGAATCGATCAATCACGCCAAGGCGGCCGGCGTTCCGATCATTGTGGCGATCAACAAGATCGACAAGCATGACGCCGACCCGCAGAAGGTGCGTTCGGAACTGCTGCGCCACGAGGTGTTCGTCGAATCCATGGGCGGTGAGGTGCTGGATGTCGAGGTGTCGGCGACCAAGGGCATCAATCTCGACAAGTTGCTCGAAGCGATCCTGCTGCAGGCCGAAATCCTCGACCTGAAGGCCAATCCGGACCGCACCGCCGAAGGCGTGGTCATCGAAGCCCAGCTCGACAAGGGCCGCGGCCCAGTCGCTACCGTGCTGGTGCAGACCGGCACGTTGATGCCGGGCGACATTCTCGTCGCCGGCAACGAATGGGGCCGGGTACGCGCGCTCGTCAATGATCGCGGCGAGCAGGTCAAGGAAGCGCCGCCGGCAATGCCGGTGGAGGTGCTCGGCCTGCAAGGCACGCCGCAGGCCGGCGACCGCTTCGCCGTTGTCAACAACGAAGCACGCGCCCGCGAGATCACCGAATATCGCCAGCGTCTGGCGCGTGAGAAGGCGGTGGCCAGGCATGCCGGCCAGCGCGGCTCGCTTGAACAGATGATGTCGCAGTTGCAGACCAGCGGATTGAAGGAATTCCCGCTGGTCATCAAGGGCGACGTGCAGGGCTCGATCGAGGCGATCAACGCCGCGCTCGACAATCTCGGCACCGACGAGGTGCGCGCCCGCATCGTCCATGCGGGGGCTGGCGGCATTACCGAAAGCGACGTGTCGCTGGCGGAAACTTCGGGGGCTGCGATCATCGGCTTCAACGTTCGCGCCAATGCGCAGGCCCGCGCAGCCGCGGCTGCGGCAGGCATCGAGATCCGCTACTATTCGATCATCTACAATCTGGTCGATGATGTGAAAGCGGCGCTCTCCGGCCTGCTCTCGCCGGAGCGTCGCGAGACCTTCATCGGCAATGCCGAGATCCTCGAGATCTTCGACATCACCAAGGTCGGCAAGATCGCCGGCTGCCGTGTCACCGAAGGCAAGGTCGAGCGTGGTGCGGGCGTGCGCCTGATCCGCGACAACGTCGTCATCCACGAAGGCACGCTGAAGACCCTGAAGCGCTTCAAGGACGAGGTTTCGGAAGTTCCGGGCGGCCAGGAATGCGGCATGGCCTTCCAGAACTACGAGGACATGCGCGTCGGTGACGTCATCGAGTGCTTCCGCGTCGAGATGGTGACCAGGACGCTCTGAGCTCGAACGTTCGAGTTCGGGCATCCATCGAGACCGGGCGGTGGTCGAAAGACCGCCGCCCAAACCATATGAGACATGTGGTGCGGTCCTATCCCGCGCCCCACGATTTCAGGATAGAGAAAAATGCCCCGTTCAATCACATCAGGCCCATCCCAGCGCATGCTTCGCGTAGGCGAGCAGGTGCGCCATGCTCTGTCGGAAACCTTGCAGCGCGGCGAGATCCTCGATCCGCTGATCGAGAACACGGTGGTTTCGGTCTCGGAAGTGCGCATGTCGCCCGATCTCAAGATCGCCACCGCCTTCGTTTCGCCGCTCGGCGCCAAGGATGCCGGGGCGGTGATCGAGGCGCTCAACAAGCATGCGAAGTTCGTGCGCGGCCGCGTCTCCGGCGCGCTGCGCCAGATGAAGTACATGCCGGAATTCCGCTTCCGGCTCGACACCAGCTACGACAATTTCCAGAAGATAAACGAGTTGCTGCACTCGCCCGAAGTGGCGCGCGATCTCAGCGCCGACGACAAAGACAAAGACGACCGGAAGGACAGCGAATAGTGGCGCGTCGCGGCAAGAAGAAGGGCCGGCCGATCTCGGGCTGGCTGGTACTGGACAAGCCGGTCGGCATGGGCTCGACTGAAGCCGTCTCCAAGATCAAATGGCTGTTCCAGGCGGAAAAGGCCGGCCATGCCGGCACGCTCGACCCGCTGGCGTCCGGCATGCTGCCGATCGCGCTCGGCGAGGCGACCAAGACCGTGCCATACGTCCAGGACGGCGCCAAGGTCTACCGCTTCACGGTTGCCTGGGGCGAGGAGCGTTCGACCGACGACCTCGAAGGCCCGGCGACCAAAAGCTCGGACCGCCGTCCGGCGGAAGCCGACGTACGGGCGCTGCTTTCGAAATATACCGGCGTCATCATGCAGACGCCGCCGCAATTTTCGGCGATCAAGATCGCCGGCGAGCGCGCCTACGACCTTGCCCGCGATGGCGAGACGATCGACATTCCGGCACGCGAGGTCGAGATCGGCCGGCTCGATCTGGTCGAGCACATGGCCGATCGCACCATCTTCGAGGTCGAATGCGGCAAGGGCACCTATGTCCGCTCGCTGGCGCGCGACATGGGCCGCGACCTTGGCTGCTTTGGTCACATCGCCGAGCTGCGGCGGGTCGAGGTCGAGCCGTTCACGCAGGAAGATTTCGTTACCCTGGCCGAGCTGGAAGCCGCCCGCTTCGGCGAGCAGGGCGAGCCGCAAGCAGCAGACGCCCCGATCGACTTCGGTGCCATCGATGCACTTCTGGTCGACACCGCCGCCGCGCTCGAATGCCTGCCGCAGGTCGCGATCAGCGATGATGCGGCAACCAAAATCCGCCTCGGCAATCCGGTCATCATTCGCGGCCGTGACGCGCCGGTAGAAGCGGAGGAGGCCTGCGCCACCGCGCGCGGCAAGCTGGTCGCCATCGGCGCCATCGAGCAAGGCATGTTCAAGCCAAAGCGGGTCTTTATCGGGTAACAGCTGTCGCCCGGCGCATGATCTCCAAACCGGATTCTATTTTGGGAAAGGATCATGCGCTAAATCAACAGGCCTACGGCGTCGTTTGCCGTCCGAAAGGATGCGCTGCGCTGTAGTGCCGTTCGACGCTGCACTCGAGGGGGCACATGGCAAAGGCTGACACGGTCAACAAACGAGCGGCGCTCAAAACACGGAGGCCGCCGGTCGGGGCCTCGCCCGGCACGCTGATCGCCGACCCGGCGGCACGCCGTTCCGAGCTCAGGCTGACATTGATCTCGCCCGAAAAGTTCAAGACCATCGACAATGCCAGCATCGACGACGTCAACACCCATTGCCACAATTGGCCGGTTATCTGGCTCGATTGCACAGGCCTCGCCAACATCCAGCTGATCGAGGAGATCGGCCGGATCTTCAACCTGCATCCGTTGGCGCTGGAAGATGTCGTCAACACCGGCCAGCGGCCGAAGGTGGATTTCTTCGAGGACCATGCCTTTGTCGTCGTCAGGATGATCGACGATGTCACCGCGCATCGCTACGAACAGATCGCCGTCTTCTTCGGCAGGAACTTCGTCGTCACCTTCCAGGAACGCGAAGGCGACCCGTTCGATCCCGTGCGCAAGCGGATCGCAAGCTCGGTGCCCAACCGCTTGCGCTCGCGCGGCGCCGACTATCTCGCCTATGCTTTGATCGACGCCATCGTTGACAGCTATTTCCCGCCGATCGAGGCTGCCGGCGAATTGGTCGACAGCATTGAGGACCAGATGCTGAACCAGGCGCACAAGCATCAGATGCGGCAGCTTCACGAATTGCGGCGCGATGCCAATGTGCTGAAGGGCGTGCTTTGGCCGATGCGCGACGCGCTGGCGACCATGATCCGCAACGACGTCTCTTATGTGAAGGCCGAAACCAAGATATTTCTGAACGACACGCTCGATCATTCGCTGCGATTGATCGAACTGGTCGAAACCCAGCGCGACATGCTGACCGGCCTGATCGAGATGCACTTGTCGCTCAGCCAGGCGCGCACCAACGACGTCATCAGCTATCTGACGATCGTCTCGGTGATCTTCATGCCGCTTACCTTTCTCGTCGGCGTATGGGGCATGAATTTCGACCCCGACACCTCGCCCTGGAACATGCCGGAGCTGAAAGCCTATTACGGCTATCCCCTGTCGCTCGTCTTCATGGCGCTTGTTGCGGTCGGGCTCTTTGCGTACTTCAAATGGAAGAAATGGCTCTGACTAGGCGGAAGTGCCCGTTTATGCAGCAAAAAGCCGGCTTGTGAATTAGGCTGGCCTTTTTGTCGGAATTGCACTATATGCGCCGCAGCCTCGCGCTTTGACGCGTTGCTTGCACCGGCCCCTGCTGGACGACATCCCGGCTGAGGGCGTCCCGTTTCCTCAAACAGACAAGGAAAAACACGATGTCGATTACTGCCGAACGCAAGAAGGAATTGATGGGCGAATTCGCTACCGCCAAGGGCGATACCGGGTCTCCGGAAGTCCAGGTGGCCATCCTTTCGGAGCGCATCAAGAACCTGACCGACCATTTCAAGGACCACAAAAAGGATAACCATTCCCGCCGTGGTCTGCTCGCTCTCGTTTCCCAGCGCCGCAGCCTGCTTGATTATCTCAAGCGCAAGGACGACGCGCGCTATCAGACGCTGATCGAGAAGCTCGGTCTGCGCCGTTGACGAATTGACCGGCGGGTTCTTTCGAGAGCCCGCCGGTCGCGCATTGGAGCATCGGGTCATCCAAGGCTCCATGAAGGAAGTAGAGCGCCGCGCATCGGTTTGGATGCGCAAAGGACGCTCTGAAGTTTAGATTTGCGCAGGATATTTTCCGAAAACCTGGTTTTCGGGTTCACGCGCAAGGCCACTCGGATCGATTGGCCAACCCGGTTTCGAAACAGCAGAGGGCCGCTCGAAACCGCCCATGGACGGTCATGGGGCAGGATTGCAGGACGCTCGTGCGGCACCGCGCCGAATAAACCGAGCCTCCCGTTGTCTTGCCCGTGGCTGCCCGAGAAAGGAAGCCAAGGGAAAGGGGCATCCGCGCACGCTGAAACGGCGCGGCCCTTTCCGCATATGAAGGACAAGACATGTTCAATTACCACAAAGTGGAAATCGAATGGGGCGGCCGTCCGCTCATTCTCGAAACCGGCAAGATCGCGCGTCAGGCTGATGGCGCGGTGCTGGCCACCTACGGCGAAACCAAGGTTCTCGCCACCGTCGTCTCGATGAAGGAGCCGAAACCCGGCCTCGATTTCTTCCCGCTGACGGTCAACTACCAGGAGAAGACTTACGCCGCCGGCAAGATCCCGGGTGGCTATTTCAAGCGGGAAGGCCGTCCGAGCGAGAAGGAAACGCTGGTTTCCCGCCTGATCGACCGCCCGATCCGCCCGCTCTTCGCCGAAGGCTACAAGAACGACACCCAGATCGTCGTCACCGTCGTCCAGCACGATCTCGAAAATGACCCGGACATCCTGTCGATCGTCGCCACCTCCGCCGCCCTGACCTTGTCCGGCGTGCCGTTCATGGGCCCGGTTGGCGGCGCCCGCGTCGGCTACATCAACGGCGAATATGTGCTCAACCCGCATGTCGACGAGATGCAGGAATCGAAGCTCGACCTGGTCGTCGCCGGCACCGCCGACGCCGTGCTGATGGTCGAGTCCGAAGCCAAGGAACTCGGCGAGGACCTTATGCTCGGCGCCGTCATGTTCGGCCACAGGGGCTTCCAGCCGGTGATCGACGCGATCATCAAGCTGGCTGAAGTCGCGGCAAAGGACCCGCGCGACTTCACCGCGCCGGACTATTCCGCACTTGAAGCGGAGATGCTCAAGATCGTCGAAGGCGAGCTTCGCGACGCCTACAAGATCACCGACAAGCAGAAGCGCTATGCCGCCGTCGACGCCGTCAAGGCGAAGGTCAAGGCCGCGTTCGCGCCCGCAGAAGGCGAAGAGGCCAAATACACGTCCGAACAGATCGGCACCGTGTTCAAGGAGCTCCAGGCCAAGGTCGTGCGCTGGAACATCCTCGACACCGGCTCGCGCATCGACGGCCGCGACCTGAAGACGGTCCGCAAGATCGTCTCGGAAGTCGGCGTCCTGCCGCGCACGCACGGCTCGGCGCTGTTCACTCGCGGCGAGACCCAGGCACTGGTCGTCGCCACGCTCGGCACCGGCGAGGACGAGCAGTATGTCGATTCGTTGACCGGCATGTACAAGGAGAAGTTCCTCCTGCACTACAACTTCCCTCCCTATTCGGTCGGTGAAACCGGCCGCATGGGTTCGCCGGGCCGCCGCGAAATCGGCCATGGCAAGCTCGCCTGGCGCGCCATCCGGCCGATGCTTCCGACCGCCGACCAGTTCCCCTATACGTTGCGCGTCGTTTCGGAGATCACCGAGTCCAACGGCTCGTCGTCGATGGCTACCGTCTGCGGCACCTCGCTGGCTCTGATGGACGCGGGCGTGCCGCTGGCCAAGCCGGTCGCCGGTATTGCAATGGGCCTGATCAAGGAAGGCGAGCGCTTCGCCGTGCTCTCCGACATCCTTGGCGACGAGGACCACCTCGGCGACATGGACTTCAAGGTTGCAGGCACCGCCTACGGCATCACCTCGCTGCAGATGGACATCAAGATCGAGGGCATCACCGAGGAGATCATGAAGATCGCGCTCGACCAGGCCAAGGATGGCCGTCAGCACATTCTCGGCGAAATGGCCCACGCGCTGTCCGGCGCACGTGCCGAGCTCGGCGAGTTCGCGCCGCGCATCGAGGTCATGCACATCCCGACCGATAAGATCCGCGACGTGATCGGCTCGGGCGGCAAGGTCATCCGCGAGATCGTCGAAAAGACCGGCGCCAAGATCAACATCGAGGACGACGGCACCGTCAAGATCGCTTCGGCCAACGCCAAGGAGATCGAGGCGGCGAAGAAGTGGATACACACCATCGTCGCCGAGCCGGAAGTCGGTGAAATCTACGAAGGCACGGTCGTCAAGACCGCCGACTTCGGCGCTTTCGTCAATTTCTTCGGTCCGCGTGACGGCCTCGTCCACATCTCACAACTCGCCAATGACCGCGTCGCCAAGACCTCCGATGTGGTCAAGGAAGGCGACAAGGTCTGGGTCAAGCTGATGGGCTTCGACGAGCGCGGCAAGGTCCGCCTGTCGATGAAGGTCGTCGATCAGGCCACCGGCAAGGAAATCGTGCGCGACAAGAAGAGCGAAGGCGAAGAAAACGCCGCCTAAGCTGATCTAACTATGCAATCGAAGCGGGCGCGCCGGAAGGTCGCGCCCGTTTGCGTTTCAACAACAGCCTTGCAGTTCAAGAGTGGTGAATGTCCGCCGAGCCGCTGAAAACGCTTTTCCATTCGTTCGAGGCCGGTGCTGTTTCCCTGCCACGAAAGGATGAACGCATACTCTTTCTCGGTGCCGAGCCCGGCTTTCGCTTGCCGGAAGGGTTTGATGCCAAGCTTCATCTTGTCCAAGGCTTCAGGCCGCACTTTCGCGCCTTGCAGGCGTCCGGCTTCGCGGTCACGCCGCAGGTCGAAGGCGAGGCTTTCGACGCGGCATTTGTGCTCGCTGGCCGCCATCGCGGCCAAAACGAGTTGCGCGTTGCCGAAGCGGTCGAACGCGCAGCACCAGGCGGGTTGATCGTCGTCGCCGGCAGCAAGGACGATGGAATCGCCAGCCTGCGCAAGCATGTCGGCGCCCTTGTGCCGCTCGAAGGCCACCTGCCGAAGCATCACGGCATTGCCTTCTGGTTTCGCCGGCCGGCCGATACCGTTGCCGCGGCAACGCTTCGCGCTGCCAATCCGGATTTGGTGGTCGAGGGCTGCTTCCGCACGGCGCCAGGCATGTTTTCCTTCGACAAGATCGATGCCGGATCGAAACTGCTGATCGAAAATCTGCCCAACGATCTGCGTGGCAGCGTTGCGGATTTCTGTGCCGGTTGGGGCTATGTCGCCGCCGAGGTCGGCGCCCGCTCACCTGGCATATCGGCGCTTGACCTTTACGAAGCGGATTTCGAGGCGCTGGAGGCGGCGAAGGCCAATCTCGGCAACACAGGCGTGGAGCCAGGTTTCTTCTGGATCGATCTTTTGAGCGAACCGGTCGAGCGCCGCTACGACGTGGTCGTCATGAACCCGCCCTTTCACCGCAGCCGGGCGACTGAGCCGGAAATCGGTGCCGGCATGATCCGCGCGGCAGGCAAGGCGCTGAAGCCCGGCGGCCGGCTGTTCATGGTGGCGAACCGTCAACTTCCCTACGAACCGGTGCTGGCGGCCGCCTTCTCCAGCCATGCGGAGCTCGCCCGCGACGGCATGTTCAAGGTCTTATCGGCGCGACGCTGAAATCCTGCGGGGGAAGCCGGCGATACGTCGCTCGCGCTATTCCCGCCCGCCGTCGGTCTGCTTCAATTCGTCAAGCGTCGGCATGGAAACGATGTGATAGCCGGAATCGACATAGTGGATTTCGCCGGTGACGCCGGATGACAGGTCGGACAGCAAATAGAGCGCGGAGCCGCCGACTTCGTCGATCGTCACTGTACGACGTAGCGGCGAGTTGCGCTGCTGGTAGGAGAACATGTGGCGTGCGTCGGAAATCCCGGCGCCCGCAAGCGTCCGTACCGGTCCCGCCGATATGCCGTTCACCCTGATGCCGCGCGGGCCGTAGTCGTTGGCGAGATAGCGGACGCTGGCCTCCAGCCCCGCCTTGGCGACACCCATAACGTTGTAGTTCGGCATGACACGGACCGAACCAGCATAGGTCAGCGTGATCATCGAACCGCTATCCTTCATCAATGTGGCGGCGTGACGGGCGATCTCGGTGAAGGAGTAGCAGGAGATCACCATTGTGCGGATGAAGTTGTCGCGGCTCGTGTCGGCGTAGAGGCCTTTCAGCTCGTTCTTGTCGGAAAAGCCGATGGCATGGACGACGAAATCCAGCCCGCCCCACGCCTTCCCCAAAGTCTCGAAAGTCGCGGCGACCGACACGCTGTCCTCGACGTCGCAAGGCACCACCAGGGATGCGCCCAATTTCTCGGCGAGCGGCTTGACCCGGCGCCCGAAGGCCTCGCCCTGATAGGTGAAGGCGAGGTCCGCGCCATGTTCGGACAGTTTGCGGGCGATACCCCAGGCGATCGAATGATCGTTGGCAACACCCATGACAAGCCCGCGCTTGCCCTTCATCAATCCGTCCATGGTCGGCAAATCCTTATGCGGAATAGCGCTGGAAAATCAGCGTTGCGTTGGTGCCACCGAAACCGAACGAATTGGACAAAACGGTGTCGATCCTTGCATCGTCGATGCGCTTGCGCACGATCGGCATGCCCTCGAATTCCGGATCGAGGTTCTCAATGTGGGCGCTCTCGCCGATGAAGCCGCCTTGCATCATCAGGATCGAGTAGATCGATTCCTGCACGCCGGCGGCGCCCAGAGAATGGCCGGTTAGCGATTTGGTCGACGTGATGAAAGGCATCTTCTCGCCGAACACCTCGCGGATGGCGCCCATTTCCTTGGAGTCGCCGACCGGCGTCGAGGTGCCGTGCGTATTGATGTAGTCGACCGGCGAGGACACCGTTGCGAGCGCCTGCTTCATGCAGCGCGCCGCGCCTTCGCCCGACGGCGCCACCATGTCGTAGCCGTCCGATGTCGCGCCATAGCCGACGATCTCGGCATAGATCTTGGCGCCGCGTGCCTTGGCATGCTCGAGCTCTTCAAGAATCAGCACGCCGGCGCCGCCGGCAATGACGAAACCGTCGCGATCGACGTCGTAGGCGCGTGAGGCGACCGACGCCCTGTCGTTGAACTTGGACGACATGGCGCCCATGGCATCGAAGAGATCCGACATCGTCCAGTCGAGATCCTCATGGCCGCCGGCGAAGACGATGTCCTGCTTGCCCCACTGAATCAGTTCGTAGCCATTGCCGATGCAATGCGCAGACGTCGAGCAGGCCGATGAGATCGAATAGTTGACGCCGTGGATCTTGAACCAGGTGGCAAGCGTCGCCGACGCGGTCGACGACATCGCTTTTGGCACCGCGAACGGCCCGATCCGCTTGGGGCTGCCGTTTTTGATCGTGGTCTCGGCCGCCTCGACGATTGCACGGGTCGACGGTCCGCCGGAGCCCATCACAATACCGGTGCGCTCGTTGGTGATGTCGGCCTCGTCGAGGCCGGCGTCTGCGATCGCCTGGTCCATTGCGACATGGTTCCAGGCAGCACCCTGCGACAGGAAGCGCATGGCGCGACGGTCGATCATGCCCGATGGGTCCAGCGTCGGCGCACCCCACACCCGGCAACGGAAGCCATGCTCGGCGAAAGAGTCGGAGAAGCTGATGCCGGATCTGGCACCGTGCAGCGAGGTCTGCACCTCGTTGGCATTGTTGCCTATCGACGACACGATGCCGAGACCTGTGACTACGACCCGTCTCATTCGCAACTCCTTCCAGCGGACCCCGAACCTGAAATCAATTTCCGGAATGGAACCATGCGCAAAATTAAAGTGCTACAGCGTTCATCAGACGTCCAAGACGTCGTACTGTAGGGTCTTCGTTCAGACGGCGGCCGATTGCTTGGACAGACCGACCTTCAGATCCGTTGCCGCGTATATGGGCTCGCCATCTGCCTTCAGCCAGCCATCGGCGATGCCAAGCACAAGCCGACCGCGCATCACGCGCTTGAAGTCGACGCCATACTCCACCTTCTTGACCGAAGGCGTGACCATGCCTTTGAACCTCACCTCACCGGTCGACAGCGCCATCCCCTTGCCGGGTTCACCGAGCCATCCGAGATAGAACCCCGTCAACTGCCACATGGCGTCCAGGCCTAGGCATCCTGGCATGATCGGATTACCGATGAAATGGCAGGCGAAAAACCACAAATCCGGCTTGATATCGAATTCCGCGCGGATGAAACCCTTGTCGAACGCACCGCCGGTCTCGCTGATCTCGGTGATGCGGTCGAACATCAGCATCGGCGGATAGGGCAGCTGCGCATTTCCCGGTCCGAACAGCTCGCCGCGGGCGCAGGCAAGCAATTCCTCGTAACCGTAGCTGGATTTCGAACCCGCCATCAATCTCGTCCCCGTGATCGTCCCGGGCGATAGGCGCCCTTGTCGGTGGTTTCCTAACACAATCTGTTTCAGGCCGGAAACCGGCGCTTGCGCTTAACCTGCCCGTCTGCCCGGGTCAATGCGCGCTATTGATCGCATTCGGTCGACAGAATATATGTCAGGACACGTCCGGTTTCGGCAGATGCTCAATTTCTGCCATTTTGGACCTGTCTGAGGCGGAACTGTGAGCGCGACGGATACATGGATCTGGGTTGCCGGAAGGATAATGTCGCTGTGGACAAGCGGGTTCGCGAGGCCGGTCTGAGGCCGACACGCCAGCGCATCGCGCTGGCCGATCTGCTTTTCGCCAAGGGCGACCGCCATCTTTCGGCCGAGGAACTGCACGAGGAGGCGCTTGCCGCCGGCGTGCCGGTGTCTCTGGCCACCGTCTACAATGCTCTGCACCAGTTTACCCAGGCCGGTCTTCTGCGCATCCTTGCCGTCGAGGGATCGAAGACTTATTTCGACACCAACACCTCCGATCACCATCATTTCTATATCGAGGGCGAAAACAGGATCTTCGATATCGACAGCGGCCCGGTGACGGTTTCCAACCTGCCGGAACCGCCGGAGGGCATGGAGATCGCCAATGTCGATATCGTGGTGAGACTGCGTCCGAAACGCTGCGACTGACCGGCGCCTTATGAAATTCCTGGATTTGACGCTCCGGCTCGAATGGGTCGCCGTCGCGGTGGCGGCTCTTGTCTTCTATGCAATCGCCGGTGTTTCCTGGTGGCTGTTTGCCGTGCTCATTCTGGCGCCCGACCTGTCGATGCTGGGTTACATGGCCGGGCCGCGCGTCGGGGCCGTCGCCTACAACGCCTTGCACATACTGATCTTGCCCGTTCTGCTGGCGCTTGTCGGCAGCGTCTTTGACAATGCAATGGCGATAGCTGTCGCGCTGATCTGGATCGCCCACATCGCCATCGACCGCGCTCTGGGCTATGGTTTGAAGCTGTCGAGCAGTTTCCAGGATACCCATCTCGGCCGCATCGGCCGCTAAACCATCCCCGAACCGAAGATCAGCGAAACAAATGCCGATCCGGTGCTTGCAGCGCTGGCCTGACCTCCGGTTCGGAAAGGTCAGTTCTTGACCTTTTCGCCGGGATAGGCACCCCAGACGAGCGACTGTGCGAGCCAGCCGGTATGGCCGTCGAAGGTCATTTCGCACCATTGGCCATCGCAGGACTTGATCGTGCCCATTACCCCCGGTTCGAGGATCGCGATGACGCCTGCATCTTTTGCCGGGTCGTCAAGGAGGTTGACGCGAGCGTCCTTGCCGCGCTGCCAGGGGGCGACGATCGCCGTGCGACGGCCCGAAAGCAGCGACTGATTGATCCAGCCTTCCGAGCCGTCGGCATCACGCACACGGCGCCACGTATCGAACTCCTGGATGATCTCCATCGGCAGGCCTGCCTTCATATACATCCAGTCGACGGAATAATTGACGCCCGGCCCAACGCGCGAGTTGACGCGGCCGGATTTCAGGCTGACGAAGCGCGGCAGCGGCAAGCCGCTTGGTCCGAGCGTGACGCTCTGGGCGGGTGCGGCGGCACTTTGCGCCATCACCAGTGGGCTATGGATGAGAGCGCCGAGGAATGCTGCACTGAGGGTCAGGCGGAGCGACGCGAAACCAGACACTTTCGTTCCTTTCGGCGCCCACCCATCGGCCTTCGCGCCCATTTTTCTTTGTCTTCGGCGGAACCGCTTGTTACATGGATGACCGGTACCGCGATCGGCTCTCAGTTTCGCCGTTCTTGGTTAAAGAGGTCTCAACGAGATCGAGTTCGAGGAAACAATGGCAGGCAAAAAGAAGCCCCTCGTCGTCATCACGCGCAAGTTGCCCGACCTAGTCGAGACCCGCATGCGCGAGTTGTTCGACGCCCGCTTGAATGTGGAGGACAGGCCGATGACGCAGCCGGAACTGGTGGCGGCGGTCAAGGAGGCCGACGTGCTGGTGCCGACTGTGACCGACAATATCGACGCGGCGCTGATTGCCCAGGCCGGCGACAACCTCAAGCTGATCGCCAACTTCGGCAATGGCGTCGACAAGATCGACGTTGCGGCAGCGGCCAAGAAAGGCATCACCGTCACCAACACGCCGAACGTGTTGACCGAAGATACGGCCGACATGACCATGGCGCTGATGCTGGCCGTACCGCGGCGGCTGGCCGAAGGCGCCAACGTGCTGACCGGCGATAAGAAATGGGCGGGCTGGTCGCCGACCTGGATGCTCGGCCGTCGCATCTGGGGCAAACGGCTCGGCATTGTCGGCATGGGTCGCATCGGCACTGCCGTCGCCAGGCGCGCCAAGGCCTTTGGCCTCTCGATCCACTACCACAACCGCCACCGCGTGCTGCCGGCAATCGAGGAGGAGTTGGAAGCCACGTATTGGGAAAGCCTCGACCAGATGCTTGCCCGTATGGACATTATCTCGGTCAATTGCCCATCGACACCGGCAACTTTCCATCTGCTTTCGGCACGGCGGCTGGCGCTTCTGCAACCGTCCGCTTACATAGTCAACACCGCGCGCGGAGATATCATCGATGAGGAATCGCTGATCAAGCTCATCCATGACGGCAAGATCGCCGGCGCCGGCCTCGACGTCTACGAGCACGAGCCGGCGCTGAACAGCAAGCTGCTGAAGCTTGCCCACAAAGGCAAGGTCGTGCTGTTGCCGCATATGGGTTCGGCGACGCTCGAAGGCCGTATCGACATGGGCGAGAAGGTGATCATCAATATCCGCGCCTTCTTCGATGGTCATCGCCCGCCCGACCGCGTGCTGCCGTTGAGGGCGTGACCTGCCGTCACGCCGACACGGTCTTGCCGCGGCAACCGCGCGTTCGTCGTTGGATAGCGTTGGCTTACGAAAACGCCTTGCGCATGGTGATTGAGGTCGGCCGCTCGTAGCCCTTGTGCGCTGTCCGTTCGGTTTCACGAAAACCGAGGCGGGCAAAGGCTGCGTGATTTCCGGTCAGCTCGATCCGGGTCTGGAGCTCGATGGCGGTCCTGTTGTGGCTGCGGGCAAGATCTTCGACGGCCTGCATCAGCTGTTTTCCAATGCCTTGTCCCTGAAGAACCGGCTCGACCGCGAGCTTTCCAACATAGAGCTCGTCTGCGCGCTTCAGGATGAAGACGCAACCGACGATCTCGTTTTCCTTCAGCGCCAGGAATGCTGTCTCCTCCAGCGCTCTAGCCCTGAGATTTTCAACGGTGAGCCGATGCGCCGAGGACGGCGGGTCAATAACCCCGTCCATAAAGGCGAAGGCCCGCATGACCAGCGCCAGCACCTCGTCCCAACGGTCGAAATCGGCCGCAAGCTGCACGGTGGAAACGTCGGCAGGCAGGCTCACGGGCTGGTTCGCTTGTAGCGGATCGTGTCGAAGCGTGCCGCCAGCGCATCGTAGAGCAGCAGTCGTCCGACCAGCGGCTCGCCAATCCCGGTGATCAGCTTGATCGCTTCCATGGCTTGCAGCGTGCCGATGACCCCGGTCAGCGCGCCGACAATGCCGGCCACCGCGCAGGATGGCACCAGTCCCGGCGGCGGCGCCTCGGGAAAGAGATCGCGGTAGCTTGGGTTCAACTTGCCGTCCGGGCCGGTTTCGAATGGCTTCAGTACGGTGACCGAGCCGTCGAAGCGGCCAACGGCGGCATGCACGAGCGGCCGGCTTTCCGCGGCGCAGGCGTCGGCCACCGCGTAGCGTGTCTCGAAATTGTCGGAGCCGTCAACGACGATGTCATAACGGGCAATGAGGGTAGGGGCGTTGTCCACGGTCAGCCTGAAATTGTGCTCTTCCACGACGACGTTTGGATTGATGCGGATGATCGCCGCTCTGGCGCTGTCGGTTTTCGCCACCCCGACATCGCCCGTGGCGTGGATCACTTGTCGTTGCAGGTTGGAAAGCGAAACGATGTCGTCGTCGACGATACCGAGAGTGCCAATCCCTGCGGCGGCGAGATATTCGAGCACCGGCGCTCCCAATCCGCCGGCGCCAATGACGAGCACCCGCGCCCGCTTCAGCCGCTGCTGGCCGGCGCCGCCGATCTCGGGCAGCACGATGTGGCGGGCGTAGCGTTCGAGCTCTTCATCGGTGAGGGCGGCTGTGATCATCGCCGGACCATATAACGGAGGAAAAAGCTTGTCAGGCGTCAATGCATGCAGCTCAGAAATGCGCCATGGACGAAATTCAAATGGTCGGCCCGACCTTGCCGTGATCGACGGTCAGGAATTGCGCGCGTCCCTTGAGGCTGTCAAACAACGCGGCATCGGTTCCGGTCATGAAGGCCTGGCAGTTTAGTTCCTCCAGGATCGAGAACAAGGCCGCCCGTCGACCGCCGTCGAGATGGGCGGCGATCTCGTCGAGCAGCAGGATCGGTGTCATGCCCGACATCTCGCCGGTTAGCCGCGCATGCGACAAGACAATGCCGACCAGCAGCGCCTTCTGCTCGCCGGTCGAACAGAGCTCGGCCGGCATCGCCTTGGGCCGGTGGCGCACCACGAGGTCGGAACGGTGCGGGCCGTCGAGCGTGCGTCCGGCGGTGCGGTCGCGGTCGCGCCCCTGGGCAAGCGCACGACGGAACCGTTCCTCTACGTCGACGGCCGGCAAAATACCGAGTTCGCCTTCCAGTTCGCCAGAGATGCCGATGTCGGCTTGCGGAAACAGTCCGTCGCCGGGCAGCCGGTCGATCATGGCGGCGAGCAGGCGCACCAGTTCGGCACGCGCCGCGGCAATCGCCACGCCGGTCTCGGCCATTTGCATCTCGATCGCATCGAACCAGGCACCGTCGCGTGAACCGTCGGCGAGCAGTCTGTTGCGGCCGCGCATTGCCTTTTCGTAGTCAAGCGCGCGCTGGCCGTGGCCAGGATCGATCGCCAGCACCAGCCGGTCTAGGAAGCGCCGGCGGTCGGCAGCCGGCCCGGGGAACAGGCCGTCCATGGCCGGTGTCAGCCAGACCACGCGCAGCCATTCCAGCATGTCTTCGGCTGAGCGTGCCGTCGCGCCGTTGATCCGCACCCGCCGGCCGGCTTCGCCGTCGCTGCCCGATATTCCGGTACCGATCTCGACCTGGCCTTCCGGCCCGTCAAGCCGGGCATGCAGCGCAAAGCCACCGTCGCCGCCTTCGCGCGCCACCTCGGAATAGGGTGCGCGGCGCAGGCCGCGGCCCGGCGTGAGCAGCGAGATCGCTTCAAGCAGATTGGTCTTGCCGGCGCCATTGTCGCCGGAGAAAACCACAGCACCGGGATCAAGGTCGATTGCCAACGCCGCATAGTTGCGGAAATTCGTAAGTGTGAGCTTACTTATGTACGTCTGCTGCGGTTTTGCAGATCTGGTCACGACAGCAAGATGGCCCCGTTCGGGCCCTACACCCGCATCGGCATCAGCACGTAGAGCGCGGTCTCGTCGGCCATGTCGTGGATCAGCGTCGGGGAACCGGCATCCGCCAGCATGAACTTCGCCTCCGTGCCGGTCAGTTGCGCGGCAACGTCGAGCAGGTATTTGGCGTTGAAGCCGATTTCGATCGGATCGGACGAATAGTCGGCCGCCAGTTCCTCGGTGGCACTGCCCGAATCCGGGTTGTTGACCGCAAGCGTGACCTGCCCTTCGGCGATCGAAAGCTTCACCGCCCGGCCGCGTTCGGACGAAATGGTCGAAACGCGATCGACGGCAGCGGCGAAACTCTGGCGATCGATAATCAGCTTCTTGTCGTTGCCGGTCGGAATGACGCGCTGGTAGTCCGGGAAAGTGCCGTCGATCAGCTTGGAGGTCAAGATAACGCTGCCGATGGTGAAACGGATCTTGGTGTCGGACAACTCGGTGGTGACTGCAACATCGGGATCGTCGACCAGCTTTTGCAGCTCGCTGACCGTCTTTCGCGGGATTATGACGCCAGGCATGCCCTCAGAGCCTGCCGGCGCATCGATCTCGGCGCGCGCCAGCCGGTGGCCGTCGGTCGCGACAGAGCGCAGCTTCAGCTTGCCGCCGGCCTCGTGCGTGTGCAAATAAATGCCGTTCAGATAATAGCGCGTCTCCTCGGTCGAGATGGCGAACTGGGTCTTTTCGATGAGGCCCTTTAGTCCGACGGAATCGAGCCGGAAAATATGCGAGAACGACCCAGCTGAAAGCTCGGGAAAGTCGGACTGCGGCAGGCATTGCAGGCGGAAGCTCGAGCGCCCCGACGTCACCGTCATGGCGTTGCCGTCGTCGTCGGTCTTCAGCGCCACCTCCGCGCCGTCGGCAAGCTTGCGCACGATGTCGTAGAGCAGATGTGCCGGGACCGTCGTCGCCCCGCCACGTTCGACCTTTGCCGGCGTTGCTTCGGTCACCTCCAGGTCGAGGTCGGTCGCCTTCATTTCAAGGCTGGCCCCCTCGGCGCTGAGCAGCACGTTCGACAGGATCGGAATGGTATTGCGCCGCTCGACCACGCGGTGAACATGGTTGAGCGACTTCAGGAGATTTGACCGTTCCAGGATAACACGCATGACGAAAACAGGCTCGCTTGAATGAATGAACGGGTCTCCGGCAAGCGGCGCCCCGCGAAAGGTCTGAACAGGCTCAGAATCTGCGTAAACTGACAGGAAAAACCCGGCAAACGCAAGCCCGCGCCACCGGTTCGGACCGGCTGCACGGGCTTTCTGGGGATAAAAAGGCCGGAGTCCGCGAGCCGGCGTTTTTCGGGCCGTCAGGCCTGGTCGTTGATCAGCCTTCTCAGCAATTCGAGTTCCTGCGCCAGTGTGTTGTCGGCACCGGAAAGATCCTCGATCTTGCGCACCGCATGCAGCACGGTCGTATGGTCACGACCGCCGAACCGCCGCCCGATCTCCGGCAGCGAGCGCGGCGTCATCACCTTCGACAGATACATGGCGACCTGCCGTGGCTTGACGATGGTGCGTGTGCGCCGGTTGGACAGAAGTTCGGTCTTCGACACGTTGTAGTGGCGCGCGACGATGCGTTGGATGTCCTCGATACGCACCCGCTTGGGTTCGCCCGAACGATAGATGTGGCCAAGGATCTCGTCGATGCGGTCGATGGTGATCTGCGGTTCGAAGGATTGGCGAAACAAAAGCTGGTTGAAGGCACCTTCGAGCTCGCGTCCGCTGCCGGTCACCGTGCGGGCGACGTGGTTGAGGATCTCTTCGGAAATATCGAGCGACGCATCGTCGAGCTTGGCGGTGGCAAGCCTGAGCTTGAGCATACCGATACGCATGGCGAAATCCGGGGCTGACATTTCCAGCGCGACGCCGCCGTTGAGGCGCGAGCGGACGCGTGGCTCCAGCGACTCCAATTCCGACGGCGGCCGGTCGGCAGCGACCACCACTTGCTTGGCGCTGTCGAGCAGCATGTTGATCAAATGGCAGAATTCGTGCTGGATCGACTTGCCCTGCAGGAACTGCATGTCGTCGATGATGAGGAGGTCGATGTCGCGCAGCTGTTCTTTCAGCGTCAGTGCGTTGTTGTCGCGGATCGCGGTGGCGAACCGCCACATGAAATACTCAGCCGTCAGATAGACGACCCGCGATTTCGGATTCTGCTTCAGCGATTCTGCGGCGATCGCCTGCAACAGATGCGTTTTGCCCAGCCCGACCGTCGCGTGAAGAAAGAGCGGATTGAAACGCACCGCGCTCGACTGCGATTCCGCGACCGCCTTGGCGGCGGCAAAAGCCACTCGGTTCGATGGTCCTTCGATGAAGGAGGTGAAAGTGTAGCGTGGATCGAGTGGCGAACCGAGAACATTGTGCCGGAACTCGGTTTCTGCCGGCATCCCCGGGCGGGGTACCGGGACCCGTTCGACCCTGCTGGGGCTCGCCGTGCCCGCAGAGAGCGCGGTTTGCGTCTGCCTGGTCATCTTGCGCGCCGGGGCCACTTCTGGCTCGACGCTGTTGCGGCCCTGCCGTGTGGCGGTGCGAACCACGATCTCGATCTTGAGGATCTCCGGATCCTCGTGCTTCCACAACTCGGTGATGAGATCGAGATAGTGGCCGTTGATCCATGAACGCAGGAATGCGGTTGGCACTGAGATGCGGACAATGCCCTTAGAGGATTCAGCGACCTTCATGCGCCCGAACCAGCTCGAATAGACCTCGGTTCCCAGTCGCGCCTTCAACTGGGCCTTGACCCGATCGAACTTCTGTTCAGCTTCATTGGAAGCCGCCATGTCGTTCCTTCCGATTAACGTTCCAGGAAATGGGAGGTCGCCTGTAAGCTCCCTTTCGATGCCGCCGCTCTGCATGATCGAGTTCCTTGTCTCTTGTACCTGTTTTCCGCCGGGGATGCGCCTCCTGCATCCATGTTTCCGGCGACCGTGTCTTCGCTGCGACACCATCGCCGCCGCCGGCTGATGAATCGCCTCGTTGTCGGTCCGGCGCCGAAGAGCCGATCCGCTTTGGTCATGTCAGGGCAACAAAATGCCGTCCGGCGAAAAACCGCCGGCGCACCGTCGACCTGCCATGTACAATTACGCCAGTCCCCTACCGTATCGAAAAGACAAACCAACCCCGTCCGCGGAGTTGAATCCGCGGTGTAAACTCTGCCAATTTGAGCTGGCCGGTTTCAGGCTGGTCAAGGGCCAAGGGCCCGTCCCTTCGATGGACAGACATTACCGAAATCGCTGTGGATAGGGCAAGGCCACCCCTAACGGATTTTTAAGGAATCTGACTAGCAAGGGACGTTTCGAACGCCATGCTGCAACAGTTGATTTTGACAAAGCCATTGTGATTCAAACCCTTTTCCGGCGAATATGAAAAAGGCCACACAACGCGAAATTTTCTGAAATAATTCACTTGACAGCCAATTGTCGCCTATCGGCCGCAGCTGATGTGAACAAGCTGTGGATCACCATCGGTAAGCTTCTGAAAAGAAAAGGTAATCTGTGACGCTCGGAAATTTTCGCATTGGCAGTTTCGAAGGCTCCGAATATCAGCGGGCATGTATATGCCGGCAAAGCATTTCGAACTTTGAATGCAACCCGGAGCGCCATTTTGCGGGCTTTCTTTTAAGTACTTGCCGGCAAACGAAAAAAACCCGGCGCGATTGGCCGGGTTTGAAGAAGCGCAGTTCAGGAAAAGGTATATTAGGCCGACAGCACCTTGACCCGTTGGGCCAACCGCGACACCTTGCGCGATGCCGTGTTCTTGTGCACCACGCCCTTGGTCGCGGCGCGCATCAATTCCGGCTCGGCCACCTTGAAGGCAGCCTGTGCGGCCGCCTTGTCGCCAGCCGCGAGCGCCTCTTCGACCTGGCGGATGTAGGTCCGGACGCGGGAGCGGCGGTTCTTGTTGATCGCTGCGCGACGGGCGATCTTGCGCGTTGCCTTTTTGGCCGAGGAGGTATTGGCCATGGTGCCTCTCTTCTGATCTGGTGGGCGCTTGCGGGATACCGCAGGGCGCAAAAAACAAACGGGCAGCCACAGGGCCGCCTCGATTGGTGCGGCTTATAGTTCAGCTTTTCCGGCGCGTCAACGCTGCAGCGCTTTCTTTTTGACCGGCGCCTTCGTCGTCTCATCGGTTCGTGAAATTCGGCTTCCGCTTGCCGGTGAAGGCCGCCATGCCTTCCTTCTGGTCATCCAGCGCAAACAGCGAATGAAACAGCCGGCGCTCGAACCGCAGACCCTCGGTGAGCGTCGTCTCATAGGCGCGGTTGACGGCCTCCTTTGCCATCATCACCGACGGCAAGGAAAAACCAGCGATCTTGGACGCTGCCTTAAGCGCTTCCTCGATCAACTCGCCGGCTGGCACCACGCGCGAGACAAGGCCGGAACGCTCGGCCTCGGCTGCGTCAATCATTCGACCCGTCAGGCACATATCCATCGCCTTCGACTTGCCGACAAAGCGGGTCAGGCGCTGCGATCCGCCCATGCCGGGCATGACGCCCAGCGTGATCTCGGGTTGGCCAAACTTGGCGGTGTCGGCGGCGATGATGAAGTCGCACATCATCGCCAGTTCGCAGCCGCCCCCCAGCGCATAGCCCGCCACTGCCGCGATGATCGGCTTTCGTGCCCGCGTAAATTCCTCCCAGCCGACGAAGAAATCCTGCAGATAGGCATCCACATAGGAGATGGACTGCATTTCCTTGATATCGGCACCTGCCGCGAAAGCCTTTTCCGAACCAGTGATGACCATGGCGCCGATGTCGGCATTGGCGCCCATGCTATTCACCGACGCGACCAGTTCCGCCAGCACTTGTGAATTCAGCGCGTTGAGCGCCTGCGGCCGGTTCAGCGTAATCAGCCCGACCTTGCCGCGGGTTTCGACGATGATGGTTTCATAGCCCATGCTTTGCTCCTCCTCGCTTCTGGTTCAAGCCTGACAGGCCCGGCAGTGGAAAGTCGAACGACCGCTTTGCACGATACGCTCGATGTGGCCGCCACAACCAGGCTTGGAGCAGGCTTCCCCCTCGCGATCGTAAACCGCGAAGGAATGCTGGAAGTAGCCCAGCGATCCATCGGTCTGCATATAATCGCGCAACGACGAGCCGCCGGCGGCGATCGCATCGGCGACGACCGAGCGGATTGCTTCGGCCAGGCGTTCGCTCTGCTCTTTGGCTTTCTTGCCGGCTCTCGCGAGGGTGCCCGCTTCGCGCAGCGGCGACAGGCCGGCCCGCCAAAGCGCTTCCGAGACGTAGATATTGCCTAGCCCGGCAATCAGCCTCTGGTCCAGAAGTGCCGCTTTCAGCGGTGACTTGCGACCTTTCAGCAACGAAGCGAGCAGCGCGCCGTCCAGTGCGTTGCCTGTAGGCTCGACGCCTAATCCCGCCAGCATCGGATGCATGTCGGGCTCGCCTTCCGAAAACAGCATGAACCCGAAGCGGCGCGGGTCGTTGAAGATCACGCGAGAGCGGACGCCGGCAGGGGATGCGATGTCGAAGACGACGTGATCGTGAGCAGTGTTTTTCGAACGTTCGTGGTGGAACGCGCCGGGCGTTGCGCTCTCGTCGGCCGTTTCGATGCGAAACGAACCCGACATGCCGAGATGGCAGATCAGAACCGGGCCGTTGTCCATGTGCATTGTCAGATATTTGGCACGGCGGCCGAGCGCCGCAATCGTCTTACCGGTCAGCCGCTCCGAAAATCTCTCGGGGAACGGAAACCGCAAATCCGGCCGGCGTGCCTCGACACCGACAATGCGGGCACCTTCAAGGGCCGGCTGCAGACCGCGCCTGACTGTCTCTACCTCCGGCAGCTCAGGCATGGCCACCTATCGTGGCATGGAAGGAGGTGCCGTAACGGCCGCGCGCCAGCCCGAGATGTTCGGCCACGGTTTCGCCGATGTCGGCAAATGTTGTCCTCAGTCCGATGTCTGCGCCTTTGAAACCCGGCCGTGTCCCGATAATCGGAATACGCTCGCGCGTGTGGTCGGTGCCGCGCCACGTCGGATCGTTGCCGTGATCGGCGGTCAAAATGAGCAGATCGCCTGGCCTCAGCCGTGCGAATGCCTCGGGCAGGCGCCGGTCGAAAGCTTCGAGTGCGGCGGCATACCCCGCAACGTCGCGCCGATGCCCGAACTCGGTGTCGAAGTCGACAAAGTTCGCGAAGACGAGGTCGCCGTCGCGGGCGTCTTCCATGGCACCAAGCGTTTTGTCGAACATCGCCATGTTGCCGGCAGCCTTGCGGACTTCCGAGATCCCCCGATGGGCGAAAATGTCGCCGATCTTGCCGATCGCGATAACCCGGCTGCCGCGCGCCGTCAGCCGGTCGAGCAGCGTCGGT
The DNA here is from genome assembly GCF_040321085.1 of Mesorhizobium sp. M0522. Classification (NCBI taxonomy): domain Bacteria; kingdom Pseudomonadati; phylum Pseudomonadota; class Alphaproteobacteria; order Hyphomicrobiales; family Phyllobacteriaceae; genus Mesorhizobium; species Mesorhizobium sp. M0522. The sequence continues at coordinate 27,077 of NZ_JAMYQW010000004.1, forward strand.
TTCGGCGGCGGTACGGCATAGTCGCGACGATTATGCGTTCGCTCGAACGTGGCGGCGGTTTCACCGATAAACGGCCTCGCGATGACGCGGCCGATATTCAGCGGATCGACGAGCCTGCGCACCACTTTGCAGAACTCGTAAAGCCGTTCCAGGCCGAAATGAACCTCATGCGCGGCGATCTGCAGGACGGAGTCGATCGAGGTGTAGCAGATCGGCTTGCCGGTGCGGATATGGTCTTCGCCGAACCGTTCGATAATCTCGGTGCCCGGAGCATGGCAATTGCCGAGGATGCCAGGCACCTTCCCTTCACGCACCATTGCTTCGGTCAACTCGGCCGGAAAGGCGGGAATCTTGTCTGGGAAGTAACCCCAGTCGAAACGGACCGGCAGGCCGGCTATTTCCCAATGGCCCGATGGCGTGTCCTTGCCGCTCGAAACCTCTTGGGCCGCGCCGTGAAAGGCGGCGGCAAGCGGCGCACTGCCGGCATTCTCGAACCTGAAACCCGTCGCCGTTGCCGCGGCCTGGCCGAGGCCGAGTGCGAGCATGTTTGGTACAAGAAGGGGTCCGGCACGCAGGCCTTCGCGATCGGCGCGGCCTTCTGCGCAGGCCCGCGCGATGTGTGCGAACGTATTGGAGCCGGTGTCGCCATAACGTTCGGCATCGGCCGCGCCGCCGATGCCGAAGGAGTCGAGGACAAAAAGGAAGGCGCGTGCCATCGAAAGGTTCATCATTGCCTGTGTGTTGGCTCAGACATAGGGTTCCGCGCCGCCATTGGCAATTCGGGAAACCCAACGGCACGGCTTGGCGTGCTGGTCCCGGAGAGACGAATCGCGGCATGGTCGATCTGCGGATGGAAATGCGCGGCGCGGAGCTCGCATGAGGCTTGCCCTGACAGCATTCGCCGCCGTACTGGCTTTGCTGCTGGATGCGTCTTGCACAAACCTGGTGCGAGCCGATTGGCGCGATGTTATCGGAACGTTCCGTATCGGTATCGTCGCCGAACCGTTGCCGGTCCGAGGGACTATGTGCTGGCTGCAGCCATCGTGCGTCTAGTCTCGGCCCGCGGTCGCAAGCAATAGCAACAGACCGGTTAGCGGGCTTCAGGCGTCAGCAATCGCTGCACGGAATGGTCGGGCTCCTGCGTGGCCGCAGATAATAAGTTTCCGCCATCGATATCGAATTGAAGACCGAGCTCAACCCGAACCGGCTTTGGCCGTCCGCCGACCAGGTGATGATTGGCTTGTAGGCGAGATCGCTTTCGACCCGAATGAGGAACGTGCCTTTGATCTTGAGCGCGCTCGGGACCGTTGTGGTGGAATCCTTGACTGCGTCGACGCTAGAGACGCCATCGACCAGTTTGCGCGACCACACGACCAGAACTTTCGGCGTCGTCTCGTTCGTCACCTGTATCGCCGTGATAATGATCTTCGGTTTCGAGCGGTTGTAGGGCTGGAGCGTGGAACTGCCGATCGCCATGATGGCATCGACATCGGCCGCCTTGACGGTCTGCTGCTGCGTGACGAGGTCCGCTACCATGCTGCCGATGCGGCTGACCTTCTTGCTGGTCTCGATGGCTTGCGAGGCCTCCATTGTCATAAAGTACATGATCAACAGGACAGGCACGATGAGGGCAAACTCGACAGCCGCAATACCGCGGCGGTCCGAGCAAAGCCGGACTGCTCTTGTACAAATCCCTGCGATGCCCAGCTGTGCCCCCGCACGAATCATGGCTTTGCCCTTTTCAAGCGACTACGTGGTTCAGTTGTCGAACGGCTCGTTCTGCCAAGTGATCGAAGCAAAATGCAGCGTTTTGCCGTCCTTCAGGTTGGCCATCGATTTGGCCATGAAGTCGGTCATCACCGGCCATTTGTAAAAAACACGCAGCATGTTTCTCGACTCCGCCAGGCCAGGTGCGACGGTGAAGGTCTGTGTGCTCGTGCCCTTGGTCAGCACGACGTCGCCATCCTGGATCTTGAAACCGGCCAGCGCCGCATCGGCGAAGGTCGGATATTCGCGCAAGTCCACCAGCAATCCGGGACAGGTCTTGGCGACCATGATCTCCAATTTGGTGCAGATCATATCCCGCAGCTTGGTGCCGGACACATCGGCCGGTCTTAGTTGGCCGGTACGCAGCTGGCGCGCGATGTCGTCGGTTGCGTTTGCCATCACTTCCTGTGCGGCAAAAGAAATGCAGCTCTCCAGGATGGCGAAGACAAGAAGCGCGAAAGGAATTGCAAGCATGGCGAATTCGATCGCCGTGCTTCCGCGGCGGTCGCCCAAAAACCGTCTTGGAGAACCTGCTCGTCCTGCCTTGCTCATGTCCTCTGCCCGCCGATGCCGCTTCTGTATCGGTCCCACCCTTAGTCGGAACCGATTGAAGTCCGGTTGGAATGACCGTTAAATTCAACGGGAAGGCCTTAACCCGGCGATAACCGAAGCACGTTCTCGCCAAAGACGGAGAAGTCGGCTAGCTAATGCCCGGCGCTCATCTCGGCCTCAGAGGCCTTCTCGGCATCGCTCTTGTACGAGCTTTCGCAATATGGCGCGCAGGACATGGTCTGTACTTCGGCACGCCGATAGATGCGCACCGACGACGCTGCCTGGCGCACGACGGTTATTTGCTCATCGACGATCGGGTTGCCATCCTGGTCGAGGACGACGAGATTGGTGACGCCAAATCCCTTGCCGGTCAGTACGATCGTCGATGCGTCCTGCACGGAGGCGTCGGCGATCGCCGGATTGCCGACGACAATCGTATCGGCGGCGCGCGACAATTTGATGATCTTTGCCTGGTTCATCGTCACCTCGATGCCGGCGCCGGCCTTGGCTGGAAAGGCGAAAGCCGCTGCGGCAAAAAGCACGGCAACTGGAAATGACGATCTCGGCCCGGCCATTGAGGCGCCCCCTGGCAAACTGTTCAACGGAACATGAACGAGATTGGTGAACCAACCGTTAAGCGGCTGGAGTTCAGGATCAAGCCGGAACCGGCATTGGGCCTAGCCGACACGGCTGGAACGTCTTTGCCGAATTGCGCCTTTTGTCAGCCCGTGGGCCTGGCGGCGGGTATTTTAGTTCTGGGTTAACCACGCAATGTCGTCGAAGCGGGAAAGGAATCGGTAAGCCTGTTTATTAAGCCGATTGAAACAGCTTCTCCTTAGATTCGCAGTATCCGATCAGCCACCAAGAGAAGTTGACGGAAGTGCTGTAACAATTGGAGTAGGAGCTCGAATGTCTAACCTCATCGCACGTTTTGTGAAGGACGAATCCGGCGCGACCGCTATCGAATACGGTCTGATCGCCGCTCTTATCGCACTCGCCATCATGGTCGGCGCCGGCCAGCTCGGCAACTCGCTGAACGCCAAGTTCACCGCCATCTCCGCTAAGGTGAACGGTAGCTGACCGTAACGGGTTCGTTGTTCTGAAATAAGGGCCGCCGCACTGGCGGCCCTAATTAGTCCTGGTATGATTTGAAATTTAGGCCTCATCAGTCGTTAATCGAATAGGATTAGGGTGGGGCCAGATGCAATTGGGTCATAGGCGCTCCGATGCTTGAAGCCGTGATCTTCGTCGTGTTTCCGTTCTGCATGCTTTTTGCCGCGATCTCCGACATGCTTTCGATGACGATCGCCAATCGCGTGCCGGTGTTGCTTGTGGTCGTCTTCGCCTTGGTTGCGCCTTTGACCGGTATGGACTGGGCCACCTATGGCTGGCATTTCGCCGCCGCCGGCCTGGTTCTCGCGGTGACGTTCGGCCTGTTCGCGCTGGGCGGCATGGGCGGCGGCGACGCCAAGCTTCTGGCTGCCACTGCCATGTGGATGGGACTGAACATCCATCTCATCGAATACCTCGTCGCCTCGACATTCATCGGCGGCCTGCTGACGCTAGCCATCCTCGCCTATCGAAAATCGCCGCTTGCCGCCGTCACAAGCCATAATCCGTTCCTGCGCCATTTCGCCGATGAGGCGACCGGCGTTCCGTACGGCATCGCGCTTGGCATTGGCGGTCTGCTCACCTATTCCGACTCGCCATTGATGGCCTGGGCACTTACCAGGCTGGCGGGCTGAATTTCACTTTACGCGGTTGGCGCCGAGCAGGCGAGTTGGCCACGTTTTCCTTCGGGCCGGGCTTGTCGGTCCAATTTATATAAACGTTAAATTAATCACGATCGTAAGTATAACATTAACCTTGTTTTGACGATTACCGCTGCAAAGTCCCGCTTGGCTACGTGGTTTGCCAAGGCGAGGTTCGGACAGATGCCAGCATCCCGATTGATTATTCTGAGCGTGGCGATAGCCGCGGCCGGTGGTGCAGGCTATGTCGCGAAGAACATGGTCGTGGCTCCGCCGCCTCCGGTTGTCGATTCCGGTCCTCAGGCGCCGGCGATCGCGCTGCAGGATGTGCTTGTTCTTTCCGGCGACGTTCCGATGGGCAGTCCGCTTGAAAACAACATTTCATGGGAGTCATGGCCGTCCGCAGGCATCAACGCAAATTTCATCACCCGCGCCGCCGAGCCTGAAGCGCTGGACAAGCTGAAGGGCGCCGTCGCTCGCGTGGCGCTCTACGCCGGCGAGCCGCTGCGGCGCTCGAAGCTGATCGGTGAAGGGCAAAGCTTCATGTCGTCGATCCTGCCCTCCGGCATGCGGGCCGTTGCCACAAGCATCTCGGCCGACACCTCGGCCGGTGGCTTTATTCTTCCCAACGATTTCGTCGACGTCATCATGACCCGCCGAGCCGATCCCGCCAATGGCGGTGGTCCGGGCTTCACGACCGAAACTATCCTGAAGAACATTCGCGTCCTGGCGATCGACCAGACCATTCAGGAGGACGAAGAAGGTAAGAAGACCAGGGTTGGCCAGACCGCCACCCTGGAACTGACGCCGCAGCAGTCCGAGATCATCACCGTCGCACAGCAGATGGCGGATCGCCTGACATTGGCGCTGCGCTCAATCAAGGACAGCCAGGACAAGAATGTGGGCGAAGCCGATTACCTGGTTTCCGGCAATGGCCGGCGCGGAACAGTGCGGTTGATCAAGTCGGGCGAAGTTTCCGAAGTGGGGGCAAGGAAATGAGGCTAAAAACCAAACTGCCGCTCATCCTGGCTGCGGCGATCGGCCTGTTTCTCTTTGGAACGAATGCATATGGCATTGTCGATGCCAGTGCGGCGGGCAATGCCAGGGTGACGGCTTCGACCGCCACCCAGCGGGTCAAGCTCGGACTGAACAAGTCGGTGGTCATCGACCTCCCGAGCGATGCCTACGACATTCTCGTCGCCAACCCCGCTGTAGCCGACGCGGTGACCCGCACCGCCAGGCGCATCTATCTGTTTGGAAAGGCGGTCGGCGAGACAAATATCTTCGTCTTTGGCCCGAATGGCGAGCAGATCGTCAGCCTTGACCTAGCGGTCGAACGTGACGTCGCCGGGCTGGAGGATTATATCAAGCGCTTCATCCCGTCATCGGAGGTCAAGGTCGAGTTGCTGAACGACAACGTCGTTCTGACCGGAACCGTGGACACTCCTCTGGACGCGAAGCGCGCGGCCGATCTGGCAACTATTTTCGTGTCCGGCGGCGAGGCAACCACGGGTCAATATTCGCAGACCGCTGCCGGCGGTTCGGCTGAAGCCGGCGTCGCGATCGATAACCCGGATGCCGAGCGCCGCGTCAGCAAGATCGTCAACCTGCTGCAGATCATCGGCGACGACCAGGTGACGCTGAAGGTGACGGTCGCGGAAGTCAGCCGCTCGGTGATGAAGCAGCTCGGCGTCAACATGGTGGGCAACGGCAGCAGCAACGGCATCAGCTGGGGCGCGGTAAGCGACAATTTCACTGGTTTGGGCAAGTCGCTGTCGAACTCGGGCCTCTCTATCGGGAGCTCGACGCTGCAGGCCTACATAAATGCCATGGAACAGTCCGGTGTCATGAAAACCCTCGCCGAACCAACATTGACGGCCGTATCCGGCGAGAAGGCGACCTTCAAGGTTGGCGGCGAATACAACATGGTGACCAGCGTTTCCCAAGCCGTATCAAACGATAACCAGACCGGTCTGAAGACGTATTCGGTCGAGAAGATCGAATACGGCATTGGCCTGGAATTCCAGCCGGTGGTGCTGTCTCCCGGCCGCATCAGCCTGAAAGTCAGAACCTCGGTTTCCGAGCCGACAACGGAGGGGTCTGTGTCTTTGTCCGAAGGCGTAACGAGCCCGGGCATGAATGCCCTGTCGCTCCGCAAGCGCTTGGCCGACACAACAGTGGAACTGCCTTCGGGCGGCTCAATGATGATTGCCGGCCTTGTCCGCGATGATCTCAGGCAAGCCGTCAACGGCTTGCCCGGTCTGACAAAGATTCCAGTGCTTGGCGCGCTGTTCCGCAGCAGGGATTTCGTTCGTAACGAGACCGAGCTCGTCATCATCATTACGCCGTATCTGGTGAAGCCGGTGGCGCGCAACGATCTTGCCAAGCCGGATGACAATTTCAACGCCGCCAGCGATGGTGCCGGCATTTTCCTTGGCCGCGTCAACCGTGTCTACGGCACCATGCAGACCGACAAGCCCAACGGCCGTTACCACGGCGTTGTCGGCTTTATCTACAAGTAAGCGGGGAAGCGGTCATGTCTAAGGCAGCATCGAAGGCACGGGCGATCACCGCGACGCGGTCGGTCCATTCGCGAATCTGGCGGCCGCCCGTTCCCATTATGGCGATCGCGGTGGCGGCATTGCTGGCCGGCTGCGCCAATCGCGACAGCGTCACGGTGGGTGCCATACCGGACGATTATCGCACCACCCATCCGATCGTCATAGCCGAGAAGATACAGAAGATCGACCTTCCGGTCGGCGCCGGCGACCGTGGCATGACCAGATCCCAGCGTGACACGCTCCTGGGCTTCCTGGACGGATACGACAGGAGCGCGGCTCCGGTGCTGACGATCGAGATTCCGAGCGGCTCAGCCAACGAAATCGCAGCGGCCGCGGCCGGCCGCGATTTCGCCAGGCTGGCCATAGCCAGCGGCATCAGCCGGAAGCGGATCGACATGCGGTCTTATCAGTCTGTTTCGGCCGAAGCGTCCGCACCGGTCCGTGTTGCCTACGTCTCGGTGAAGGCTCAGACGGATAAATGCGGGCGCTGGCCCGAAGACCTGCTGCAGACTTCGGAAAACAAGCACTATGCCGATTTCGGCTGTTCGTATCAGAACAACCTGGCTGCCCAGATGGCCAATCCGTCCGATCTGATCGGGCCACGCAAGCCGACCCCGATCGACGCGGAAAATCGCGGCGCGGTGATCGACGTCTATCGTGACAGAGGTATTTCGGACGAATTCCTCGGCAATTCGGAAGTCGAATATTAACGAGTGTTGAGGCTCAACAAACCCTAAGCCGCGCAAGTCACGGAAAGTGATGACAATGAGCAATCTTGCCTATGACACAGAGGTACCGGGCGGCGAAACCTCGGAGCAGGATATTGCCGCGATGCAGGCGTTGCGGCCGATCCCGCGCATTTCGATCCAGGCATTTTGCGAGACCGAAGGCGTAGCCAATCCGGTCGAGCGCGCCGGCGAGGATCGCCGCATGGCCAAGGCCCATCTGAAGGTGCATATGGGGGGCATCCCCACCGCTATCGAATTCTATCAGTCGGCGCCGACGCCGAACCTGATCCTGCTTGAATCGCGCAGCGAGCCGAAGCTGTTGCTGGAACAACTCGCCCAGCTCTCCGAGCATTGCGACCCGACCTCCAAGGTGGTGGTTGTCGGCCACTACAACGATGTCGGCCTGTACCGCGAACTCATCCGTTCGGGCATTTCCGAGTATGTCATCGCGCCCGTATCGATGGCCGACATCGTCAGCGTGGTGTCTTCGATTTTCGTTGATCCGGAAGCTGAGCCGATCGGCCGCTCGATTGCCTTCATCGGCGCCAAAGGCGGCGTCGGCTCCTCGACCATAGCCCATAATGTGGCCTGGGCCATGTCGTCCCTTTTCAAATCCGAAGTGGTTGTCGCCGATCTCGACCTCGCCTTCGGAACGGCCAATATCAATTTCGACCAGGATCCGGCGCAAGGCATTGCCGAGGCAGTCTTCTCGCCGGAACGCGTCGACGAGGTCTATCTCGACCGGCTGCTCGCCCAATGCGCCGAGCACCTGTCGCTGCTTGCGGCCCCTTCGACCCTGGAGCGGGTCTACGATTTCGATCCCGACGCCTTCACCCAGCTTATCGACATAGCCCAGCGTAGCGCGCCGCTCCTCGTGCTCGATGTTCCCCACGTGTGGGCCGGCTGGACCAAGAACACGCTGGTCAAGGCCGACGAGATCGTCATCACGGCGACGCCCGAACTGGCCAATCTGCGCAACACGAAGAACCTGGTCGACATGCTGAAGCGGCTTCGTCCGAACGATCCCCCGCCAAAGCTTGTGATCAACCAGGCCGGTGTGCCGAAACGTCCTGAGATTACGCCGTCCGACTTCTCCGAATCGCTCGGCCTTTCGCCGATGTCGGTCATCCCGTTCGAGCCGCTTTTGTTCGGAAATGCTGCCAACAACGGACGTATGCTCGGTGAGATGGATGCCAAGAGTCCGGTTGTCGCCACGATCAACGAGATCGCCCATGTGCTGACAGGGCGCAGCGAAATCAAGGTGAAGAAAAAGGCTGGCCTCGGCAATCTGATCGGCAAGCTTTCGCGCAACAAGAAGTGATGCCTCAGCGGTGGAATTGGTAAGCGATCATGTTTGGTAAAAGAGGCAGCGACGACGGCAACCGGACCATTCCGGAATTCCGTCAGCCAGCACCCGCACCTGCTGCGCCGGCGGCCGCGAACCCTGTGGAAGCGGCTGTAACTGCCAGGCCGGCGGCGCTGCCGCCATCCGGCGCGCCTGCCGCGCCGGCGGTTCGCCGTGCGGTCGAGCCGCCGCCATTGGCCCCGGAGCCGAAAAATATCCAGCGCCAAAAGAGCGAAACCTACTACGACACCAAAAGCCAGGTCTTCGCCGCACTCATCGATACGATAGATCTGTCGCAGCTCGCCAAACTCGATCCCGAAAGCGCGCGCGAGGAAATCCGCGACATTGTCAACGACATCATCGCGATCAAGAATTTCGCGATGTCCATCGCCGAGCAGGAAGAGCTTCTCGAGGATATCTGCAACGACGTTTTGGGCTACGGGCCGCTGGAGCCACTGCTTGCCCGCGACGATATTGCCGACATCATGGTCAATGGCTCCAAGAACGTCTACATCGAAGTCAACGGCAAGGTCGAGCAGACCGGCATCCGTTTCCGCGACAACCAGCAGCTCCTCAACATCTGCCAGCGTATCGTCAGCCAGGTTGGCCGCCGCGTCGATGAATCAAGCCCGATCTGCGATGCGCGTCTTCCTGATGGCTCCCGTGTCAACGTCATCGCACCGCCCCTGGCTATCGACGGCACCGCACTTACCATCCGCAAGTTCAAGAAGGACAAGCTGACGCTCGACCAGCTGGTCAAGTTCGGCTCGATTTCTCCACAAGGGGCCGAGATTCTCAAGATCATCGGGCGTGTCCGCTGCAATATTGTCATCTCGGGCGGTACCGGCTCAGGCAAGACGACGCTGCTCAATTGCCTGACCAACTATATCGACCGCGAAGAACGCGTCATCACCTGCGAGGACTCAGCTGAGCTGCAATTGCAGCAGCCGCATGTGGTGCGTCTCGAAACCCGTCCGCCTAACCTCGAAGGCGAGGGCGAAGTGACCATGCGCGACCTGGTCAAGAACTGTCTGCGCATGCGCCCCGAACGTATTATCGTCGGCGAAGTGCGCGGACCCGAAGTGTTCGACCTGCTGCAGGCGATGAACACCGGCCATGACGGCTCGATGGGAACGATCCACTCGAACAGCCCGCGCGAATGCCTCAACCGTATAGAGTCGATGATCGCCATGGGCGGCTACACGCTGCCGCAAAAAACCGTGCGCGAAATCGTCGTCGGCTCCGTCGACGTGATCATACAGGCTGCACGCCTGCGCGACGGATCGCGGCGTATCACCCACATCACCGAGGTGATCGGCATGGAAGGCGACGTCATCATCACCCAGGACATCGTTCTCTATAACATCAAGGGCGAGGACGCGAACGGCAGGCTGCTGGGCGAGCACGTGTCGACTGGCATCGGCCGTCCGCATTTCTGGGAGCGCGCCCGCTACTACGGTGAGGAGCAGCGCCTCGCGGTCGCGCTCGAGGCGATGGAGAAACGCGCTGATTGATCCGTCTGGAAGCGTGGGGGCCAGGGTCGATGTTCGGAATTGACGGCACCGTATTGGCATTCGTCGTGCTCGCCGGCTTCAGCGCCGGCGCTGTGGCCTATGCTTTCCTGTTCAACCGGATCAGCACCGAGAAGCAGGTCGGCAAGCGGCTTGAATCGATCAAGACCGCCGAGACGGATCGTTCCGTCGTCAAGGCGTCGCGCGATCGCGTGGCGGAAGCGGCCAAGCGTCGCAAGTCCGTCCAGGATTCGCTGAAGGATCTCGATCAAAAGCAAAAGTCCAATCAGAGCCTGGTCAAGAAACCACCGCTGAAGATCCAAATCCGTCAGGCCGGCATGAAGATCTCGCTTGAGCGCTTCTATGTCTACTCGGCGGTCTGCGGAGTCGTCTTGACGGCTCTTGTCTATTTCATCGGCGCACCGTTGCTGGTCTTGCCGGCTGCGCTGCTGGTCGGCGTCTTGGGTCTGCCCCGCTGGTTCGTCTCGTTTCGCCGCGCGCACCGCGTCAAGGCGTTCCTCAACGAATTTCCGAACGCGCTCGATATCATCGTGCGTGCGGTAAAATCCGGCCTGCCGCTGAACGACGCCGTGCGCCTGATCGCCAACGAATCCCCCGAGCCGGTCAAGACCGAGTTCCGCCGCATAGTCGATTCGCAGCAAATGGGTTTGTCGATCCCCGACGCGGCCATGCGCATGCCAGAAACGATGCCGTGCACCGAGGCGAGCTTCTTCGGCATCGTCATCCAGATCCAGTCTCAGGCCGGCGGCAATCTTTCCGAAGCGCTGGGCAATCTTTCGCGCGTGCTTCGCGACCGCAAGAAAATGAAAGCCAAGGTCCAGGCATTGTCCATGGAAGCCAAGGCATCCGCCGTGATCATCGGCGCGTTGCCTTTCGTCGTCGCCTTTCTCGTCTATTTGACGAGCCCGAACTACATCATGCCCCTCTTCATCACCAGCACCGGCCATCTGATCCTCGGTTGTTCCGGCATCTGGATGTCGATGGGCGTCCTGGTAATGCGCAAGATGATGAATTTCGAAGTCTAGGACTCGCGTATGACCGATCACGTCATCAGAACTCTCACCGACCCGTCCCTGCTGATCGCACTGCTGGTCGGCATCGCGGTGTTTGCGACCGTCTTCACGCTGCTGCCCGCTTTTGGCGGGAACCAGCTCAAGGCGCGCATGAAATCCGTAGCGCTGGAGCGCGATGAGCTGCGCGCCAAGCAGCGCGCGCGGCTGGCAGTCGAAGCCGACCGCCGCCGCAAGGGCCTGCGCGAAGAACAGTCGGTCGGCATGCGCAATATTGTCGATCGCCTGGATCTCAGGCGTGCGCTGGCGGATGAAGGTACCTTGCAGAAATTGAAAGTGGCGGGTTTTCGCGGGCAAAATCCGCTGACGCGCTTCCTTTTCTTCCGTCTCGTCCTGCCCTTCATCGGCTTTGCATTGGCGGCGATGTATCTGTTCGTGCTCGGCGGATTGCCCGAGCAGCCGCTTTTCGTGAAGCTGTTCGTGTGCATCGTGGTAGCCTATGCGGGATTCTACGCGCCGGTGCTCTACGTCAACAACCGCGCTACCAAGCGCAAGCAATCGATTCAGATGGCGTGGCCGGACGCGCTCGACCTGTTGCTGATATGCGTCGAGTCCGGCATGTCGGTGGAAGCGGCGCTTCGCAAGGTCGCCGATGAGATCGGCGCGCAATCGGTGGCATTGGCGGAAGAATTCATCCTGACAAACGCCGAGCTTTCCTATCTGCAGGAGCGCAAGCAGGCCTATGAGAACCTTGCAAGCCGAACTGGCCTGGAATCCGTCAGGTCGGTGTCTCAGGCGTTGGTTCAGGCCGAGCGCTACGGCACGCCCGTGGCGCATGCGTTGCGGGTGCTTGCCAGTGAGAGCCGCGACATGCGCATGAATGCCGCCGAGAAGAAGGCGGCCGCGCTGCCGCCGAAGCTCACCGTGCCGATGATCCTGTTCTTCCTGCCGGTGCTGTTCGCCATCATTCTGGGTCCCGCCGGCATTCAGGTGAGCCAGCGCGGCATCTTTGGCGACCAGCCGAAATCCAGCAGCGAGTAGCGCCAGCGGCGTTGCCAGAAACGCTGATACGATTCAGAGCCACGCTGCCGGTGCAGCGCGGCTCTTTGCGTTAGACATGTTGCGGAATTCGCGCGCCGGTTCGGCGCTCGAAGCGGTCAGTTGGTGGCGGGCTTTGCCTTGTCCTGGTCCTTGAGCTGGCTCCAGGCATTCTGCTGCGCCAGCATCTGGCGAAGGTAAGCGACGTTAGCCTGCGCCTGATCCTGCGACAGCTCTTGCGAGGCGATCTTCTCGGCCTCGTCGAAACGGCCTTGCAGACCGACGACCAGCGCAAGGTTCTGGCGGACGCGGCTATCTGCATTCGACTGCTGGGCGGCTGAGCGCATATAGGTTTCGGCTGTGCGCAAATCACCTTCCAGCACGTACGACATGCCGAGATTGGAAAGGATCGACGGTTCGTTCGGCCTGAGGTCAAGCGCCTTGCGATAGCCTTGGCGCGCCTCGTCCTTCTGGCCGAGCTGGTCCAGAATGGCAGCTTCCGCCGATACCAGTTTCCAGTCAGGATATTCGGGCGTCTGGGCGCGGCGCACGGCATCGAGAGCCGGTTCGAACTGTCCGTTGGCGGCAAGCGCCTTGCCATAGGCGGCGAGCACGTCGCGGTCCTTCGGCAGGGCGATCGCCAGCTTGCGCATCACCGCAAGCGATTGGTCTGCGTCGCCGTCCATCTGCAGCGCCGCGGCATAATTTGTCGCGATCCGCTTGTCGCTGGGGTTTTTCGAATAGGACTGGCCGAGCGCCATCGTAGCGTTGTGCAGTTCGCCCGCCGACATTGTTTCCAGCGGCTTGCCGCTTGGACGAGAAATCGAGCCAGTCGTCAATTTGCTGGTTCCGCAGCCAGCGACGCCTGCGGCAAGCGCCATCATCAACGCCGTGCTGATCAGCCTATTTGCGCTGGCGTTCATCCTGCGGTTGGTCGGCATCGGCACCAGGGCTCCGTTCATGCGCGTGACCATTTGCGAGGTCATCTTTCCTCCCGCAGAAATATTCTGTTAACCCTAACGGAGAGTTAAGAAACGCCGACTCGGAAGCCGGAGGCCAGCGAAATGCCTGTCGAACTCGTCGAGAAAGAATTGAGCAATGCGCTGCCGGTCCATCTGGTGGCGAAGGATGCTCTGGCGGCGGCGGGCCTTGCGCCATCGTCGGTCGCCTGGGCCAAGGCCAACGGCTTTTCCGGCGAGGCCGGCAGGACGCTGATCGTGCCTGGCGACAACGGCGCGATTGCCGAAGCCCTGTTCGGCACCGGTGATGGCGAGGGCGCACTGGCCATCGGCGCACTAGCGAGAGCCTTGCCCGAAGGCGAGTGGCATTTTGCGTCCGCACCGGCCAAGCCGGAGCTTACGGCACTCGCCGTGGCGCTCGGCGGCTATGTCTTCACCCGCTACGGCAAGAAGCCAGGCAAGACGCTTCGCCTCGCGCTGCCGGCAGGCACCGACGCCGCCCGCATCCGCCGCCTCGCCGATGGCATTTTCCTGGCGCGCGATCTGGTTAACACGCCGACCAGCGATATGGGCCCCGGGCAGTTGGAGAAGGCCGCCCGGACCTTGGCCGCGACGCACAAGGCGGAAATATCGGTGACCAAAGGCGACGATCTTCTTACCGCCAACTTTCCGATGATCCACGCCGTCGGTCGGGCTTCTGCCGACGCGCCACGCCTGATCGACATGATTTGGGGGCCGAACAATGCCCCCAAGATAACGCTGGTCGGCAAGGGCGTCTGCTTCGATACAGGCGGTCTCGACATCAAGCCGTCCTCGGGCATGCTTTTGATGAAGAAGGACATGGGCGGCGCTGCCAACGTGCTGGGTCTCGCTTCCATGATCATGGCCACCGGGTTGAAGGTTCGGCTGCGCGTGCTCATCCCGGCTGTCGAGAATTCGATAGCCGGCAACGCCTTCCGGCCAGGCGACGTGCTGGTGAGCCGCAAGGGCATCACCGTCGAAATCGGCAACACCGACGCCGAAGGACGGCTGGTGCTCGCCGATGCCTTGGCCTTGGCCGATGACGAAGAGCCGCAGATGCTGGTCGATATGGCGACGCTGACAGGCGCTGCCCGTGTTGCGCTCGGTCCCGACCTGCCGCCGTTCTACACCGGTGACGAGGCGCTTGCATCCGAGCTGGCGGACGCCTCCGTTGCGGTCGAGGATCCGCTATGGCGCATGCCGTTGTGGAAGCCCTATGACGCCAAGCTGGCGTCGAAGGTGGCCAACATCAACAACGTCACGTCGGACGGTTTCGCCGGCTCGATCACCGCGGCGCTTTTCCTGAAGCGCTTCGTGGAAAAGACCGCCGGCTGGGCGCATGTCGACATCTTCGCCTGGAACCCGTTCGACCGCCCGCACGGCCTTGCCGGTGGCGAAGCGCAAGGCATCCGGGCGCTGGAGCAGGTCATTTCGAACCGCTACGGCTGATTCTCGGGCATAGCCGACGAAGGTATTGACTGAAACGGAACCGAAACAATTTTCCGTCATGCTGGACGGATGTCGATTATCATGCGTCCAAGCCAGGCCTTGCGACTATGGCAACAGGTGGTGTTATCCGAGGTGCGTGACGACGCGCCCGATCTCACCATGCGCCAGACGGCGATCCTGTTCACCATCTATCTCGATCCGCCGCCGCACACGGTGCGGGGGTTAGCCGCCCGCCTCAACGTCACCAAGCCGGTGATCACCCGTGCGCTCGATACGATGGGGGCGCTGAAACTGGTGTCGCGCCACCGCGACGAGCTCGACAAGCGCAACGTGCTGGTCAGGCGCACAGTCGAAGGCGCGCTCTTTGTCGAGCGCTTTGGCGATGTTATCATTGCCAGAGCCCAAGAGTTGCCCATTTAAACGAGTTGCCGATTTGACCGCCAGGGATGCCCGCCTTCATGCCTTCCGCTCCGATCTCGCCGACGCCAGGCTGAGAGGCGAGGTCGCCGCCGACCGTTTCGTCGCCGGCCGGCCGGCTCGCATATCAGCCTCCGTCGCCGACATCCGCAAGGCGCCGCGCCCGGACGCCGGCGTCGATACCCAGCTTCTGTTCGGCGAAGACGTCCTCGTCTTCGAGGACGTTGAGGGCTGGGCCTGGATACAGGCCGAGCGCGACGGCTATGTCGGCTATGTCGCCGACACCGTGCTGGGCGGTCGGGAGCATGCGCCCACACATGTTGTCTCGGTGCCGCGCACTTTCCTCTATCCGGGACCGGATTTGCGGTTCCCGATCAGCGGGCAACTCTCGATGGGATCGGCGGTAACGGTGAAAGGCGCGGCTGAAACACGCCCCACGTACTATGCTCTGCTGCCATCCGGCGAGGCGGTCATATCTGACCATCTCAGGCCTGTCGCCGAGGTTGCCCCCGACTACGTCGCGGTCGCCGAGGCGTTTCTCGGCACGCCCTATCTGTGGGGCGGCGTTTCCGGCTTCGGCATCGATTGTTCCGGTCTCGTGCAACTTGCAATGCACATGGCTGGCAGGCAAGTGCTGCGCGACACCGACATGCAGGCGGCGACCGTCGGTGAACCGCTCGACCCCGGGCCGGATTTTGCCGGGTTGCGGCGCGGCGACCTGGTCTTCTGGAAAGGCCACGTCGCGATCATGACGGATCCGGAGACTATGATCCACGCCAACGGCCACACCATGCTGGTGTCGCGTGAAGGACTGAGGGAGGCGGTCGCCCGTATCGGCTATCTCTATGGCGGACCGACCTGGTTTCGCCGGCCGTAACGCGAATCGATCACCTTTTGTTCTGATTCTGCTTGGCGATTGCGCGCCGCCGCGCTACGTCTGGCGCGTGACAGAGCAGCCGCGCCTTGCCCAACAGAATGCCGCCGTCGTCCTGCCCGAGCCATTTGTCAAATGGTTTGAGGAAAAGGGCTGGTCGCCGCGCGCCCACCAGATCGATTTGCTGGCCAAAGCCCAGGGCGGCCGGTCGGTATTGCTGATCGCCCCGACCGGCGCCGGCAAGACGCTGGCCGGGTTCTTGCCATCGCTGACCGAACTGGCCGGCCGACCGAGGAGAAGGCCGGGGCAGGCGCATCGAGGCATCCACACACTCTACATCTCGCCGCTGAAGGCGCTGGCCGTCGACATCGAGCGCAATCTCGGCAAACCCGTCGAAGAAATCGGGCTGCCGGTCACCGTCGAGACGCGCACCGGCGACACGCCCGCACACAAGCGCCAGCGGCAGAAGCTGGCGCCGCCCGACATTCTCCTGACCACGCCCGAGCAATTGGCGCTGCTGATTGCCGCGCCCGATGCCAGGCGCTTCTTCGAGGACCTGCGCTATGTCGTGCTC
The DNA here is from genome assembly GCF_040321085.1 of Mesorhizobium sp. M0522. Classification (NCBI taxonomy): domain Bacteria; kingdom Pseudomonadati; phylum Pseudomonadota; class Alphaproteobacteria; order Hyphomicrobiales; family Phyllobacteriaceae; genus Mesorhizobium; species Mesorhizobium sp. M0522. The sequence goes on from NZ_JAMYQW010000004.1 coordinate 43,655, forward strand.
GACGAATTGCATTCGCTGGTGACCTCGAAGCGCGGGCATCTCCTGTCGCTCGGGCTGGCCCGGCTGCGCTCGTTTGTGCCCGCCCTGCAGACGATAGGCCTGTCGGCGACGGTCGCCGAGCCTGACGAATTGCGGCGCTGGCTGGTCAGCCAGAATCCACCGGGGCCGATGGCCGAACTGATCGTCGTCACTGGCGGCGCCAAGCCCGACATCTCCATTCTCGATTCGGAGGAGCGCGTGCCGTGGGCGGGACATTCGGCCCGCTACGCAACGCCGGAAATCTACAACGAGATCAAGCGCCACAAGACAACTCTGCTGTTCGTCAACACGCGCAGCCAGGCGGAGTTGCTGTTCCAGGAGTTGTGGCGGGTCAACGAGGAGACCTTGCCGATCGCACTGCATCACGGTTCGCTCGACGTCGCGCAGCGCCGGCGTGTCGAAAAGGCAATGGGCGAGAACGCCCTGCGCGCCATCGTCGCCACGTCGACGCTCGACCTCGGCATCGACTGGGGCGATGTCGACCTGGTCGTCCATGTCGGCGCGCCGAAAGGTGCCAGCCGGCTGGCGCAGCGCATCGGCCGCGCCAACCACCGTATGGACGAGCCGTCTAAGGCGATCCTGATACCGGCCAACCGCTTCGAGGTGCTGGAATGCAGGGCGGCGCTCGACGCCAATTATCTCGGTGCCCAGGATACGCCGCCGCTGATCGATGGCGGGCTCGACGTCCTGGCGCAGCACGTGCTGGGCTGTGCCTGCGGTGCGCCGTTCCATGCCGATGCGCTGTTCGAGGAGGTGCGGACGGCAGCACCCTATGCCGATCTCGATCGCCCGACATTCGATCGCGTCATCGATTTCGTCGCCACTGGCGGCTATGCGCTAAAGAACTACGAGCGTTATGCCCGCATCCGGTTGAACAAGGACGGACTGTGGCGGGTCTCAAATCCTCGCGTCGCCCAGCAATACCGGCTCAACGTCGGAACCATCATCGAAGTGCCGGCGCTCAACGTCCGCTACGTCCAGGCCGGCAGCAGAGGCGCGGCGTCGCGTGGCGGCCGGGTTCTGGGCAAGATCGAGGAGGCGTTCCTCGAAACGCTGACGCATGGCGACACCTTCATGTTCGCCGGCAAGGTGCTGCGCTTCGAAGGTATCCGCGAGAATGAGTGCTTTGTCTCGAATGCACCCGGCAGCGACGCCAAGGTGCCGTATTACGGTGGTGGCAAATTCCCGCTTTCGACGTACCTGGCCGAACAGGTCCGCGCCATGCTGGACGATCCGCAGCGCTGGAAGAAGCTGCCGGAGCAGGTCGCCGACTGGCTACGCTTCCAGGCCGACAAGTCGGTGCTGCCGAAACGCGACGATCTGCTGATCGAGACCTTTCCGCGCGGCAACCGCTACTATCTGGTGGCCTATCCGTTCGAGGGCAGGCTGGCGCACCAGACGCTCGGCATGCTGCTCACCCGCCGCCTCGACAGGGCGGGAGCCAAGCCGCTCGGCTTCGTCGCCACCGACTATGCGCTTGCCATATGGTCGCTGGCCGATATGGGCCATATGTTCAGGGCGAAGAAACCGTCGCTGGCTGCGCTATTCGATCAGGACATGCTGGGCGACGACCTCGAAGCCTGGCTCGCCGGCAGTTGGTTGTTGAAGCGCACCTTTCGCAATTGCGCGCTGATCTCGGGATTGATCGAGAAACGCCACCCGGGGCAGGAGAAGAGCGGCCGCCAGGTAACCGTGTCGACTGACCTGATCTACGACGTGCTGCGCAGCCACGAGCCCGACCATATCCTTTTGCAGGCGACGCGTGCCGATGCCGCGACCGGTCTCTTGGATGTCAGCAGACTTGCCGAGATGCTCTCGCGCGTCCAAGGTCGAATCATGCATAAGAACCTCGAGCAGATATCGCCGCTCGCCGTGCCGATCATGCTCGAGATCGGCAAAATGCCGGTGCACGGCGAGGCCGACGACACGCTGCTGATGGATGCAGCCACGCTGGTCGAGGAGGCCATGGGGACGAAATGACTGTCGCGCTCGCCATGGCTGCGCCTCTGGCGGATGCGGGCGCTGTCCGTATCGCCGGCGAACGCGCGAGCTGCGACCGTCGCGGCGTGCTCTATTTTCCCGAATTCCGGCTTCTGACCGTATCCGACCTGCATCTGGAAAAAGGCTCATCACTGGCGAGGCGCGGCACGCTGGTCCCACCTTACGACACCGGTGCGACGTTGCTCCGGCTGCAGGCGGTGATCGCCGATTATCAGCCTGCGATCGTTATCAGCCTGGGCGACAGTTTTCACGATGGCGGCGGCGCCGCACGTATGCACGCGAGCTTTCGCCAAAGGCTGGAAGGGCTGATGGTCGGGCGCGACTGGTTCTGGGTCGCCGGCAATCATGATCCTGAAGCGCCGGCCGACTTGCCAGGCGAGACCGTGCGCGAGCTGGCCATAGGCTCGCTACTCTTCCGGCACGAGCCTTCGGCGGTGAGAGTGGAAGGCGAGATATCAGGCCACCTGCATCCTTGCGCCCGCATCGTGCAGCAAGGCCGTTCGGTGCGGCGTCGTTGCTTTGCCGGCGATGGCGGCCGCATGATCATGCCGGCTTTCGGCGCCTATACCGGCTCGCTCAACGTGCTCGATCGCGCCTATGCCGGGCTGTTCCGCCGCGAAACGCTGATGGCCTATATGCTTGGCACACAGCGCATTTTCGCGATTTCCCACGCGATGCTCAGGCCGGGCTGAACCTACCTGCCGTAGTACAAAGTGACCGTGTGCTTGGCCTCGGCGAAGAACAGCCAGCGCTCGACCAGCATTCCGGCGAGTTGGGCGATTGGGGCAAGTATCGACAGTGCTGCCGCATAGGGCCACGGCAAGGCGAACGCCGCGACCAGCAGCAACGCGGGCAAAGCAAAGGCCAGCACCTGCGTGATCTGGCGGAGTTTAGCGCTGTGCTTGCGCGCAATGCGAAAACCCATCTCCTTGAGCAGATAGTTTTCCTCGGTATGCGGCCATTCCAGCGACCGCACCGTGCCGCCGGAAAGCCCGGTTGCGGTGTTGGCGTTGGTCGGGATCTCCAGCCTGTCATTGTATCGCCAGGTCGCCAGCTTCAAACCCCAGCCGAGCGCGGTCAGCAACAGGGCAGCCGCCAGAAGCATATTCGAGCCTGCGGCAAATCCCTGCAGCAGGGCGTTGAGCAGTACGCTGCCGGTCATCGCCGAAAAGACCAGGTAGGCGGGCAGGGTGAAGCGGGTGTGCCACTGGGCAATCGGCTTCAACGACGCGTAGATCATGCCGGTGGTGCAGACGGTTGCGACCGCGCCGATGGCAGCGAGCAGCCCGGCGACAGCCGCCCAGCCGCTCGTACGGCCGAGGACCACCCAGCCAATACCGAACAGTCCCGCCGGCACGAAGGTGGCGACCGAGGCAACACCTTCGCGCGACAGCCATGAGCTACGCCATTGCGAGAAGGCACGCCAGGCGCGTTCGGGCCGGCCGAGATGGCCGGCCGACGACAGCAGGCCTGTCGAGATCAGGCCAAGCGCCAGCCCCATGCCGGTGAGGCCAAGCCAGAAATCGGGCGGGATAAAGCCCTGTCCAGCGAGCACGCCAAGCAGCGCGAGCAGGCCGTAACCGGCGCCCGTGGCCGTGGTGAAAAAAACGACAGAGAAGGCTGGATGCATGAAGGCACGGGTCAGTTCGAAAGCATGCGGTCGACCCAGCCGAGGAAGCCGCCTTCGGCCCGCACCGCTTCAAGCGCTGGCGCCGGCACCGATGCGGCGCGGGTGGTGTGGGCACGTGGCGGCAGATATTTGTTGGTTGGCTTATAGCCCATTTCCGGCATCAGATCGACACCGCCGCGCTCGGCCACCAGTTGCGAGATAGCCGATGCCGGATCGCCCAGATCGCCGAAATGCCGCGCGCTGGTCGGGCAAGCAGCGACGCAGGCCGGCACGCGATCTTCTTCCGCCAGATTGTCGTTGTAGATACGGTCGACGCACAGCGTGCATTTCTTCATCACGCCGACATCGCTGTCGAACTCGCGCGCGCCATAGGGGCAGGCCCAGCTGCACAATTTGCAACCGATGCACTTGTCCTCGTCGACCAGCACGATGCCATCCGACGCCCGTTTGTAGGAGGCGCCGGTCGGACAGACCGTGACGCACGCCGGCGTCTCGCAGTGCAGGCAGGAGCGTGGGAAATTGACCGTGCGCCCACCCATCTCGGTCATGTGCTCATAACTGTGCACGCGGTTGAACCAGACGCCGTCGACATTGCCGCCATAGGGGTCGATGTCGGTTAGCGGCGCCATATGGCCGCCGGTGTTCCATTCCTTGCAGGCGGTGACGCAGGCCTGGCAGCCGACGCAGGTGTCGAGGTCAATGACCAGGCCGAGCTTCTTGTCGGTATGGGCGGGAAGGCAGGTCATTCGGCGGCTTCTCTTTTCATGCGGAACTCGGCGCCGAAACTGAGTTTGTCGGGCGAGGGCTCAGAGTCCGGCAGCTGGCGGAACCGCTCGAACTGCGGTTCGGTGAAGCCGGCTTCCTCGGGCGCGCATTTGACGATGCGCACGCGCAGGTCGAACCATGCCGCCTGGCCGGTGACAGGATCGGAATTCGAATAGTGTTTGCCATTCGCATCGGCAGAGGTCTGGTCGCCGATGATGTGGTTGAGTAGAAAGCCGCGATTGGATTCGGCCGCATTATCCTTCAGCCCCCAGCTGCCGCGACGCTTGCCGATCGCATTCCAGGTCCACACCGTATTGGCGTTGACGCCGTCGACCAGCTTGATCTGTCCTTTGACCTTGCCGTTGATGCTCTCGATCCACACCCAGTCGTCATCGACAAGCCCGAGGCTGGCGGCGGTCCGATTGTGCACGAACAGCCGGTTCTGGCTGGTGATCTGCCTTAGCCACGCATTCTGCGCGCCCCAGGAATGGTACATGTGCATCGGCCGCTGCGTCAGCGCGTGGAGCGGATAGGCTTGGCTATCGACCGCAGCCTCTTCGAAGGGCGCGTACCAGAACGGCAGCGGATCCATATAGGTCTCGATACGGCTGCGCTCCGCCTCCGGCGGCAGCACCCCGCCATGGCCGCGCGCCGCAAGGCGAAAGCGCTGCATCGGCTCCGAATAGAGTTGGAAGACGATCGGCTCGGCCTTCGGCATGAAGCCCATGCTCTCAGCGAATTCGAGATACGAGCGGTTGGCCATCTTGTAGTAGCGCTGATCGGCGGCGAAATCCTGGTGCCAGAAGCCGCCATTGTCGATGTAGCGCTGCAACTGGTCGGGATTGACCTCGCCCTTGCCGATCGAGGCCCCGTCCTTGCCGCGCCAGCCGGCGAGCGGACCGACACCTGGCGTGCGCTCGTGATTGACGATGTAGTCGGCATAATCGCGGTACTTGGCGGAACCATCGTCATCGACGAAGCCGGGCAGGCTTAGCCGCGCGCCGAGTTCGATCAGCACCGTCTGGAACGCCCTGACGTCGCGATCCGGCTCGACAACGGGATGGCGGATAGCGTCGCCCGGCCCGTCGGCATGGCTGATCGGCCGGTCGAGCAGACTGATACAGTCATGACGCTCGAGATAGGTCGTGTCCGGCAGCACCAGATCGGCAAAAGGTACGGTCTCGGAATAATAAGCGTCGGAATAGATGATGAACGGGATCTTGTACTCGTCCGACGCATCGATATCGGTCAGCATCGCCATCGTCTCGACGGTGTTCATCGACGAGTTCCAGGCCATGTTGGACATGTACATGAACAGCGTGTCGATCTTGTAGGGATCGCCGGCCCAGGCGTTACGAATGACCGTGTGCATGAGTCCGTGTGCGGCCAGCGGCGCATCCCAGGAGTAGGCCTTGTCGATACGGATCGGTTTGCCGCCTCCGTCGATCAGCAGGTCTTCCGGCCCGCAGACGAAGCCGAGCGGCATGCCTTCGAGTGGTGTCATCGGCTTCACATTCTTGCCGGCGGGCTTTGGACCCGGCGGCGCGGACCGCGGATAGGGAGGCTTGAAGCGGAAGCCGCCCGGCACGTCCACCGTGCCGAGAAGCACCTGAAGCAGATGAATGGCCCGGCAAGAGTGAAAACCGTTCGAATGGGCCGAGATGCCGCGCATCGCATGCATCGACACCGGGCGGCCCTTGATGGTCTCGTGCCGGCGGCCAGCCCAGTCCGTCCAGGCCACCGGCAATTCGATTTGCTGTTCGAAGGCGACATGGGCGAGTTCTGCGGCAATGCGTCGGATGGTGTCGGCGGAGATGCCGCACCGGTCAGCCACGGCGTCCGGTGAATAGCTCTCGTCCAGATAGCGGTCGGCGACGAGTTGGAAGACCGGCACGCAGCGGCGGCCGTCGACGAGAAAGCTGCCGGTCAATGCGGGCTTCGCGTCGGCATCGCTGGCATTGACAGGCATCTTCGCCACCCTGTCCCAAGCCAGCGGATTGCCGTCGCCATTGCGCATGAACAGCCCGTCATCGACAGTTCCAGGCTCCTGAACGACTAGGATGTGGGCATTGGTGTAGCGCAAGAGGTACTCGAGATCGATGCGGCCAGCCTTCAGCAATTCATGGATGAGGGCGAACACGAACAGGCCGTCGGTGCCGGGCCGGATGCCGATCCAGTCGTCGGCAATTGCATTATAGCCGGTGCGGCAGGGATTGATTGAAACCACCTTGGCGCCGCGCGCTTTGAGCTTGCCGAGGCCGATCTTGATCGGATTGGAATCATGGTCTTCGGCAACCCCGAACAGCATAAAATACTTGGTGTTGTCCCAGTCGGGCTCGCCGAACTCCCAGAACGAGCCGCCAATCGTGTAGAGGCCGCCGGCTGCCATGTTCACCGAGCAGAAACCGCCATGGGCCGCGAAGTTCGGCGTGCCGAACTGGCTCGCCCACCAGCCGGTCAGCGATTGCGACTGGTCGCGCCCGGTGAAGAAGGCAAGTTTCTTCGGATCGGTTCGGCGGATGTTCGAAAGCCGTTCTGTCGCGATCGACAAGGCCTCCTCCCACTCGATTTCGCGGAACTCACCCGAGCCGCGCGGGCCGGTGCGCAGTAGCGGCTTCTTTAGCCGGGCCGGGCTGTAATGCTGCATGATGCCGGCGCTGCCCTTGCCGCACAGCACACCGCGGTTGACCGGGTGATCCTTGTTGCCGTTGATGTAGCGGACCTTGCCGTCCTTGATATGGACGTCGATGCCGCAGCGGCAGGCGCACATATAGCAAGTCGTCTTGGCGACGCTGTCGGAGACATCGGGCGACGTATCGACGCCGTCGCCTTCAGCGGGCGCGCGCGTATCGGCAAGCGGCCGTTGTGATGGTGCCGAATTGGCTCCGCGCAGCAGGTTGTTGGTCATGATCCGGTGATGCTCTTGCGCTCCGCGAACTTGGCTCTCGTCTTCGGGCCGGGGCCGCGCATGTAATGCTCTTCCGGCCGATAGCGTTCACCCAAGAGCCGCCGCCGCAGGCTGCGGGTCCAGTGCGCAAACACGGATTTGAACCGCCCCACCAATTCTACCCTCGACTGCTCTGGCGCGACTTTTTTCCAATTTCGGGTCAAAATTTAGAACAAAGCGACCGATCCGTCTAACAACTTGCTCTTGTAATTCCAATCGGATTTGCTTCTTAGTGTCGGAATGACCCTGGACCAGTTGCGGATCTTCGTCGCCGTCGCCGAACGGGCGCACATGACCAAAGCGGCCGAGTTGCTGGGCATCTCACAGTCGGCCGCGTCGGCCGCCATCCGCTCGCTCGAACAGCAGCACGGCGTCCAGTTGTTCAACCGAGTGGGCCGCAATATCGAGCTCGCCGAGACCGGACGCCGATTCTTGCCCGAGGCCAAGGCGGTCCTCGAGCGGACTGCGGCCGCCCACAATGTGCTGGAGCATGTCGCGCAGACGATATCAGGCAGTCTCTCGATCGCTGCCAGCCAGACCATCGCCAGTTATTGGCTGCCGCGCCGGCTCGCCTCTTTCCACGAAGCCTATCCTGCCGTCAGGCTGAGCGTGAGCATTGGCAACACCAGGCAGGTCGAGACCAATGTACTTGATGGCGCAGCCGATTTTGGCCTGGTCGAGGGGCGCACCGAATCCGACATTTTGCGCCGTGCCAAGGTCGATATCGATCGCATGATGCTGGTCGTGGCGCGCTCGCACCCTGAGATCGCAGAAGTTTCGCCTGGACATCCCGACCTTGGCGGGCTTCGCTGGATCATTCGCGAAGGCGGGTCGGGCACGCGCGAGGCGCTGGAGGACCTTGCCCGACGCGACGGGATTTCGTTCGCGGACCTGCAGATATTCCTGGTATTGCCGAGCAATGAGGCTATTCGCCAGGCGGTCGAGGCCGGCGCCGGCGCCAGCATCATTTCGGAACTCGTCGTCGCGCGCGCAGTCGCCGAAGGCAGTCTGCGTTCCGTGCCGATCGATCTGCCGAAGCGCGAATTTGCCATGATCACGCATCGCGACCGGCAGCCAAGCCTGGCCCAGATGGCGCTCAAGGCGCATCTCGGCGGCAAAGCTGAGATATCCGCGCCGCCTTAAGCCGATCAGCCGAACTTCCGCTGCGCGTCGAGCGCCAGCCCAAGCCCGACCGAGCCGAACACATCGCCTTCGATTACCGACGCCTGCGGCACCAGCGCCAGGATCTGCTGCCTGGCCAGCGGGATCGCGGTCGATCCGCCGGTCAAGAACACCGCGGTGATATCCGAGGCCTTCACCTGTGCGTCGCGGACGGTTTGCTCGACGGTAGCTGCAACGCGCTCAATATCCCTGGCTATGGTGGCTTCGAGACTCTTGCGCGTGATTTCTGCCGTGAACCTCACCTCCGGCAGCGCGACCTTGACATCGGCCGACGATCGGTCCGTCAGCTCGATCTTGGCCTTTTCGACCAGCGCCGCCAGCGCGTGGCCGTAACGATGCTCGACGATGTGGATGAAGCGGTCGACCAGGTCTGCGCGCTCTGCCTCGTAGCGGATCTGGCGCAGATGCGTCATCGCCCTTGCGGTATAGACCAGGTTGATGCGCTGCCACGTCGCCAGGTCGATGAAGTAGCTCGCCGGCAGATTACGTTTGCCATCCTTGGTCGGTGAGAGATGGCCGAGCTGCGGCATCACATGGGCGATGCTCAACAGCCGGTCGAAGTCGGTGCCGCCGATATGGATGCCGCGGCTGGCCAGGATGTCGTCCTTGCGGTCAAGCGAGCGGGCGCGCTCAGGCGAGACCCGCACGATCGAGAAGTCGGACGTGCCGCCGCCCATGTCGACGATCAATGCCAGTTCCTCGCGCGTCACCTTTTGTTCGTAGTCGAGTGCCGCGGCAATCGGTTCGAACTGGAAGGCGATGTGCTTGAAGCCGTGGGCACGAGCGGCATTTTCGAGTTCGTGCTCCGCCTTGGCGTCGGCCTCGGCATCGTCGTCGACGAACTGCACGGGCCGTCCCAGCACGACGCTGTCGACCGCGTCATGGGCTTCTTCTTCCAGCTTCTTTTTCAGATGGCCGACGAACAGGCCGACAATCTCCATGAAGCCGATCGAGCGCGCCTTGATGCGCGTCTTTTCGTGGGCGAGCGAGCTGCCGAGCACGCTCTTCAACGAGCGCATCAGGCGGCCTTCGATACTGTCCGTATAGTTGGCAAGGGCGCGTCGCCCGAAATAGGTGCGGTTGTCCTCGAAATTGAAGAATACCGCACTGGGCAGCGTGACCTGGCCGTCTTCCAACGCCACCAGCCGCGGCTGCCCGTTCCTGACCACGCTCACGGTGGAATTCGAAGTGCCGAAGTCAATACCGGCAAATGCTGGTCGCATCGTGCGTTCCTGTAGTTCTGATTTGGGGAGCAGCAGCTCGTATCCGGTCGGGCCGGGGGTCGCGGTCTAACCCATACCCTCGGAAAGGGAAACCACTTTTACGAGAGTTCAGTCTTTCCTGAACACCAGTCTTCCGAGCCAGCCGGTCAGCATGGCCAGCGATACGGCAAAGACACCGTAGAGGAAGGAATAGTCGTGCGCGACGCGGAAGATCGACTGTTCGAAACCGGACTTGCGGATTTCGAGCTGGGCGGAGCTTTCCTTGATGAACAGGCCGCTCTTGAACAGGAACGCGCGGGCCTTATGGGTGCCGACCGGAACGTTTGGGGCGAGCCTGACGGTGGCGCGGAACAGGTTCTGCGACAGGAACTGCACACCGCCGACATTCTCGCTGTAGAGGCCGGTCGCCGCCTTGCGTTCGCGCAGCGCGGCCGTGAACTCCTCGATTGTCGCCGGGCTGTCCTCCGCGTCGGCCGGCTGCAAATAGAGGTTGGAGGCGCCAAGCGACAGCTGCTTGTAGCTGTTCGGATCGGTGACGTCCTGCAGCGGCCGCGTCGTCGCCACCGAATAGGAGACAGGTACGTTTTTGAAGGTCTCCGATTCCAGATTGACCCAGACGCCGAGCACCCGGTCCTTGCGGCGCACGACGACCGGCCGAGCCGGGCCTTCCAGCACGACGATCACGTCGTAGCGCCCTTGCCGCGCGACAAGCGGATCGGCATTTTCCAGTGAGCCGAAAATGGTCAGGTCGGCGCCGGAAAAGCCGGCGGTAATCGAGACATTGTCGGTGGAAAGGCCGATCTGGATGTTTTCGGTTAGTGGCGCCTGCGCCTTCGCCGGTGGCGCAGCAGCCAGCAGCGACAAAAAGGCGGCGGCCGCGAGCGTCCTTAGGCCGGCCATCAGCTCAGGCCCACGCCGGACAGAGAATAGAGATTGGGCGGCGTGACGAAAAGATCGATGGCAAGCCGGATGGCTACCGCCAGCACGAGCAGCGCCAGCAGCGCCCTGAGTTGCTCGCCCCGCAGCCTCTGACCAGCCTTGGCGCCATATTGCGCGCCGGCGACGCCGCCTGCCATCAACAGGAAGGCGAGCATGACGTCGACCGTCTGGTTGGTGGTGGCGTGGACCAGCGTGGTGTAAGCCGAGGTGAAGATGATCTGGAACAGCGAGGTGCCGATGACGACGTTGGTCGGCACTTTCAAAAGGTAGATCAGGGCCGGCACCATGATGAAGCCGCCGCCGACGCCCATGATCGAGGACAGGAAGCCAATCGCCGCGCCCAGCCCAAGCACCGGAATGACGCTGACGAAGAGCTTCGAGGCCCTGAAGCGCATCTTCAGCGGCAGGCGGTGGATCCAATTATGCTGGCCGGATTTTTTCAACACCGGTGCGGCGCCGCTGCGAGTGGCGCGCAGCGCATTGACGCTCTCGACCAGCATCAGTCCGCCGACGGTGCCGAGCAGCACGACGTAGAGCAGCGAGATGAACAGGTCGAGCTGGCCGAGCCGGCGCAGGAGCGCAAAGACATAGATACCACCGGTCGAGCCGACGATGCCGCCGGCTAAAAGCACGCCGCCGAGCTTGAAGTCGAGCGTGCCGCGCTTCATGTGCGACAGGGCGCCGGAGAAGGAGGAAGCGATGACCTGGTTGGCGCCGGTGGCGACCGCGATTGCCGGCGGTATGTTGTAGAAGATCAGCAGCGGCGTAATGAGAAAGCCGCCGCCCACGCCGAACATGCCCGACAGGAAACCCACCGCCGCACCCATGGCCAGCAGCACGAAGATGTTGACGGAAATTTCCGCGATCGGGAGATAGATGCCCACCCGTCAGTCTCGATCAGTTTGCCTCCTGGCGAATGCAACCGTTGCGGGCATTTTGCGTCAGCAGGCTATCTCGTTCTTGCGCCGGCCGGGCCGTGAAGTCAAACTTCGCCGCACCGCCGAAACAAAAAACAACTCAATCAGTTAACAGGCAAATCTGTGGCAAGGACGTCGCGGAAACGACGCATCCGCCGTTATTTACGCGCAAGCAGCGCCTTGACCAGCTTTTCGTCGATCGCGCCGGTTGCCTTCATATCGTTGTCGGCCTGGAAGGCCATTATCGCGTTCTTGGTTTTCTGGCCCATCATGCCGTCGGGATTGCCGGCCTCATAGCCGTTCTTGTTGAGAATTCGCTGGATGTTCTGGACCGCTTTCTTCATGTCGATGCCGGCGGTCGTCTGCGGTGTGCCGTCCTGCCACGATTCAGGAACGTCGGCCGAATTGGCGGCTGGATCGAGCGGCTTGGCCTTCCACAGTTCAGCCGCGGCCCGCGCACGCTCCAGCTGCTCGGGCCTCAGCGCCTTGGCGATCTCGTCGCGCTTGGCCGCCGCATCCTTGTCGCCGGTCTTGGCGACGAGTGCGAACCATTTGTAGCTCTCCTCGAGGTTCTGCTTCATGCCGACGCCCTTCGCCGCGAGGATGCCGAGATTGAACTGGCTATCCTTGACACCGAGATCCGCCGCCGCCTGGAACCAGCGCGCTGCCGATTCATTGTCGGTCACGCCATCCGCCGCCATCGCAAACAGCACGGCAAGATTGTGCATCGCGCTGGCATTGCCCTGCGCTGCGGCAAGCTGGTACCAGGTTTTCGCTTTCTTGATGTCGCGTGCGACGCCGATGCCCTTCTCGTAGAAATTGCCGATGCGGTATTCTGCCGGTGCGAAACCGAGTTCGGCAGCTTTTTCATACCATTTGGCCGCCGCCGCCATGTCTTCTTTGACGCCGCGAGACTCGGCGTAGCGCGAGCCGATCTCGAACAGCGCCTTGGCGTCGCCGCCGGCCGCTGCATCGCGCAGGGCGGCCGGACCGGCATCGGCCGGAACGTCGATCTTGGCAACGCCTGCCGCGGCAGCATCCGCCGACGGCACCGTGCCGGTCGTGTCCTGCGTCGCAGCGGTGGCTATAGCAGGCGCGGCAGCCATTGGCTCGGCGTCGCTGGCCGTCGCCGCTGCCGGCGCGGGCACTGCGGCCGCAGTGTCTTGCGCCGCCAGGTCAGCGGGCGCCGCGGAAGCCGAGGGCGCCGTCGATGTCTCGGCTGCCGGTGTAGCGGGGCCGGTTTGCGCCGCCGTGTCGTCCTTGGTCATCGATGCGGATGGCTCTGCCTGCCTGACCGTGGGCGACGGCGCGCTCTCCTGTGTTGTCGTCTGCGCGTCCGCCTTCGGCTCGCTGGCAACGCTGGCAAAAGCGGTTTCCGCCGGCTGTACGGCCACGGCCGGTGCCGCCTCATTGTCGGTGACTTCGACCGGGTCGGAGAAGAAGGCTTTGCCCAGTTGCAGGCCGGCAAGCGCCAGCATGATGGCGATTGCCCCCATCAGGATCGGCTTGCGCCGCGCCTTGAGCAGGTCGCCGATCCTGAGTGCCTTGACCGGGCCTTTCATCGTCGACTGGCGCTTGAGGGCGTCCGCCTCGGCGGCCGCCGCTTGCGCAGCCCGTCTGGCTGCCGCGATGAAGTCCGATTTCGCCGCCTCAGCGCCGCCTTCCCGGGTCGGCTGCCCGCGCTCGTCGCGCACGCGCTTCATGATGGCGCTGAGGTCGGGTGCGCCGGAGCCGGGTTCCAGTGGTCGGTTGGCGAGCTTGGGGTCGAGGGGCTCGTCGAGATCGACGCTGGGTATCTCGGCGCTCTGCGCCGAGCCTGCAAGCGGCGGCATCTCGGCGTCCTTCTTGCCCTTCAAGGCGCGCGCCAGCCCGCCTAACATCGATTTCCTGCCGCCGCCTTGCTCGGTTTTTTCACGCGTCGTGTCTGAACCGAGAGCCGCCAGGGCTGCTGCGGCGGCGGCCTCGGCTGGCGTACGCGGACCTGGCTCGTCGCGCACGAGCGCCGCGGCGCGGCCGTCGAGATCGGCCATGCTGCCCGTCAACGGCAGCGGCTGGTCGAGGTCCATCGACGGTGCGTCCTGCACCGAGATCTTGGATGGCCGGCCGAAACGCTTGCTCAACTCCGCGCTTGCCGGTTCACCCGTCTCCAATGAACCAAGCCTGTCAACGATCTTGAGCAGCGTATCGTGGATAGCCTCGAACGTTCTCGAATTGCGCTCGTCCGAACGGCGCGTCAGTGCCTCGAGCGTCTTCAGGTCCTGGGCGAGGCCGGTAACGGCCGCCGTGTTGGCGCTTGATCCGGCCAGTGAGCGGACGGCGCTCTCAGCCGCCTCGCGCGCCGCGCCGAGGACGGAATCGCGGGTTCCGGCCAGCGACTTCTCGATTTCGTTGAGACGCGGGCTGATGTCGTCGAATTCCGGCAGCGGCGTGCCGGGCTTGGAAAGATGCGCCGTCAGGCCGGCGACCTGCGCTTCAAGGCTGCGGATCAACGCCGGGTCGATGCTGGCGACCTGTGCCGCGGACGAATCCAGCCGGCTTGAGATGTCTTCGAGCCGGCTCTCCAGGCCACGGATCGCCGCCTCGTTGGCGGGATCTGGAACGCGCGTCTCAATCCGCTTGGCCAGCGCGGTGAAGCGGGCGTCGATGGCATCCATGATGCCAGCGCTATCGACCTGCGGCATGCGCTGGTCCAGCCTGTCGGCGACCTCGTCCAACCGGCGCTCAAGGTCGCGAAACAGCATGTTGCCTTGTTCGATTGCGTCGCCCTGGCGACGTTCCATCATGCTGGACAGCACGTCGAAGCGCTGCTCGAGCCCCTGGAAGATGTAGTCGGCGTCGGGCATGGCAGGTGCGTGGTCGATCTTGTCGGCAATAAGCGCGACTTGCCTGGCAAGGCGCTCCATCGCCTGTTCCGGCAGATTGGCTCGGCCGGCCAGTTCATCCACGCGGCTCGACAATGTGTTGAGACGGTCAATGACCTCCCGACCCGGACGATCCTGCGACACTTCTTCGATTTGCTGGGCCAGTGAATCGATCCGCTTCTCGATGCGTTCGAAGGGCTCGGGGTCGAACGAATTGGCTTGCGCGGCAACCGTCGAGGCGACGATCGCGCGGGAAATCTCGTCGAGCCGCTCGTCGATCTGACTGAATGTGTCGCCGCCGCGATTGTCCTGCTGGCGGGCGAAATGGTCGACCGCTCCGGCAAGCGTGCGGACCTTTTCCTCGAGCGAGCGCAGCGACAGCGATTCCGGCAAATTGCTGACGGCATTGCTGATCTGTTCGAGCCGCTCCGTCAGCGCCGACAGGCCGGGTGCATCGGAACGCTTGCGCTGATCGGCCTCGACGCGATCCTCGAAAGCGTTCCAGCGGCGGTCGAAATCGTCCCAGCGGCGTCCGACCGCCTGCACGCTCTCCTCGCGCGCCAGCGTTTCGAGCGCGGCTTTGACCTGCTCAAGCTCGAGCCGCAGCATATTGACGCTTCTGTCGTCGCTTTTTTCGGCCAGTGTCTGGATGGCGCCGGAAAGCCGCTCGAATTCGACGCTGAGTTCGGCGCTGCCTTTGCCGCCGCCATTTGACTGGAAGGCTCGCTCAATATTCTTGCGCAGTACCTCGAACTCGCGTTGCAGGCCGGAGGTCATCTGCTGGCGCAACTCTTCGCGCAGGCCGCGCAATTCCCCGGCGATCTTGCCGGCTAGGGCGACGCCGTCCTCCTGGCCGCGCACCCGGTCGATATCGCGGGCGATCGCCTGGTAATTCTGGTCGAAAGCCGCTGCTGGACCTTTCGGCCGCTGCGCGCGTGGATCCTCATACCGGCGCTGCTGGCCATAGGGTTGGGCGCTGGGATAGCGTGGTTCTGCCGCTGGTCGGCGCGGATCGGGGTGGCTTGCCGTCTCCTCGCGCGTCCGCTCCAGCCGCTGCTCCAGAGTTTCCAGGGAGCGGTTGAGCTCTTCAAGCGTCGTGTGCGGCCGGCGTTGCCTGCCGGCGTTGAGTGTATCGAGGTAGGACCGCTTGCTGTTCATCAATGCGCCCGTTTCAGAATTGCTGGCTTTCACGAGGTTCCCAAAGTCCTGCCGGGACGAACGCGACTGCTTGGCTTGTTGCAGTGGAAGACGAGCTTCCCGAGTCTTATCCGCGCTCCGAAAAACCGTGAAAAATTCAGTACAGGATAGACACGGGTAACCGACATGCGCACATTTCGCCCCAACGTGGTAAACAACGCGTTAACCAAGCTTAAGAAGTTGCAACTTTGTCGGCTGGCTGCCGACGGCGCCGGGTGTCTTTTTTGGACGCGCAAAAGACGTTCTAGAATTTTGATCAGCCGCATGATCGCTCCCGAAATCGGCAACGACCTTTTAGGTTGTCCGCTGGTGCTGCGGCATAAAGTTGCAAGACCAGAACGCTCTTGCGTGGTGAGGCGGCTATCGATATAGAATTGACGTAAACGTAAATGAGCGGATTACGCCGTTTGCGATTTGTTTGTTGAAACCACGAGTGGAAGCACGCCCCCGCTTTCACTCAGGCGACGCAAGGTCCGCGACCGCGACGCCACCAGACGGGGAAAGCCAGTGACCATGAAGCTTATTTCGCCCGGCCAAGCCGCGGCCAACACCAACGATATGTCGAGCGAAGCCGGTGAAGAGCTTGTCCGCATCGGCGAAATGGCCAAGAAATACGGAGTGACCCTGCGTACGCTGCGTTTCTATGAGGACAAGGGTCTGCTCAACCCGCAGCGCGACGGCTCGACCCGTCTCTATACACGCCGCGACAGGGCCCGGCTGAAGCTGATCCTGCTTGGCCGCAAGGTCGGGTTCTCGCTGCGCGACGTCAAGCAGATGATGGACCTCTATGATCCGAACGGCTCCAACACCAAGCAATTGCGGCTGGCGCTCGACAAGTCGGAGAAGCAGCTTGCCCGTCTGCAGAAGCAGCGGGCGCTGATCGACGACGCCATCAGCGAACTGAGTGCTTCGATGTCGACCGTCCGGCAAATGCTGATCGAGCGCTCGACGCCGCAGGCCAGCGTAGCGAGCTAAACTAAGCTTTCGATTTGTGACGAATAAGAGCCGCGTGGCTTTCGCTGCGCGGTTCTTCGTCGTTTGCCGTGCTTTGTCGTTTGTCGTCCTGGCGCGCGGGAGAAAATTTGCCGCACCGCCGAATTGACGTTTACGCAAACGTCAATATTTGTTATCTCGACCACAACGTTGGTCCGTCTGCCATCCTCATATGCTGGGGCTGATTTCGGGGCCAAGACCGCATGGTGGAGGAAACGAATGCCGATCTACAGAGCGCCGGTCCGGGACACGCTGTTCGTGCTGAACGAAGTGCTGGGATATCAACGTTATTCCAATCTTCCCGGATTTTCCGACGCGACGCCGGATGTGCTCGAGGCCATCCTTGCCGAGGGCGCCAAGCTCGCCGAAAACGTGATGCAGCCGCTGAACCGCGTTGGCGACGTGGAAGGCTGCATGCGCCATGACGACGGTTCGGTAACGACGCCGAAAGGCTTCAAGGAAGCTTTCGACCAGTATCGCGAAGGCGGCTGGATGGGGCTCGCGGCACCTGTCGAGTTTGGCGGGCAAGGCTTGCCCTACGCGGTGCACACTGCGGTTGCCGAATACATGGTGTCGGCCAATATGTCGCTGATGATGTATGCCGGCCTGACGCAAGGCGCGATCGCTGCGATCATCACCCATGGCACCAAAGAGCAGAAGGCGACATGGTTGCCGAAGCTGGTCGAGGGCGCCTGGACCGGCACCATGAACCTGACCGAGCCACACTGCGGAACCGATCTTGGCTTGCTGCGCACCAAGGCCGTCCCAAATGGCGACGGCACCTACAGGATCTCCGGTCAGAAGATCTTCATCTCGGCCGGCGAGCATGACATGTCGGACAATATCGTCCACCTGGTGCTGGCCCGTATCGAGGGCGCGCCGGATGGCGTGAAGGGCATCTCGCTGTTCATCGTGCCGAAGCTCAAGCTCGATGCCTCAGGCAATCCGGGCGAGAAGAACACCGTCTCCTGTGGCTCGATCGAGGAGAAGATGGGTATCCATGGCAACTCGACCTGCGTCATGAATTACGACGACGCTGAAGGCACGCTGCTCGGCGAGGCCAATGGCGGGCTGAAAGCAATGTTCACCATGATGAATGAGGCGCGGCTTGGCGTCGCCCTGCAGGGACTTTCGCTATCTGAGGTTGCCTACCAGAATGCGGTTTCCTACGCCAAGGATCGTTTGCAGGGCCGCTCGCTGTCAGGGCCGAAGGCGCCGGACAGGAAGGCCGATCCGATCATCGTCCATCCGGACATCCGCCGCAGCCTGATGACCATGAAGGCTTTCAACGAGGCCGGCCGCGCGCTGGCGCTGTGGACGGCGATCAAGTCCGACATCGCTCACCGCTCCGGTGACGACAAAGATCGCCAGGTCGCAGACGACTACACCGGCCTGATGACGCCGGTGGTCAAAGGCGTGCTCACCGACAAGGGGTTCGATCATGCGGTAATGGCGCAGCAGGTCTTCGGCGGCCACGGCTATATAGAAGAGCACGGCATGAGCCAGTTCGTCCGCGATGCGCGCATCGCCATGATCTATGAGGGTGCCAACGGCATCCAGGCGCTCGACCTCGTCGGCCGCAAGCTGGCCTTGAATGGCGGCCGCGCGGTCCAGGCTTTCTTTAAGGAAGTCGGAGAGTTCTGCGAGGAAAACCGCACCGACGAGACGATGGCGCCCTTCACCAAGGCGCTGAAGAAGGGCCTCAACGATCTGCAGACGGCGACGATGTGGCTGGTGCAGAACGGCATGGCCAAGCCCGATAACGCCGGTGCCGCCTCGACCGATTACATGCATCTCTTCGGCCTGGTGGTGCTGGGCTATATGTGGGCGCAGATGGCCAGGGTGGCCGCAGCGAAATTGGCGAATGGCGCCGACGGCGCTTCGTCTTTCTACGACAACAAGCTGGTGACGGCGCGCTTCTTCTTAGAGCGGATCATGCCGGAGACGTCGGCGCATCTTGCCCGCATCTCCAGCGGTGCCGACACATTGATGGCACTGCCGGCGGAAGCGTTCTAGCTTCGGCGTTCCCCTCCCCCTCGAGGGGAGGGTGGCCCGAAGGGCCGGGAGGGGTCCTGCGTGCAGTGCGCCGACCTCCATTCTGGTGCATGCCTTGGAGGAAAATGATCGCAATGCCGTGGCATATGGCGCAGGTTGTAAAAGACAAGGTCGAGCACGTCATCGGCGACCCCACCCGGCCGCTTCGCGGCTACCCTCCCCTCGAGGGGGAGGGGAACGTTGGCGCGAGGGAGAAACCATGACCCACCCCGCCGAAATCCTTGGCCTTCCCAAGCCCGCCTGGGCGGCGGACGAGGTCGGCATGCTTTACGACATGGCGCACCGCTTCATGTCGGAAGAGATCGCGCCGCGTTACGACGAATTCGAGAAGAACGAAATGGTCGACCGCGAGAGCTGGCTGAAGGCGGGTGCTGCCGGCCTGCTCTGCGCCTCTATGCCGGAGGAATATGGCGGATCGGGCGGCACCTTCGCGCATGAGAGCGCCATCATCGAGGCGATCGGCCATGTCGGCGTCGACGGGTTCGGCATTGGCCTGCACAATTCGATCGTTGCCCCCTATATCCTCCACTACGGCTCGGAGGAGCAGAAGAAGAAGTGGCTGCAGAGGCTGGCGACCGGCGAGCTGATCGGCGCCATCGCCATGACCGAGCCGGGTGCGGGCTCCGACCTTCAAGGCGTCAAGACGCGCGCCGAAAAGGACGGCAACCGGTACAAGCTCAACGGCTCGAAGACCTTTATCACCAACGGCCAGCTCGCCAATTTCATCATCGTCGTTGCCAAGACCGATCCTGAGAAGGGCGCCAAGGGCATCTCGCTGATCGTCGTCGAGACCGACGAGGTGGAGGGTTTCGAGCGCGGCCGCAACCTCGACAAGATCGGCCTCAAGGCCAACGACACGTCGGAACTGTTCTTCAACGACGTACGTGTGCCGACCTCGAACCTGCTCGGCAACGACGAAGGCCAGGGCTTCGTCCAGTTGATGCAACAATTGCCGCAGGAGCGGCTGCAGATCGGCACCACTGCTATCGCCATGGTCGAGCGGGCCTTGGCGCTTACCATCGACTACGTCAAGGAGCGCAAGGCCTTCGGCAAGCCCATCATCGAATTCCAGAACACCCAGTTCAAGCTTGCCGAATTGAAGACCGAGGCGACCATCGGCCGCGTCTTCTATAATGACTGCGTTGCCCGCCACATTAACGGCGGCCTCGACCCGGTGACCGCGTCTATGGCCAAATACTGGCTGTCGGACCTGCAAGGAAAAGTCGTCGACGAATGCCTTCAATTGCATGGCGGCTATGGCTACATGAATGAATATCCGATTGCGCGCATGTTCCGCGACGCCCGCGTCCAGCGCATCTACGGCGGCACCAACGAGATCATGAAATTGCTGATCGGACGCTCGCTCTGAGCGAGTTTCAGCAAACCCAAGGAGCAGGAAAATGGCCGAAGCTTATGTCTATGATGCCGTGCGCACGCCGCGCGGCAGGGGCAAGAAGGATGGCTCGCTGCACGAAGTGCCGGCGGTGCGGCTCGGCGCCAAGGTGCTCGAGGCCATCCGCGACCGCAACGGGCTGGACACCGGCACCGTCGACGACATCATCTTCGGTTGTGTCGATCCGGTTGGCGAGGCGGGTGCGGTCATTCCACGTGCCGCGGCTTTCGAGGCCGGCTACGACACCAAGGCGCCTGGCATGCAGATATCGCGCTTCTGCGCCTCGGGCCTCGACGCCATCAATTTCGGCGCCGCCAAGATCGCGCAGGGCGCCGACGAGATCGTCATTGCCGGTGGCGTCGAATCGATGTCGCGCGTCGGCATGGGCGCCTCCGGCGGCGCCTGGTTCATGGACCCATCGGTCGGCCTGCCCGGCTGGTTCGTGCCGCAAGGAATCTCGGCCGACCTGATCGCCACCAAATACGGCTTTTCGCGCGACGACGTCGATGCCTACGCGGTGGAAAGCCAGAAGCGTGCTGCCAAGGCGTGGGGCGAGGGCCGCTTCAAGAATTCGGTGATCTCGGTCAAGGACCAGAACGGCCTGACCATCCTCGACCGTGACGAACACATGCGGCCTTCGACCGACATGCAGTCACTGGCCGCTCTCAATCCGTCCTTTGTCATGCCGGGCGAAATGGGCGGCTTCGACGCCGTCGCCGTGCAGAAGCATCCCGAGGTGGAAGAGGTCAACCACGTCCACCATGCCGGCAATTCGTCGGGCATCGTCGATGGCGCGGCGGCCGTGCTGCTCGGCTCGAAAAAGGCGGGAAAGACGCTCGGCCTCAAGCCGCGCGCGCGCATCCGCGCCTTTGCCAACATCGGCTCGGAACCGGTGCTGATGCTGACCGGCCCGGTCGACGTTACTGAAAAGCTGTTGAAGCGGGCGAAGATGAAGCTGTCGGACATCGACCTGTTCGAGCTCAACGAGGCCTTCGCTTCGGTGGTGCTGCGCTACATGCAGGCTTTCGATATTCCGCATGACCGGATCAACGTCAATGGTGGGGCCATCGCCATGGGCCATCCGCTCGGCGCCACCGGTGCGATGATCTTCGGTACGGTGCTGGACGAATTGGAACGCCGCGACCTCAACACCGCGCTGGTGACGCTTTGCATCGGCGCCGGCATGGGCACTGCAACGATCATCGAACGCGTCTGACGGAGAGAGATGATGAGCTACACCAATTTCACCCTCGACATCGACGCCGACGGCATTGCGCTGGTCACCTGGGACATGCCGGACCGTTCGATGAACGTCTTCACCGAGGAGGTGATGCTCGAACTGAATACCATCGTCGACAAAGTGGCGAGCGATGCAGCGATAAAGGGCGCGGTGATCACCTCCGGCAAGGATACGTTCTCGGGCGGCGCCGACATCACCATGCTGCAGAAGATGCTGGCGACCTTCGCCGCCGACAAGGCGAAGGACCCGGAGAAGGCGACCAAGGCGCTGTTCGACAATGCGGGCACCATGAACGGCCTGTTCCGTAAGCTGGAAACTTCGGGAAAGCCATGGGTTTCGGCGATCAACGGCACATGCATGGGTGGCGCGTTCGAATTGTCGCTCGCCTGCCATGGCCGTGTCGCGGCCGATTCAGACAAAGTGAGGATGGCGCTTCCCGAAGTGAAGATCGGCATTTTTCCGGGGGCCGGCGGCACCCAGCGCGTGCCACGGCTGACCGACCAGCAGCAGGCGCTGCAAATGCTGACGTCCGGCCAGACGCTGTCGCCTCAGAAGGCCAAGTCGATGGGCCTGATCCATGAGATTGCCGAGCCGGACAAGCTGGTCGAAACCGCCAAGGCGATGATCAGGAACGGCTTGAAACCGGTGGCGCCATGGGATGAAAAGGGCTTCAAGCTGCCCGGCGCCCCGATCTATTCGGTGGCCGGTGCCAATCTGTGGCCGCCGGCCATCGCCATTCTGCGCCGAGAGACCTATGGCAATTATCCCGCCGCTGCCGCCATCCTGAAATGCGTCTATGAGGGCCTGTTGGTGCCGTTCGACACCGCCTTGCGGATCGAGCAACGCTATTTCACCGAGATCATGCAGACCAGGGAAGCGGCAGCGATGATCCGTTCGCTGTTCGTGTCGCTGCAGGAACTGAACAAGGGCGCGCGCCGCCCGGCCGGTGTGCCGGAAACGAAGTTCAAGAAGATCGGCGTACTCGGCGCCGGCTTCATGGGCGCCGGTATAGCCTATGTGACGGCCAAGGCCGGCATTCCGGTGGTGCTGCTCGACCGCGACATGGAGTCCGCCGCCAAGGGCAAGGCGCATTCCGACAACCTGATCTCGGATCAGGTAAAGAAGGGCCGTGCCAAGCCGCAGGAGTATCAGTTGCTGTCGCTAATCACGCCGACGGCCGACTATGCGGATCTCGCCGGCTGCGATCTTGTGGTCGAGGCGGTATTCGAGGATTCGGCCGTAAAGAAGGGTGCCACCGAACAGGCCGAGGCTGTGCTCAAGCCGTCGGCGATCTTCGCCTCGAATACGTCGACCATACCGATTACATCGCTGGCCAGGAATTCGGCGCGGCCGAAGAATTTCATCGGCATCCATTTCTTCTCGCCGGTCGACAAGATGATGCTGATCGAGATCATCCTCGGCAAGAAGACCGGCGACAAGGCGTTGGCAACCGCGATCGACTTTGTCCGTGCCATCAAGAAAACGCCGATTGTCGTCAACGATACGCGCGGCTTCTATGTTAATCGCTGCGTGCTGCGCTACATGTCGGAGGCCTACAAGATGCTGATCGAAGGTGTTCCGGCGCCAATGATCGAGAACGCGGCCAAGGCCGCCGGCATGCCGGTCGGTCCTTTGGCGTTGACCGACGAGACGGCGATCGACCTTGCCCAGAAGATCATGAAGCAGACCATGCGCGACCTCGGCGACAAGGCGGTCGATCCGAAGCAGATGGCGCTGATCAACACGATGGTCGACACGCATGGTCGCTTGGGCCGCAAGAACGGCAAGGGCTTCTATGACTATCCGGCAAAACCGGCCAAGAAGAAGCTGTGGCCAGGCCTCAGGGATCTCTACCCGCAGCTGGCGCCGGAGCAGGTCGATTATGAGGAACTGAAGCAGCGGCTGTTGGTCACCATCGCGCTTGAGGCGGTACGGGTGATGGAAGAGGGCATCGTTACCGACCCACGCGAGGCCGATGTCGGCTCGATCCTGGCCTTCGGCTTCGCGCCCTATACAGGCGGTGCACTGTCCTACATCGACGGCATCGGCGCGAAGAAATTCGTCAAACTCGCCAAGCGCCTGCAGAAGAAATACGGCACCGAGTTCAAGGCGCCGAAGCTGCTGCTTGATATGGCCGAGAAGGGCGAGACCTTCTACGAGCGCTTCGATCCCTATACCAGGGACGAGGCCAAGGAGGCAGCCTGACCCCGTCTTCGGCGGTGGACAAGATGGCGGCCAAGGGATAGAACAGGGAAGGTATTTTTTCCTGTTTCGAAGGAAGAGCAAGGTGCTCTCGCACGACCGCGTTTGGGCCGCCATCGACGCTCTTGCCGAGCGTTATTCGCTTTCGGCCTCTGGACTGGCCAGGCGCGCTGGCCTCGACTCGACCGCCTTCAACAAATCGAAGCGGCTGTCCTCAGATGGACGGCCGCGCTGGCCGTCGACCGAATCGCTGGCCAAGATCATCGAGGCGACCGGCGCCTCGCTGGATGAATTTGCGGGGCTGGTCGAGGGTCGGGGTAATTCCGGCGCACTACCCGTGCAGAGATCGTCGGTGCCGCTGCTCGGCTTCGCCCAGGCGGGCGCCGGTGGCTTCTTCGACGACGCCGGGTTTCCAGCGGGGCAGGGATGGGACCTGATCGAGCTTCCGGCACGGGCAACCGAAACCTCCTATGCCTTGAAGGTCCAGGGCGATTCCATGCTGCCGCTCTATCGCAATGGCGATGTCCTGATCGTCGAGCCAGGGGCTACCATACGAAAGGGTGATCGCGTCGTCGTCAAGACCAATGCCGGCGAGGTGATGGCCAAGGTGCTCGACCGCCAGACACCGAGGTCGATCGCGCTGGTCTCCCTCAATCCCGATCACCCGGACCGCGACATCCCCATGCGCGATGTCGAATGGGTGGCGCGGATTGTCTGGGCAAGCCAGTAGGCGCGGGGCCGGTGCGTCTGCCTCACCTTGCCTTGGCTGTTCTGGCGATCCCGGCGATGGCCACGGCAATTGTCGCCGGCGGCCGCGCCGTCCAGAGCGAAAGCGGCGACCCCTGGGAGCAAATCCAGGTCGGCGCTGAACCGCAGCCCGCCGCGCCGGCTACGTCGGCCATCCCGAAACCAGTGCCGGCCAAGCAGGCGGCGCATTCGAGGGCAATCGATCCAGAAATCGTGGTGCCGCCGCAGCTCGGTTCCAACGAGCTTGAACGGATAGAGCCGCGCGCCCCGTTGAGCGATCTGGCATTGGCCGGACCGCCCAAGCCGCCAAAAACGAAAATGCCCGACGACTGGAAAGGCACGAAACTATTCCAGCCCGTCGCGTCGGCCGCCGGGGTCATCGAAGCAAAGGGCTATTCGATTGCGGTTTCCGGTATCGACATCGTCAAGCAGGAGGAGACTTGCACCGACGGCGGCGAGTCCTGGAATTGCGGCATTCGGGCGCGAACGGCCTTCCGCGCCTTTCTCCGCAGTCGTGCGGTGGTCTGTGCCGTGCCGCCCGAAGGCGGTCGTGATCTGATCGCCGCCGAGTGCCGGATCGGCAATCAGGATATCGGCCAATGGCTGGTCGAAAATGGCTGGGCGCGCGCCGCCAAGGGCGGCCCTTACGCAGAAGCCGGCGAGAAGGCGCGTGCAGCAAAAAAAGGCGTCTTCGGGCCGGCGCCGAGCGTTTCAGGCCTGCCGCCGCTCCCGGCTGCTGCGTCGCGATCCGCGCCTGTAGCGCCTAGCTCGATCCTGGAGGAGCAAGACGGCGTCCTCATGCCGCCAGCTGACCAGCCAGCGCCCGCTGAATGAGCTCGCGCGTTTCGGCGATGCCGTAGAGCGCGGCGAAGGAGCCGAAGCGCGGCCCGCGTTCCTGACCTATCAGCACCTGATAGATCATCTGGAAGAAGGCGACGGAGACACCGGGTCCGCCCTCCGGGCTCTGCTTGGAATGATCCTGGTAGCGCTCGATCTTGCGCGCAACATTGAGGGCAGCGTTCTGGATTGCCTCGCTGTCGGCATCAGCCGGCAGCGCGGCGAGCGCTTCCGAAAGCTTGGTCAGCGCCTCGCGCTCGACCGCGTCGGCAGCACGGTACACTTTCGCCGGCTTCACGAAATCGTCGAAATAGCGGATGGCATATTCGGCCAGCCGGTCGAGCTCGGGATGGGTTGTCGGCGTCACACCCGGCGCGTGGCGCGAAATGAAACCCCACAGCACGTCCCTGTTCTGCGCATTCGAGGCGCTGACCAGGTTGAGCAGCAGCGAGAACGGAACCGGCAGGTCGACTGCCGGGGGATTGCCGTCATGCATGTGCCAGACCGGATTGCCCAGCCGCTCCTTCCAGTCCTGCCTCTGATAGGCAGAGAGGAACGTGTAATATTCGTCTACCGCCCTCGGGATGACGTCGAAATAAAGCTTCTTCGCGGTTCGCGGGCGCTGGAACATATAAAGGCTAAGGCTCTCGGTCGGCGCGTAAGTCAGCCACTCGTCGATGGTCAGCCCATTGCCCTTCGACTTCGAGATCTTCTGGCCGTTCTCATCGAGGAACAGCTCATAATTGAAGCCCTCCGGTGCCGGAGCATCGAGCGCGCGGCAAATCTGCCCGGCGAGCTTGACGGAATCGATCAGATCCTTGCCGGACATCTCGTAATCGACGCCGAGTGCTGCCCAGCGCATCGCCCAATCTGGCTTCCATTGCAGCTTGGCATGACCGCCGGTCACCGGCGTCTCGAAGCGCTCGCCGGTGTCCGGGTCGCGCCACACGATGGTGCCGGCGTCGAGCTTGCGCTCGTCGATCGCGACTTGCATGACGATGCCGGTCTTGGGATGGATCGGCAGGAAGGGCGAATAGCTCAGCGCCCGCTCCTCGCGCAGCGACGGCAGCATAATTGCCATCACCTTATCGAAGCGCTCGAGCATCTTGAGCAGCGTCGCGTCGAAGCGGCCGGAAGTATAATAGTCGGTCGAGGAAGCGAATTCGTAATCGAAGCCGAAACGGTCGAGGAAAGCGCGCAGCCGTGCGTTATTGGCGGCGCCGAAGGACGGATACTCATTGGAGAACGGGTCCGGTATCCTGGTCAGCGGCTTGCCGAGATAGGCGCGCAGCATGTCCTTGTTAGGCACATTGTCCGGCACCTTGCGCAATCCGTCCATGTCGTCGGAGAAGCACAGCAGCCGCGTCTTGACCTTGTCTTCAGTCAGCACGCGGAAGGCGTGGCGCACCATAGATGTGCGCGCCACCTCGCCGAACGTGCCGATGTGCGGCAGGCCGGACGGGCCGTAGCCGGTCTCGAACAGCACCGTTTCCGGGTAGCCGCTGCTCGCGTAGCGGGCGACGATCTTTTTCGCTTCCTCGAATGGCCACGCCTTGCTTTCGGCGGCGGCGGCGAGGACTTCCGGGCTGAGATCGATCGGCTGTTGTTCGGCCATGATGCTATTCCTGCAACTTTGCCAGCATCCATGCCGGCAGCCGCATGCTCTAGACCATGATCCCGAAAAGTGGAACCCGGTTTTCGGGCAGGACCGTGATCAGGCAAGAAGATTAAGAGCCCCCGTCCCGATAGTCAGGATGGATCAAGTTCCAAGGCGTGATCGGAGCGCCAACGATCGCGGCTGTTTTTCCTTGCGGCGCCGGTCCCTCGTTCCTAACTTCGGGACCATCTCAAGGAGTTGTAAATGCCATTGTCGCCACACGAAGCCATGATCTACCTGATGGTCATCACCTCGGCGTCAGACCGCGACATGACCGACGTCGAACTGGCGCGGATCGGCGACGTCGTTCGATCCTGGCCGGTGTTTGAGGATTTCAACCAGGAGCGGCTGGTCGAGGTCGCCCAGGCCTGCCAGAAAATGCTGCATGAAAAGGATGGGCTGGAGGGCGTCCTGGCGCGCGTCGCCGAGGCGCTGCCCGAACGCCTGCGTGACACCGCCTATGCCGCCGCCTTCGAGGTCGCAGCTGTCGATCTCGAAATGCGCCTGGAGGAGGTGCGCGTCCTGCAGCTCGTCCGCCGGGAACTCGACCTCGATGCGCTGACGGTCGCCGCCGTTGCGCGAGCCGCCAAGGCCCGCCTTCGCACGCTGACCTGAGCCGGCGGCCAAGCTCAGAAAAAACTGACGGGAAAATAGCGCAGATAGAACTCGGCGAACGTGCCTTTCACCGAGATTTCCTGCAGCGCGTAGTCGAAAGCGGCGGCCAGTGCCGGATCGTCGGCCCTAGTGGCGATTGCCATGCCTGAGCCGAGATATTCGGGCGCCAGATAGGGGCCGCCGGCAAAGCGGCAGCAGCCCGCTGCATCCGAACCGCCGAGCCAGAAGGCGAAACGCATGCCGTCGCCGAAGGCGGCGTCGATCTTGCCGGCTTTCAGCTCGCCATAAAGCTCCTCCGGCTTTGCGAACGGGACGATTTGGACGTCGCCGAAATAATCGCGCAGCATCCGCTCGTGCGCGGAGCCGGCGATCACGCCGACACGCTTGCTGCGCAGCTTGTCGAACATTGGTTCGGTCAGCGCCTGTGTCTTCAGCATGATGAAGCGTGCCGGAAATTGCAGGTAGGAGCGTGAAAATGCGTATTTCGACCGCGACTCCGGCGTCGCGGCGATGCCGGCAATGATCGCTTCGCCCTCGCCTTTCCCGAGCGCACCTTCGAGCTCGGCCCAGGGCAGCGACTGGATCTGGCATTTTTCGGCAATGCCGAGCTCGGCGCAGATGGCGCGCGCCAGGTCGACATGGAAGCCCGACAGCCGGCCTGCCCCATCGAGGAAATTGAACGGCGGGAAATCCGTGGTGGTCAGGAATCGCAGCCGCGGCAGCATCGAAAGGTCCGGCTTTGGCAGCCGCTCCTTGGCGTCCCAGAACACCGGCACCTGCGGCTCCGCGGCGAGCGCAGCAGCCGCAAGCGATTGCGCTCCGATCAATATCAAGATCAATGAAATGGATATGCGCCGAAACGCCACGCGACGACTCCGTCCGGTCTTGCCCCGCCTTTCGTACGAAATAACACAGGTTTTTGTACGAAAAAAACACAGGTACGACGGTTTTTGGTTTCATCATTGCAATTTAGGGATATTGTTTAGTGAGTTTGCAAGTGACTGCGTGATGCCGGCTGAAGAGGAGCAGTAGGACGCACAGGGGAGGCAGCTTTGCAGTCCGGGGTTGATGGCGTGGTGCGGGTTGATCACTGCCATTGGCCTCAAGAGCGGAAGGCAACATGGGGTAGATGTTGCGATGGGTCATTTCGATCGTACGCTGGAGTTGATAGATCAGTTGCAGCACGCCGGCACAGCCGCCGCCGTCTGCGAAAAGCTGCTGGGGGTAACAAGCGGGTTCGGGCTGACGGCGCTGATGGCCGGGACGGTTCCGCAACCTGGCACGCCGAGAAACCAGCAAAAGGACCATGTGCTGCTCTGCGACTGGCCGGCTGAATGGCTTGAGCGCTACGTCGCGCGCAACTACGTCGATCACGACCCCGTCGTCAGCCACATGAAGCAGCTTCAAGCGCCATTCCAGTGGCGGGAAGCATCTCAGGGCATCCGCATCGGCAAGAGCGGCGGCGAGGTGATGGGCGATGCCGGCGAATTCAAGCTGCGCGACGGGTTGGCCTTCCCGCTAATCACGCTCGATGGCCAGATCGTCATGGTGTCGCTAGGCGGCGAGGCTGTCGAATTGTCGAGCGCCGAGTTCGGGTTGGTGTCGCTGGTCTCGACTTATGCGATTGGCCGCGCAATGCAGCTCCACACCATGGCGGGCAAAACCATCGATCATGTCGAATTAACGCCGCGTGAGCGCGAATGCCTGCAATGGGCTGCTGTTGGCAAGTCCGAATGGGAGATTTCACAAATTCTCGGCATTTCGGAACACACGTCAGAGAAACACCTTCTTAACGCCAAAAGCAAACTCGGTGCCGTCAACCGGGTCCAGGCCGTCGCGGAAGCGATAAGGCGCGGCTATATTAACTAGGTCGGCCGCGCCGGCCTAGAAATTCTTGCTTGCGTGATCGCGTAATTTTTTTGGGAAAGCACGGCCGTATCTTCCTATTGAAACTAGGAGACGGCAAATGCTTTTTTCCCTCACGACCCAGGAATTGATGGAACGGCCCGACCTCTGGGAGGCAGTTCATCGTTTGCGTTACAGAGTTTTCGTCGAAGAGATGGGATGGACCGATCTGCAGCGCCCTGATGGCCTCGAGATCGATCAATTCGACCACGACGAGGCAGTGCACCAGATCGTCATCCGCAATGGCGAGCTCGCCGGTTATCAGCGGATGCTGCCGACGACCCGGGCACATCTTCTAACCGATGTGCTGGCGGACCTTTATGAGGGAACCCCACCGTCGGGCCCGAATGTCTATGAACTGACCCGCTATGCGGTTGCGCCGGGATTCCGCGACGGTCGGCGCGGCGTGTCGACGGTCGGCACCGAGCTGATCGCCGGCTTCGTCGAGTGGGGTCTGAAGCGCAACGTCAACCAGGTGATCATCGAATTCGAGCCGATGTGGGTGCTTCGCGCGCTGCAGCTGCATTTCCTGGCAACGCCGCTCGGTTACCAGCGTACCTATGGCAACCAGCAGGTGGTTGCCACACTGCTCACCTTCAACGAGCACACGCTCGACGTGGTGCGTTCGCGCCGCAACCATTTTGCGCCGGTGCTGGCCAGAGGGTACCCGGACATGCTCGGACAGAGACGCGCCTCGTGAGATTGGAGAGAGGCCATGAACGTTCACTCAAAAGCAGAATTCCGCAATCACACGCTGATCGTCACGGTATCGTCGGGTGACGGCCGCCCGGTGCTGGACAGGCGGGCCTATGAAAGCCTGGCCAGGACATTCCACGAAGCCGCTGTCGACGACGACGTCCGCGTCGTGGTCCTGCGCGGCTTGGCCGGGTGCTTCTGCCTCGGTGCCGATTTCTCCGAATTTCTCGACGCCACCAAACATCGGCGACTGATCGCCGCCGTCACCGATATGTTCCGCACGCTGGCGACGTTCCCGAAACCGGTCCTTGCCTGTGTCGACGGCGACGCCGTCGGCGTCGGTTGCACCATCCTGTTCCACTGCGACATGGTGATCGCCTCGAGCAAGAGCACGTTTCGGGTGCCGTTCGTCGATTTCGGCCTGGTGCCGGACGCGGCGACCAGCATTCTGGCGCCGCAGAAGCTCGGCTATGCCGGGGCGTTCCGCTTCTTCTGCCTGGGCGACACGCTCGCCGCCGAAGATGCCAGGGCACTGGGCCTTGTCGGCGAGATCGTGACGGACGGCAGCGTCGAGGAAGCCACGTTGGCAAGAGCCAGGCAACTCGCCAAGAAGCCTGTCGCGGCGCTGCTACAGACGCGCGACCTGCTTAGGGGCGACACCGGCGCGCTCTGCGACCGCATCGACCAGGAGATCTCGCTTTTCCAGCAGGCGCTGCAGGACGACACCACGCTGAAGCGACTGCAGCGGATTGCCCGGCTGGCGGCATGAGAGCCGCGTATCGATGAGGTGAGCTTATTTTTCGAGGAAAGTCGGCCCTTCGCCGATGATCTTCTTGTCCTCCTTGCCGATGACGTCGAGGTCGCGGCCGTCATAGGGAAGCGAAAGGAGAATGCGCTGCATGACGGCCAGCCGCGCGCGCCGTTTGTCGTTCGCCCGCACAATGATCCAGGGCGCGAACTCCTTGTGCGTGCGCTCGACCATCAGGTCGCGCGCTTTGGTGTATTCGTCCCATTTGGTGATGCCGGCGATGTCGATTGGCGAAAACTTCCAGCTCTTCAGCGGGCTCCAGCGGCGGTCGTGGAATCGCTCGAGCTGCGTTTCCCGGCCGATGTTCAGCCAGAATTTGAAGAAATGTATGCCCTCGTTGCGGATCATCCGCTCGAAATGCGGAACCTCGTCCAGAAATTGCTTGTGCTGCTCGGGCGTGCAGAATCCCATCACCGGTTCAACGCCGGCGCGGTTATACCAGGAGCGGTCGAAGGTGACGAATTCGCCCGACGTCGGGAAGTGGTCGACGTAGCGCTGGAAGTACCATTGTCCAAGCTCGGTGGGCGTTGGCTTGGTCAGCGCCACGTTGCGCGCCGTGCGAGGGTTCAGATACTGGCGCAAAACGAAGATAGTGCCGCCCTTGCCGGCAGCGTCGCGCCCCTCGAACAGCGACATTACCCGCTTGCCCGTCGACTGCAGCCACGCCTGCGCCTTGACCAGCTCGATCTGCAGCTTCTCTAGCCTCTCGTCATACTCCTCGCTCTTCATCTTCTTGTCGTAAGGGTAACCGCCGGCGGTGAGCTTGCGGTCCTCGACCCAGTCGGGAAGCGCGGGGGCCTCGATGTCGAACGCTCTCTCCTTGCCGTCGATCATGATCTTCAGCGGCCCCGATGAGGGTGCGGCGGGGCTTTCCTTAGCGTTTTTCATCGAGGCGAACCTTTCCAGCTTCCGGACTCGTGCTATTGGGAGCCTTACTGCATCGGCCCGAAAATCGGAATCGATTTTCGGAAAGAACGATGCAGCAGATAAAGTGGTAGAGCGTCCTTTGTGCGTCCAATTGGACGCACTGCGCTCTAGCGCCGGTCCAGCAAGAAGTTCTTGAAGTGGCCGCAGACGGAGCGCAAATGGCCGACATCGGCACAGAGCGGAGAGGCAGGGCGCAAGCCGTCGCCATGCGGCTGTGGAACAGCCGCTGGCTGCTGGCGGCCGGCCTCGTTGCGGTTCTGA
Source organism: Mesorhizobium sp. M0522 (assembly GCF_040321085.1). Taxonomy (NCBI): domain Bacteria; kingdom Pseudomonadati; phylum Pseudomonadota; class Alphaproteobacteria; order Hyphomicrobiales; family Phyllobacteriaceae; genus Mesorhizobium; species Mesorhizobium sp. M0522. The sequence goes on from NZ_JAMYQW010000004.1 coordinate 75,692, forward strand.
TGGTCTATGGTTTTGCCGGCATGTCTGGCTATGTGGTGCTGCTGGCTGGCGCCGTGCTGGTTGCCGCTGCGATGCTGCCGGCCGGCATCGCCCGCCAATCGACCGAAAATGCCGCGGCCATCGAGTCGAGCGTGCAACAACTTTCCGGCGAATATCTCGCGGCGGCGGTTGCCGATCCGCTGATCATTTTCGATCGCTCCGCCGCCATCGTCCACGCCAACGCCGCTGCCTTTGCCGCCTTCGGCGGGATTGCCCCCGGCATGTCGCTGTCGCTGAAATTCCGCGCGCCGGAAATGCAGGGCTTGCTGGATAGTATCTTGGCGGGCAACGTCGCTTCGGACAGCGTCGACTACATAGAAAAGCTGCCGGTCGAACGAGCCTATCGGGTGAGCGCGTCTTCAGTCGGCCATGCCACGGATCTCTACGTACTGGTGTTCAAGGACCAGAGTGAGGCGCGCCGGATCGACAGAATGCGTGCCGACTTCATTGCCAATGCCAGCCACGAGCTGCGCACGCCTCTCGCCTCGATCGCCGGTTTCATCGAGACGCTGCGCGGGCCGGCCCGCAACGACCCCGCGGCGCGCGAGCAGTTCCTGCAGATCATGCAGAACCAGACCAGCCGCATGGCGCGCCTCATCGACGACCTTCTGTCGCTGTCGCGCCTGGAGATGAAGCCTTATCTCAAGCCGGGAACCGAGGTCGACCTGCGCCAGGCCATCGACAGCGTCATCGATTCGCTTGGGCCGCTCGCAAAGGAAAACGGCGTCGTCATCGAGCGTGATTTCGCGGAAGGGCCGCTCGACGTGCCCGGCGATCGGGACGAGCTTTTCCAGGTCTTCGAAAACCTGCTGGAAAACGCCTGCAAATATGGTCAGTCGGGCGGACGCGTCGTGGTGTCGATCATACGCAGCGACAGCGATCCCGAACCGGGCATCGACGTCACCATCAGGGATTTCGGCCCCGGCATCCCCGAAGAGCACATCCCGCGCATCACCGAGCGCTTCTACCGCGTCGACGTCGAGAACAGCCGAACCCAGAAGGGCACCGGCCTTGGCCTGTCCATCGTCAAGCATATCCTGACCCGCCACAACGCCAGACTCTCCATCAGGTCGGAGGTCGGCAAGGGTGCGGCGTTCACGGTCCATTTGCCGGCTCGCTAACGTAGTACTATCTCTAGCACATAATGGGCCGTTTCTTTTTTCTGTCATCCGGCTAGCGTATCAGCGGGGATTCGAGGGAACGACTCAACCACGAGATCCCGGGAAGGCATTTCGTCCATGCAATCCGTGCATATCGTCAGCGCCTATGACGAGGAGCTGAAATATCTGTCGAAGCGCATCGCGGCGATGGGCGGGCATGCCGAGCGCATGGTCGAGCAGGCGGTCGCGGCGCTGGTCAATGCGGATCCGGGGCTTGCCCAGAAAGTCATTCGGGACGACCTGGTTCTGGATGAGGGACAGCGCGAGATCGACGACAAGGCGATCATCATCATTGCCAAACGCCAGCCGATGGCGACGGATCTGCGCGAGATCGTCGGCGCGATCCGCATCTCGGCTGACCTCGAACGGGTAGGCGACCTCGGCAAGAACGTCGCCAAGCGGGTGGTTGCCGTCGCAGACGGGCGCCAGCCGAACAGCCTGTTCCGCGGCCTCGAGGCTTTGGCCAATCTGGCACTGACCCAGCTCAAGGAAGTACTCGACGTCTATGCGTCGCGGTCGGTGGAGAAAATCGGTTTCGTGCGCGACCGCGACGACCAGATCGACGCCATGTACACCTCTCTGTTTCGCGAATTGCTGACCTACATGATGGAAGACCCACGCAACATCACGCCCTGTACACATCTCCTGTTTTGCGCCAAGAACATCGAGCGCATCGGCGACCACGCTACCAACATCGCCGAGACGATCTACTATATCGTCACCGGCGATCAGATGCCGGCCGATCGTCCGAAGGGCGACAAGACGGACAAGATTATTCTTCCCGCAACCCAACCAGCGAAGTGAGTTCTCTCAGCACTGATGCGAATTTCGGATTCGCCACCTGACAGAAAATTGCGCTAAGCTTTCGACGCGCCGACTTCTCAGTTCCGCGATGAAGGCCCCGCCTTCAGGAGGCTGCGATGGAATACGTCCGCGAGTTTGCTCCTGCGCCGCCGATGTCGGGTATAATCGCTTGCGGCGTCTATACGGCTGGGCGGCGCATCGCCGACATTCCGATCGAGGAAGCCGGCGAATGGGCCGGGAAGCCGGGCCACGTGGTCTGGATCGGACTGCTGGAGCCCGACCGCAATTTGTTGCTGCGCGTCCAGGCGCAATTCCATCTGCATGAGCTGGCGATCGAGGACGCCGAGCATCCGCACCAGCGACCGAAGATCGAGCAATATGGTGATGCCCTGTTCATAGTTGCCCGCACGGCGCAGCTGATCGACAGCCGCGTCACCTTCGGCGAGACGCATCTGTTCGTCGGCGCGGGCTACATTGTCAGCGTCAGGCATGGCCCGTCGACCTCCTACGCCGCCGTTCGGCAGCATTGGGAAAGCTGCCCGCATTCCCTTGCCAAGGGCGAGGATTTCGTCCTCTACGCCATTCTCGATTTCATCGTCGACAACTATATGCCGGTGCTTGAGCAGATCGAAAACGAGGTCGAGGCGATCGAGGACAAGGTTCTGCTGAAACCGATGACCGGCTCCGATATCGAACGGCTTTATATGCTGCGCCGCGATCTCTTGCGCCTGCGTAATGCGGCCCTGCCGCTGGTGGAGGTCTGCCGGCGGCTCACCAGCGCCGATCTGCCGCAAATCCACACAGCCATGCACCCGCTGTTTCGCGACGTCACCGACCACATCCGCACTGTCCAGGAAAAGATCGACAGCCTGCGTGAGGTTCTCGCCTTCGCCTTCGAGGCGAGCCTTCTGGTCGGTCAAAGCCAGGAGACGGCGATCTCCAAGAAGCTTGCCTCATGGGCCGCAATCTTGGCCGTGCCGACGGCATTCGCCGGCATTTACGGCATGAATTTCAGCGACATGCCGGAACTGAGGAGGGAATATGGCTACCCGGCCGTCCTGGCGGCAATTGCCCTGATCTGCACGTTTCTTTACTGGCGGTTTCGCAAGAATGGGTGGCTTTGAAGCGAGGGCAGTAGGGCAGTAGGGCAGTAGGGCAGTAGGGCAGTAGGGCAGTAGGGCAGTAGGGCAGTAGGGCAGTAGGGCAGTAGGCTATCGCTTCGGGAGCGCGCTTCTCTACAATTCACCTACTGCCGTACTGCCTTACTCCCTTATTCCCCTAACTATCTGCTCCGCCGCCGCTCCGATGCCGGCTGGAACGCCACGCGGGCGTGGTACTTGCAGTAGGGGCCGGTTTCGGCTGCGTCGTTGCCGCAGAAATGGAAGTCTTCCGAAAGCGGATCGCCGTTCGGCCATTTGCAAGTGCGCTCGTTGAGTTCGACAAGTTGCAGATGCCGCGAGATCGGCACGACGACGTTCTCGACCGGGCGGATATAGTGGCGCGCCACCGGTTCGGCATCGAACTGCGCCTTGAGCGCGGTCGCACCGATCGACATCGAGGTGGTGGCATGGCGCGTGGCGCTTGCTGCCCGGGACACCGATTTCTGGATCGTCGATCCCTGCACCGTCTTCTTCTGGCGTGCCGGTGAGGCGGTCGTGCGTCCGCGACCGGACAGTTTCAGCCGGTGCACTTTGCCGATGACCGCATTGCGGCTGACCCCGCCAAGCTGTGCGGCGATCTGGCTGGCGCTGAGGCCCTCCGACCACAATTTTCTGAGAAGTTCGACTCGCTCGTCAGTCCAGTTCATGAGACCGCGCTCCTGCTGAAACGTGCGGCAATCGGAATCCATTCCCGACCCGGCTTCTGCCGGGCAGACACCACATATATCGGGTGATTAGGTCCGCCGCACGAAATCTAGTTATTTCTCTACTACAATTACCTTATGCGCTGACTCGGTGACAAGAGTCCCAAGGCCAACACGAATCGGTTTTTTCGGTTTTCCCCAACTTGCCCGGTCGCTTATGAGCCGGCGTTATGCTGGGGGGCTTGCCGCGCGACCTTGCGCGACCTTTTCGTTGACTTCACGGCCGAAAAACACGATAAGCCACAAGGGCCGCCGCTTTGGCGGCTTTTTGATTTTTCCGGTTCCGGAGACGCATATAATGAGCGGTTCGGCGCTTTTCGAGACCTTTGTTCGCGCACCCCTGGCTTTCGACCACGGTGAAGGCACCTGGCTGGTCACCGACAAGGGCGAGCGATATCTCGATTTCGCCGGCGGCATCGCCGTGAATTCGTTGGGCTACAGCCATCCGCATCTGGTCGCGGCCCTCACCGAGCAGGCCGCCAAGCTCTGGCACGTCTCCAATCTGTACGAGATTCCGGGACAGAGCCGGCTCGGCGAGCGGCTGGCCGACGCAAGCTTCGCCGACAAGGTGTTCTTCACCAATTCCGGCGCAGAGGCGCTCGAATGCGCCATCAAGACGGCGCGGCGCTACCACTTCGTCAAGGGCCATCCCGAGCGCTACCGCACAATCACCTTCGAAGGCGCCTTCCACGGCCGCACCCTGGCGACCATCGCCGCCGGCGGCCAGTACAAGTATCTGGAAGGTTTCGGCCCCAAGGTCGACGGCTTCGACCAGGTTGCTTTCGACGATATGGATGCCGCCGAGAAGGCGATCACGCCTGAAACCGCGGCGATCCTGATCGAGCCGGTGCAAGGCGAGGGCGGCATCAGGCAAGTGCCGACGCAATCGCTGAAGCGGCTCAGGCAGCTCTGCGATCAGCACGGACTGCTCCTGATTTTCGACGAGGTCCAATGCGGCGTCGGCCGCACCGGAAAGCTGTTCGCGCATGAGTGGGCGGGTGTCACACCCGACCTCATGGCGGTGGCCAAAGGCATCGGCGGCGGCTTCCCGATGGGTGCCTGCCTCGCCACCGACGAGGCAGCGGTCGGCATGACCGCCGGCGTGCACGGCACCACCTTCGGCGGCAATCCGCTGGCAATGGCGGTCGGCAACGCCGTGCTCGACGTGATGCTGGAAGACGGCTTTCTCGAAGACGTCCGGCGCAAGGCACTGCTGTTGAAGCAGGGGCTCGCTGGCGTCGCCGACGAATTTCCGGATGTTATCGAAAGCATCAGGGGCACCGGCCTGATGCTCGGGCTTAAATGCGCGATGCCCAACACCAAGGTCACGGTGGCACTGCGTGACCAGCATCTCTTGACGGTTCCGGCCGGCGACAACGTTATCCGCCTGCTACCGCCTCTCACCGTCACCGACGCCGAGATCCACGAAGCGCTCGAGCGCATTCGTGCCGGCGCCAAGAGCCTGGCAGATGCCATCGTCGCTGCCGCTGCGAAGTAATCCTGGAATTCCTGATGTCCCTTCGCCATTTCACCGATCTTTCCGCCGTTTCCGAAGGCGATCTGCGCTTCATGCTCGACGACGCAGCGGTGCGAAAGGCAAGGCTCAAGGCCGGCGAACGCAGCAAGCCGCTCGAAGGCAAGGTGCTGGCGATGATCTTCGACAAGCCGTCGACGCGCACGCGCGTGTCGTTCGACGTCGGTATGCGGCAGTTGGGTGGCGAGACGATCATGCTGACCGGCACCGAGATGCAGCTTGGCCGCTCGGAGACCATTGCCGACACGGCCAAGGTGCTGTCGCGCTATGTCGATGCCATCATGATCCGCACCACCTCGCATGACCGGCTGCTGGAACTGACGGAAAACGCTACGGTCCCCGTCATCAACGGGCTGACCGACGAGACCCATCCCTGCCAGCTGATGGCCGACATCATGACCTTCGAAGAGCACCGCGGTCCGGTGGCCGGTAAAACGATCGCCTGGACCGGCGACGGCAACAACGTGCTGCATTCGCTGCTGGAGGCATCCGCGCGGTTCCATTTCAAGCTGAACGTCGCCGTGCCCGAGGGCAGCGAACCGGCCCAGAAGCATGTCGACTGGTCGAAAGCCAATGGCGGCAAGCTGAAATTCACCCGTTCGCCCGAGGAGGCCGTTCACGAGGCCGACTGCATCGTCACCGACTGCTGGGTGTCGATGGGCCAGGAGCACCGTGCCCGCGGCCACAATGTCTTCCTGCCCTATCAGGTCAATGCGGCACTGATGGCGAAAGCCAAGCCGGACGCGCTGTTCATGCACTGTCTACCGGCGCATCGCGGTGAGGAGGTTACCGACGAGGTCATCGACGGACCGCATTCGGTGGTGTTCGATGAGGCCGAGAACCGGCTCCATGCCCAGAAGGCGGTCTTGGCCTGGTGCCTGGGCGCTTGATACGAGCCGCGGTGATCCGGGCCGGCCTGATCTGCGCCGCCTTGATCTGGGCCGCCTTGATCCGGGAGTTGGTGGTGCCTATCTCAGGCGCATCACGCAAATCGAGCGCGTCTCGTCGCATGCGCCCCGGAGGGCGGCATCGCCGCGCCCCGGAGCTTTGTCATGTTGGAAACTCATCAATTGGCTGAACATAAACCCAAGCTCGGCGAATTCGGCTACGCCGGCGACGACCATGTCGTGCCGTTCGAGGTCGGCCCGCTCGACGTGCGCGGTCGCACCGTCCAGCTCGGGCCGATGCTCGATGCTATTCTCAGCCGCCACGACTATCCCGAGCCGGTCGCCCGGCTCCTGGCTGAAGCCTGTGTGTTGACGGTATTGCTCGGAACTTCGCTGAAGTTCGAGGGCAAGTTCATTCTGCAGACCCGCACCGACGGGCCGGTCGACATGCTGGTCGCGGATTTCTCCACGCCGCACGCGCTGCGCGCTTATGCCCGCTTCGATGCCGACCGGCTGCAGGCTTTGACTTCTGCCGGCGAGACGTCACCGAAGACGCTGCTCGGCAGCGGCGTCCTGGCGCTGACCATCGACCAGGGCGCTCACACACAACGCTACCAGGGCATCGTCCAGCTCGACGGCGTCACACTGGAAGATGCCGCACGCACTTATTTCCGCCAGTCGGAGCAGATTCCGACCGACCTCCGGCTTTCGGTTGCCAAGCTTCTGACGCCCGGCGTCGGCGGTGCCCGCGAGCAATGGCGGGCCGGTGGCCTGCTGGCACAATTCCTGCCGCAGTCGGCGGAGCGCATGCGCGTACCCGACCTTCCCGGTGGCGACGGCGATCCGCGTGAGGAAATCCACGACCCGACCGACAATTCCTGGCAGGAGCTGCTGGCGCTGCTTGGTACTATTGAACCGACCGAGCTGATCGATCCGACGATCGGCGCCGAACGGCTGCTTTACCGGCTTTTCCACGAGCATGGCGTCCGCGTGTTCGGCGGGGTGCCGGTCGCCGACCAGTGCTCATGCTCGAGGGAGAAGATCCACGGCATCCTCGAAGGCTTTTCCGCCGAGGAGATCAGGGACAGCACCGAGGATGGCAGCATTCACGTCGCCTGCGAATTCTGCTCGAAGCAATATGACTTCGACCCGGCGGAGTTTGCAGCGGCCGGATGACGGCCGTCAATTGACGGTGCGCCGCATTCCCGGCAAGTCGAGCGAGAAGGCGGGGATGGCGACGTCGAACGTCTCGCCCCGCTTGTTGCGCATGGTGTAGTGCCCGACCATGATGCCGGACGGCGTCGAGAGCGGGCATCCAGACGTATACTGATAGCTGTCGCCGGGGTTGAGTCCGGGTTGCTCGCCGACGACCCCGGGGCCGCGCACTTCCTCGACCTTGCCGGTGCCGTCGGTAATGTGCCAGTAGCGCGACAGAAGCTGCACGAACTCATCCGACTGATTGTCGATGGTCACCTGATATCCCCAGACATAGCGGTTTTGCGGCGGGTCGGAGTGATCCTCCAGATAGAACGGCCTGACCTGCACTTCGATGTTGCGGGTGACGGCGCTGTACATAAACTGCTCCAAAGCAATGTAGATGGAACTTCGACGCTCAGCGCAGTTTGATCAACGATGCGCGTCATCTCCTTGCCCGACTCGAGCGCAGGTGCCGAAAAACAATGTCATTTAAGTGACACATGACAATGATGGTGTGCAGGCTTGTGCCGGGCGACTCAGCGTTCTGTCGAATTGTTGAAAACGGCCGTCATGCGGCCGGCACTTCTGGAGTGACCAGATCTCGATGGAACCGACATTCGCAGCCGCCCTCCTTTCCATAGCCCTCCTTCTTTCAAATCTCGCCAGCATCCTGTTAGCTTCGCTGAAGCTGAAGCGACCAGGCAGGATCGCACCGCCCGCGGCCAACGCGCCTCCGGTATCGATCGTCATCCCGGCGCGCGGCGTCGAGCCGTTTGCCGAAGAGACGCTGGAGCGCGCCTTCTCACTCGACTGGCCGCGCTACGAACTCATCTTCTGCGTTGCCCATGCCGACGACCCGGTGGTCAAGCCGATCACCGCCGCAATGGCGCGCTTTCCAGCTATTCGCGCCCGTCTTCTAGTCGGTGACGACCGCATCAGCGGCAATCCAAAACTCAACAATTGCGTGAAGGGTTGGGAAGCGGCGCATTATAGCTGGGTCATCCTTGCCGATTCCAACGTGCTTATGCCGAGCGACTACGTCCAGCACCTGATGGCGGCGTGGCGGCACGACACCGGCCTCGTCTGCTCGACGCCGATCGGCTCGCGGCCGGACGGCTTCTGGGGGGAGGTCGAATGCGCCTTTCTCAACACGCTGCAGGCACGCTGGCAGTACGCCGGAGAGGCGCTCGGCCTCGGCTTCGCCCAGGGCAAGAGCATGTTGTGGAACAAGCCGATGCTCGATGCCAATGGCGGCATCCGCGCGCTTGCCGCCGAGATCGCCGAAGACGCCGCCGCGACCAAGCTGGTCAACGGGCTCGGACTGCGGGTCAATCTTGTCGCCTCTCCCTTCGAACAGCCGCTCGGCCGGCGCACGCTTGGCGAGATCTGGTCGCGGCAGACGCGCTGGGCGCGGCTGCGCCGCGTCACCTTTGCACTGTTCTTTGCCCCCGAAATCCTGATCGGCGCGGCACCGCCGCTAGTGCTTGCACTGATCGCCGCGGCTGACGCCGGCGTCAGCCTGCCGGCAACCGCCATCGCCGTGCTGGTCGCGGCCTACCTGCCGGAATGCGCCTTGGCCTCGGCCAAGGGATGGCACCTGTCGCCGCGCACCATCCTGGCGATGATGGCGCGAGACCTGATGCTTCCCGCCATTTGGGCGCGCGGATGGCTGAGCGGCGCCGTCGACTGGCGCGGCAATGTGATGACTATCCAGACCAAGGCCGTCGCGGAGCTGGAAGAGACCCCGTCCGGCGCCTGATCGGCACGTCCCCGCTCGCCTCTATTCGGCCAGCCCCTATCCGGCAACTCTCAGTGCCTGCTCGATGTCTTCGAGCAGGTCGTCGGCGTCCTCAAGGCCAACTGACAGCCTGAGCGTTCCCGGTCCGATGCCGAGTTCGGCGCGGGCCTCATCGGTCAAGTTCTTGTGCGTCGTCGTCGCCGGATGGGTGATCAGGCTCTTGGCGTCGCCGAGATTGTTGGAAATCAGCACGACGTCGAGTGCGTTCTGGAAGGCAAAGGCCGCCTGCTTGCCGCCCTTCACATCGAGGCAAATCAGCGTCGAGCCGCCCGACATCTGCTTCTGGACCACGGCCGCTTGCGGGTGGTCGGCGCGGCCGGGATAGATGACGCGGGCGATTTGCGGTCGCTCGGCCAGGAAATCCGCGATGCGGCCGGCACTTTCCGTCTGCTGGCGTACGCGTAGCGGCAGCGTCTCCAGGCCTTTCAGCAGGGTCCAGGCATTGAAGGGCGAGAGGCTTGGGCCGGTGTGGCGGAAATAGTCATGCAGGTTCTCGTCGATCCATTTCTTGTCCGACAGAACGATGCCGCCAAGACAGCGCCCCTGGCCGTCAATATGCTTCGTGGCCGAATAGACGACGATGTGGGCGCCGAGCTGCAGGGGTTTCTGCTGCAAGGGCGTAGCGAAGACATTGTCGACGATCAGCCTGGCGCCGATCGAATTGGCAAGTGCCGCGACGGCGGCAATGTCGACTACCTCCAGCGTTGGATTGGTAGGGCTTTCCAGGAAAAACAGTTTGGTGTTGGGCTTGACCGCCTTTTCCCAATTGGCGATGTCGGTGCCGTCGACCAGCGTTGCCTCAATGCCGTATTTCGGCGCCAGCGTCTCGACCACCCAGCGGCAGGAGCCGAACAGCGCGCGCGCCGCGACGATATGGTCGCCCGCCTTGGCGCTGCACAGCAGTGCTGCCGTCACCGCCGCCATGCCGGATGCCGTGGCGCGCGCGTCCTCGGCTCCTTCCAGCGCGCACATGCGTTTCTCAAACATGTCGACCGTCGGATTGGCATAGCGCGAATAGATGAAGCCCGGCTCCTCGCCCTTGAAGCGGGCCTCCGCCGCTTGCGCCGTCTCGTAGACATAGCCTTGGGTGAGATACATCGCCTCGGAGGTCTCGCCGAAGCCGGAACGCAGCGTCCCGGCATGCACGAGTGCGGTCTGAGGCTTCCAGTCGCGCTTCTTGGTCATCATTCCATCCAAACACCAAAATTGGTCCAAACAACAAAAAACCGGTCGCGAAAGTCGCAACCGGTCCATATGGCCTTGCGGCCCGACGGTCCTTTAGCGACTTGTTTAACGTGGCTGCAAGCCGACCGGCCAAATCACCACGGGATAACGAGCTTTAGACCCGCGCCACGCTTGCGTCAATTGCCGGCATGATTAAGAGGGTTGTACCAAGCAGGTGCCAAAGGCGTCCACGGTCGGACCTGCGACAGAACAAGACCTCGCCCGGCGTTCGAACGGAGCCAGACCCTTGCGGCAGACAGGCATTCTTCCCGATCAGGATATTTCCGCGCTGTTCCAGACGGGCGCGCTGAAATCGCCGCGCACGCTCGATGCCGATCAGATCCAGCCGGCCAGCCTTGATCTCAGGCTGGGCGACAAGGCCTGGCGGGTGCGCGCTTCCTTCTTGCCCGGCCCGGACCACAGGGTTGCCGACAAGCTCGGCCGGCTGAAGCTGCACGAGATCAACCTCGCCGAAGGTGCCGTGCTGGAAACCGGCTGCGTCTACATCGTGCCGCTGCTCGAAAGCCTGGCGCTGCCCGCCCATATTTCCGCCTCCGCCAACCCGAAAAGCTCGACCGGACGGCTCGATATCTTCACTCGGGTAATGACCGACCGTGGCCACGAGTTCGACAAGATCGTCACCGGCTATGAAGGCCCGCTCTATCTGGAGGTCAGCCCGCGCACTTTCCCGATTGTCGTGCGCACCGGCTCGCGGCTGTCGCAGATCAGGTTCCGCACCGGCAATGCGCTCTTGTCGGAAAGCGAGCTGCACGAGTTGCACCGCGCCGAGATGCTGGTCGCCACCGAACCACCCAACATCTCAGGCGGCGGCATCGCGCTGTCGATCGACCTCGACGGCGACAAGGATGGGCTTGTCGGCTATCGCGGCAAGCACCACACCGGCCTGGTCGACGTCGACAAGCGCGCCGCGCAGGATGTCGTCGATTTCTGGGAGCCGCTCTACAAGAGCGGTGCCGGCGAGCTGGTGCTCGATCCGGACGAATTCTATATTCTGGTGTCGCGCGAGGCGGTGCATGTGCCGCCGCTCTACGCGGCCGAAATGACGCCCTTCGATCCGCTGGTCGGCGAGTTCCGCGTCCATTATGCCGGTTTCTTCGACCCGGGTTTCGGCCATTCGGCGTCGGGCGGCACCGGCAGCCGGGCGGTGCTCGAGGTGCGTAGCCACGAAGTGCCGTTCATCCTCGATCACGGCCAGATCGTTGGACGGTTGGTCTACGAGCACATGCTGAAACGGCCGCAGGCGCTCTACGGCACAGATCTAGGCTCGAACTATCAGGCGCAGGGCCTGAAACTGTCCAAGCATTTCCGCGCCGCCCGCTGATCTTGTTCGCAGGCCGTCAGCCGCGAAACAGATATTCTTTCGCGGCGCCAAGGCAGCCATGAAACTGACCGACAAAGAGCAGTTCTCGCACTGCCAATCGCTTCTTCCCCCAAAAACCTCTGGTTTGCTTCTCGTCGTCAAGTGAGGCGCTTGAGCTGGACTGCAAGGGGAACAACTGCTTGTCGATACATCCCAGCACATGGGCTCTGGCGGAGTCGAGACCGCAGGCTCTGCCATTGTCGTTCAGTCTGTCGGCGCGGAGTGCGGACGTCATGCGATCCGCGTTGCGCATCAGAAAGCTCACTTGCGATTTCGAATAGCCGGTGGCCAGAAGCCGGTTAGTCATCGACATCCGGGCCTCGCGATAGGATTTTGCGCTGCATTGTCCGGCGCTGTAAGCCGCTGGGGAGAAATAGGCGAGGAACAGGACTAAACTTACGAACACAGTGCCAATCCGCAGGCCGTTCATTTCTCGCCCCTGAATTATGTCACCAGTTTACAACGCCTTCACCGCCACCTTCACCGGCTGCTCGATTTCGAGCGGGTTGCGCAGAGGCAGGCCGAAATCCTGCGCCTCGATTTCGAATACGTCGCCGGCCTCGGTCCTGATGCCGTCGGCGAAGGACAGCGTCGCCGTGCCGAACATGTGCACATGCACGTCGCCCGGCTGGCGGAAGGCCGAGTATTTGAAGTGGTGATGCTCGAGATTGCCAATGGTGTGCGACATGTTCGCCTCGCCCGACAGGAACGGCTTTTCCCAAAGCAGCTTGCCGTCGCGCAGGATGCGTGAAGCGCCGCGGATGTCGGACGGCAGGTCGCCGATCAGGATCTCCGGCCCGAACGAGGCGTTGCGCAGCTTGGAATGGGCGAGGAAGAGGTAGTTCACACGCTCGGTGACGTGGTCGGAAAACTCGTTCGACAGGGTGAAGCCGACACGGAACGGGGCGCCGTCGTCACCGATCACATAGATGCCGGCAATTTCCGGCTCCTCGCCGGCATCCTGAGCGAAGGCGGGCGACATAAGCGCCGCACCGGGCGCCACCGCCATGGTGCCGTTGCCCTTGTAGAACCATTCCGGCTGCACGCCGATCTGGCCTTTCGCCGGCTTGCCGCCCTCAAGCCCCATGCGGAACATCTTCATGGAATCGGTCAGCTGTTCCTCGCCGTCCGTGCTGAGCTTCTTGTGCATGGAATCGCGGGTCGCGGCGGAGCCGAGATGCGTCAGCCCGGTGCCGGTGAGATGGAGATGCGCCGGATCGGGATGGTTGATCGGCGACAGCAGCCGGCCCTTCTTGTAGGCTGCGTCGAGATCGACGGTTTCGCCGAAGCCCTTGCGCTCGATCAGGGCGACAAGCCCGCTGCCGGTACGCGCGGCTTCCATCGCCAGCGAATAGACGCTGCGGGCGCCGTTGATGACGCGGGTCTTGCCGCCGTTGCGGGCAACGACGCGGATCGTCTCGGCGTCGTCGAGGATTTGTGAGATCAGCATGGTAATCCTCTCTGAATTGCGGGCTTGGCGTGCCTTTCTTGGCAAACCCTGCCCAGCGCGGCTCGGACCCTTGTCCGCGCCTCGGTTGAAATTCTTCGTCCGGATTGCGCTCGCGGATCAGGTCCCTCGGGGGACTTCTTTGCGCCGCCCGGCAGCGCCGCGATGTGACCCGTATGCCTCCTGGTTGCCTCTCAAGCCTTGTTCTTGTTGTAGACGTCGAAGACGACGGCGCCGAGCAGCACCAGGCCTTTGACCACCTGCTGCCAATCGACATTGACGCCCATGATCGACATGCCGTTGTTCATGACCCCCATGATGAAGCCGCCGACCACCGCGCCGATCACCTGGCCGACGCCGCCCATCGCCGAAGCGCCACCGATGAACACCGCGGCGATGACGTCGAGCTCGCTGCCGAGGCCGGCCGCCGGCACAGCCTGCCCCAGGCGCGCTGCGATAATCAGGCCGCCGAGTGCCGACAGCACGCCCATATTGACGAACACCATCAACGTCAGCCGTTCGGTCTTGATGCCCGATAGCTGGGCTGCCTTGGCATTGCCGCCCATCGCATAGATGCGACGGCCGATCGTCATGCGTTTGGTAACGAAGACGAACAACGCGATCAGCACGCCCATCACCATGAGAACGATGGGGAGGCCCCTATAGGTGGCGAATTGGTAGACGAGAAACAGCGCCAGCGCGCTGATCACCAGGGTCTTGACGACGAACAGCGAGAAGGGCTCGGCTTCGTAGCCATGCTTTTCGCGGGTGCGCCGTGCCCTGAGCCCGAAATAGGCATAGGCGAGCACGGCGACGAGGCCGATCACGATCGTCGTCAGGTGCAGCGTCAGGCCGCTGCCGACAATGGTTTTGCCGGCGGCGTTCACGGTTGGCGGTATCAGCGTCAATGGGCCGATCAGGTCCGGAATGAAGCCGGAACTGAGCGCCTTGAAGCCGACGGGAAGCGGCCCTACGGAAGACCCGCCACCCAGCAGCGCCTGGCAGATGCCGCGGAAGATCAGCATGCCCGCCAGCGTGACGATAAAGCTCGGTATTCGGTGATAGGCAATCCAGTAGCCTTGTGCCGCGCCGATCGCACCACCGACGATCAGGCAGATGATCGACACCACCAGCGGATTGCTCAATGGGCCAAGCGGCCAGATGACCATCATCATCGCCGCCAGTGCGCCGATGAAGCCGGCGACGGAGCCGACGCTGAGATCGATGTGACCCGAAACGATCACCAGAAGCATGCCCAGCGCCATCACGATGATGAAGCTGTTCTGCTGCACGAGATTGCTGAGGTTCACCGGCTTGAACAGCGTTCCGGACGTGGTGAACTGGAAGAACACCATGATTGCGATCAACGCCAGCACCAACCCGTATTCGCGCAGGTTGGTGACCAGCGCCGAGACGGCAATGCGAGGTCCCTGTTGTAGATCCTGGGCAACGCCGGTCTGCGGCCCGGGAGCGCTTTCGGTGCTCATGATGCTTTTCCTTCTCCGCGGACGATGGCGCGCATTATCTTTTCCTGGCTGGCGTCGCTTGCCGCCATTTCGCCGACGATGCGTCCTTCGTTCATGACGTAGATGCGGTCGGTGATGCCGAGCAGTTCGGGCATTTCCGACGAGATGACGATGATTGCCTTACCCTCGGAGGCGAGACGCGCGATGATCGTATAGATTTCATACTTGGCGCCGACGTCGATACCGCGTGTCGGCTCGTCGAGGATCAGCACTTCCGGATTGGCGAACAGCCATTTCGACAGCACCACCTTCTGCTGATTGCCGCCAGAAAGGTTGCCGGTCATCTGGTAGACGCTCGAGGCGCGGATATTGGTCCTGCCGCGATAATCGTTGGCGACCGAAAGCTCGCGCAAATCGTCGATCACGCCGTGGCGCGACACGCCGGGCAGGTTGGCCAGCGTGATGTTGTGCTTGATGTGGTCGATCAAGTTGAGACCGTAGGTCTTGCGGTCCTCGGTAACGTAGGCGATGCCGTGTTCCACCGCCTTGCTCACCGAAGAGACGTCGATCGGCTTGCCGTTGAGGAACACCTCGCCGGTGATGCGACGGCCATAGGAGCGGCCGAACAGGCTCATGGCAAACTCGGTCCGGCCAGCGCCCATGAGCCCGGCAATGCCGACCACTTCGCCCTTGCGGGCGTTGAGGTTGATACCCTTGATGACCTGCCGCTCGGCATGGATGGGGTGGTAGACCGACCAGTTTTTCACTTCGAGAACGGTCTCGCCGATCTTCGGCTCGCGCGGCGGATAGCGGTCGTCGAGCGAACGGCCGACCATCGAGGTAATGATGCGGTCCTCCGAGATGTCCTTCTTGGCCAGCGTCTCGATGGTCCGCCCGTCACGGATGATGGTGACCTTGTCGGCGACCCGGTTCACCTCGTTGAGCTTGTGCGAGATCAGGATCGAAGTGATGCCTTGCCGCTTGAATTCGAGCAGCAGATCGAGCAGCGCCTGGCTGTCCTTTTCGGACAGGCTCGCGGTCGGCTCGTCGAGAATGAGCAACTTCACTTCCTTGCTGAGCGCCTTGGCGATCTCGACCAGTTGCTGCTTGCCGACGCCGATATTGGTGATCAGCGTGTTGGGGTCTTCCTTGAGGCCGACCTTCTTGAGCAGGGCGCTGGTGCGCGCCTCATTGGCATTCCAGTCGATGACGCCGTATCTGGCGTGCTCGTTGCCGAGAAAGATGTTTTCGGCGATCGACAGCATCGGCACCAGCGCAAGCTCCTGGTGGATGATGACGATGCCCTTGCGCTCGCTGTCATGGATGCCTTTGAAATGGCACTCATCGCCGCGATAGATGATCTGGCCGTCATAGGTGCCGGACGGATACACACCCGACAGCACCTTCATCAGCGTCGACTTGCCGGCGCCGTTCTCGCCGACCACGGCATGGATCTCGCCTTCCTCGACCATGAGCTTGACGTTTGACAGCGCCTTGACGCCGGGAAACGTCTTGGTGATGTCGCGCATCTCCAAAATCGTCGATGCCATTGAGAATACCACTCCTGCGAGGTCCGCAAACAATACCGGGCTGGCTCGCCAACGAAAAGGGGCCCTGCCTGCGCAGGACCCCAGGCTTTGTAACCGCGATTACTTCAGCTCTTCGGCCTTGATGTAGCCGGAGTCGACCACCAGGGCCTGATAGTTCGACTTGTCGACATCATGCGGCGTCAACAGGATCGAGGGAACGACCTTGACGTCGTTGTTGTAGGTCGTGGTGTCGAGGCCTTCCGGCTTGCCGCCCGAGAGCACCTTGTCGACGAGTTCGACCGTCGCCTTGGCGAGTTCGCGGGTGTCCTTGAACACGGTCGAATACTGTTCGCCGGCGATGATCGCCTTGACCGAAGCGGTCTCGGCGTCCTGTCCGGTGACGATCGGCCATGGCTGATCGGCGGTGCCGTAGCCTACGGCGCGCAGCGAAGCGATGATGCCGCGCGACAGGCCGTCATAGGGCGAGAGCACGCCATCGACGCGGCTGCCGTCCGAGTAGTTGGCGGAGAGCAGATTGTCCATGCGGGCCTGGGCGGTTGCCGCCAACCAGCGCAGCGTGCCGACCTTGTCCATGCCCATCTGGCCGGACTTCACGACGAGGGTCTTGTCGTCGATCAGCGGCTGAAGAACCGACATGGCGCCGTTATAGAAGAAGAACGCATTGTTGTCGTCCGGCGAACCGCCGAACAGCTCGATGTTGAACGGGCCCTTCTTCTCGGGATAACCGAGACCCTTGAGCAGCGATTTGGCCTGGATGACGCCGACGCCGAAATTGTCGAAGGTGGTGTAGTAGTCGACATTTGGCGTCTTCTTGATCAGGCGGTCGTAAGCGACGACGACAACGCCGGCGTCATTCGCCTTCTGCAACGCATCGCCCATCGTGGTGCCGTCGATCGAAGCGATGATCAGCGCCTTCGGGCCCTTGGTGATTTCGTTTTCCAGCTGGCTGAGCTGGTTCGGAATGTCGTCCTGCGCGTACTGCAGGTCGACAGTGTAGCCCAGAGCCTCGAGCTGGGACTTGACGGCGTCGCCGTCGTTGATCCAGCGCTGCGAGGTCTTGGTGGGCATCAGCACGCCGATCAGGCCTTCGCCCGCCTGCGCCGGCAGCGTCATGGCCGCGATGCCTAGGGCCGCGACGGCGGCCAGTGTCTTGATAATCTTCACATTAACTCTCCCTGGTTGATGGACGCGTACCCTTGGGTTTCGTGGGCCGCGCAATCGTGCAGGAGCGCCAAACGCGCCGCTGCCGTCAATCGATCTCCGGTATCCTCCCAATCGGCCCCGAGACTCTGGTTTCAATCGATACGAGTTTTCCCTCGTCACCGACCGTCAAGCCTCAGGACGCGCGAAGGGTGTGTCGCTTTGCCATAACTGTCAAATGCGATCTTTGATGGTTGCTATATCGAGACTGGTATGGCTTAGGCTAGTGACGACGCTGCCGGATTTTGCCGGGGCGCCGGGCGTAAGAGTAGGGAAGAATCATGGCGGCGCTGCGAAATCCTGACGGAATATCAGCCAGTTACGATGAAATCCCGGGTGATGGCGGAACCTTGCTGCGCAGCGGCTTGAGCCTGCGTCACATGCGCATGATCGCAGCCCTCGACGAGCACGGCCGGGTGAGCGCCGCGGCCCAGGTCATGAACATCTCGCAGCCGGCGGCCTCGCGCATGATCGCCGAGATGGAGGCCGTGCTCGACGTCAAGCTCTGCGAAAGGCTGCCGCGCGGCATCACGCTGACACCCTATGGCAAGGCGTTGGCACGGCGCGCGCGATCGATCCTGCTCGAGATGCGCGAGGTCGACCGCGAGATTTTCGAGCTCAAGGCGGGCAAAGGCGGCTCGGTGTTCCTGGGCGCGGTGACAGCACCGGCGATCGAGCTGGCGGTGCCGGCGATCCGCGAAATCCGGCGCCTTTATCCGCGCATCGAAATCACCATGCAGGTCGAGACCTCGAACGTCCTGGCGCGCGAGCTGATCGCCTCGCGCCACGATTTCATCATCGCCCGCATCCCCGACGACCTCAATCCGCGGCTGTTCGAGGCCCGCGTCATCGGCGTCGAGAAGGCCTGCCTGATCGTGCGCCGCGGCCACCCGCTGACCAAGGGCAAGGCGGTGCGGCTGGAAGACACCGCCGCCTATGACTGGGTTTTCCAGTCGGGCGGCTCGCCGCTGCGCCAGGCGATGGAGAGTAACTTCCTGAACCGAAACATCGCGCTGCCGGACCGCATCCTCAACACCAGCTCGCTGCTATTGACTCTGGTCATGGTCGCGCAATCCGACGCCATCGCGCCGGTGTCGATCCAGGTCGCGAAGTTCATCCAGAACCCCGAAGGCCTGGCCGGCGCTATCGATGTCGTCCAGACTGAATTCGACATCGAGGTCAGGCCCTACAGCCTGATCACGGTGAAGAACCGCGCGCTGTCACCGGCAGCCAAGATGCTGCACGATTTTATTTTGCGAGAGGTGGGCTGAGGGTTGGAGCGGGTAGCGGGCGCATCCCGTGGCCGGCCAGACGACCAGACAGGCCCGTCAGCAGCGGCGCCGATGCGCGTCGGCCACTACTGCCTGATGCTCAAAAAAAGCCCGCCAGCAGAAGCCAGCGGGCCAAGGGTAGACTTTCCGGTTGGGGTCATTCGAGGCCCCGCCGACCCTCAATGTGAGATATTCCACGAACTGGCACATCGGCCAAACAGATGAAAGACGGCCAGCCGGGCTGTAAAACTGCCTATAAATCCGCTGGTTTTCAGCTTGGCCAGAACAAGTGCAATGCACCGGGGGCAAAAGCTGGAGCGGGTAGCGGGAATCGAACCCGCGCGTTCAGCTTGGGAAGCTGACAAGCTACCATTACATCATACCCGCGCTGGTTCCTCCGATATCATGGGCCGGCGCCGATGCGCAATCCGGTTTGAGGGCTCGGCTTGATGCAGGGCTATCAACTGCGTATTTCTAGGCATGTGCCCGAATCGCGGCACCCGACTGTGGAGACAGGCTTGTCCGCACTGAACCGCTTTCTCGGCGATACGCCGCTCCGGGTGATCCTGAAGCTGCTTGTGGTGTCGTTCCTCGTCGGGCTGGTCATGAATGCCTTCGGCTGGTCGCCGATGGATGTGCTTTATGGCATTCGCAAATTCTTCATCGACCTGTGGAATTTGGGCTTCCACGCCATCGACCGCTTTCTCGGCTACATCCTGCTCGGTGCCGCGATCGTCGTGCCGGCCTTCATCCTGCTCAGGATCGCTAACTACCGGAAGTGAATTTTCAGGCGTAGCCCGCCGCCACCTCGAACAGGATGGCGTGCCGTGCAGCAAGTGCTGCGACATCCGTCGAATAGCCTCCGCCGATAACGCCGCATACCGGTATGCCAAGCGTGCGGAAATGGCGGATCACCATATCGTCGCGGGCGCGCAGCCCGTCATCCGTGAGCGACAACCTGCCGAGCCGGTCCTCGACATGGACATCGACGCCGGCATTGTAGAAGACGAGGTCCCAGCGCCTTCGCGCCGACAGCTCCGGCAGGATGGCGTCCAGCCGCTCCAGATAGGCTGCATCGCCGGCGCCGTCGGGCAGGGCGACATCGAGGTTGGAGGCGATCTTGCGTGCGGGGTAGTTGCGATCGCCATGCATGGAGAAGGTAAACACGCGCGGCTCGTCGTTCAGGATATCCGCCGTGCCGTCGCCCTGATGCACGTCGAGGTCGACGACCAGGATGTTTTGGACAGCAGCTTCGGCGAGCAGCACCAGCGCGGCAACGGCTACATCGTTGAAGGTGCAGAAGCCGGCGCCTTGCGCGCGCCGTGCATGATGGCTGCCGCCGGCGGTGTTGCAGGCGATGCCGTTCAGCAACGCCAGCCGCGCTGCCAGCACCGTGCCGGCCGTTGCGAGCTGCGCCCTCAGCGAAACCCGCGGTCCCACGGGAAAGCCGATCTCGCGCTCAATCGCCACCGGCACTTCGCAGACAAGCACCTGGTCGACATAGTCGACCGCGTGGGCAAGCTTCAGCCATGATGGCCGCGCCGCCTCCGGCATGTTGAGCGCTTCGGGCTGCGCCAGGCCGCGTGCCCGCAAGGCGTCCATCAGCAGCGGATATTTGCTCATCGGGAAGCGGTGGTTGACGGCGAAGCCGGCGTCGTAGTCGGGATGATGAACGATCTGCAAGGGCATGGGGCGGCCGGTGCGCCAGAGGCGGGTTTCGGTTGACCATAACGGGGTGGATGGTTGCGCGAGGTCCGCAAACTGGGGCACATCGGCTGGCCGATCAAGCCGCAACGGAAAGCAACACGCGTTTGGAGCAGGCTTTACCCACCGAAGCCCACGCCACCGAAGGCAGGGCCTTTGTCGTCACCAACCGCTCGGTGCTCGCCATCGCCGTGCCGATGACGCTTGCCTATCTGACGACGCCGTTGCTCGGAATTGTCGACACGGCGGTGGTCGGACAGTTCGGCGACGCCGCCCTTCTCGGCGGCCTGGCGGCCGGCGCCCTGATCTTCGACGTCGTTTTCACCACCTTCAACTTCCTGCGCTCCGGCACCACCGGCCTCGTCGCCCAGGCCTTCGGGCGCGGCGATGCGCTGGAGGAGCAGGCGGTGTTCTGGCGCGCCGTGCTGATCGCGGTCGTCGCCGGCGTCGTGCTTGCCGCGCTTGCGCCGCTGGTCTCCACCGCCGGGCAATGGTTCATAGGCGCCGAACCACGCGTCAGCGCGGCGATGGACGTCTATATCCGCATCAGGATGCTCGCAGCACCGTTCTCGCTGATCAATTACGCCATCCTCGGTTACGTGCTTGGGCGCGGCGAGGGCGGGCTCGGGCTGATGCTGCAATTGATACTGAACGGCATCAACATCGCCCTCTGCTTCCTGCTTGGCCTGGAGCTCGGCTGGGGCGTTGCCGGCGTTGCCTGGGCAACGGTCACCGGCGAATTCGTCGCCATGCTGCTTGGTCTCGCCATTGTCGGCCGGCGCTTTTGGGCGGCGCCCAGGCTGCCGCGCCACCGCGTCCTCGATCTGCCGGCATTCCTGCGCATGATGTCGCTCAATCGCGATATCATGATCCGCTCCTTTTCGCTGCTCGCCGCCTTCGCGCTGTTCACGCGCCAAGGCGCACAATTCGGCACTCTGACGCTGGCCGCCAACGCCGTGCTGATGAACCTCTTCCTGGTTGCCGGCTATTTCCTCGATGGTTTCGCCACGGCTGCCGAACAGCTCGCCGGGCGCGCCATAGGCGCCCGTGCCGCCACGGCGTTTGACCAGGCGGTGCGGCTGACGCTGCTTTGGGGGCTCGGGCTGGCGGGCGCGGCGACGCTCTTCTTCCTGCTGGAGGGCACCGATCTCGTCGCCCTGATCACGACCGCGACGGACGTCCGCGCCATTGCCGACATCTACTTGCCCTGGGCGGCGTTCACCGCGCTCAGCGGCGCGCTGGCTTTCCAGATGGACGGGGTTTTCATTGGCGCGACGTGGTCGCGCGACATGCGCAACATGATGCTGGTGTCGTTCCTGTCGTTCAGCGCCGCGCTGCTGATTCTGGCGCCGGCCTTCGGCAATCACGGCTTGTGGGCGGCGTTGCATGTCTTCCTGCTGGTACGCGGCTTCAGCCTGCTCGCCATATTGCGGCTGCGGGTGCGCGCGGTCTTTGGCTGATCGCTAAAACGGTTTCGCCGCCCATTGATCGAGGCGGCTGTCGCGAAGCTCGCGCAGCGACTTCAGCCGTTGACTGTCCATGAAACGGACCATGCCGGAAAGAATACGCCCCGGCAGCGCAGGCCCGGCATAGATCATGCCGGTGTAGAGCTGCACGAGGTCGGCGCCGGCACGGATCTTTTCCAGCGCCGTCTCGGCGGAATCGACGCCGCCGACGCCGATGATAGTGGGATCCGGGCCAAGCAGTTTTCGCATCCTTGCCAGCACGATAGTCGAGCGCTCGAACAAGGGTTTCCCCGAAAGCCCGCCGGTCTCGCCGGCAAGGCCGGCGCTGCTCAGGCCGGCTCGCGCGATCGTGGTGTTGGAGACGATGACGCCGTCCATTTGCTTGTCGGTGATCTCGGCGGCGATGTCCTCAAGCTCGGGCTCGACCAGGTCCGGGGCGATCTTGAGGAAGACGGGCGGTTTTGCCGGTGCCGCCGCACGCGCAGCCATGACCCGCGACAGGAGCTCTCCAAGCTGGTCGCGCGCCTGCATGTTGCGCAGGCCCGGCGTGTTCGGCGAGGAGATATTGATCGTCAGATAGCTGGCATATCGCGCGAACCGGATCACGCCGCGCTCATAATCACTGACGCGGTCGGCGCTGTCCTTGTTGGCGCCGATGTTGATCCCGACGATGCCGGGGCGGCCCTTGCGGGCGGCAAGGCGCTTCTCCGCGGCGGCGTGGCCCTCATTGTTGAAGCCCAGCCGATTGATCACCGCCCCCTCCGAAGGCAGCCGGAAGATGCGTGGCTTTGGATTGCCCGTCTGCGGCAGCGGCGTGATCGTGCCGACCTCGGCGAAGCCGAAGCCGAGGCCGAGCAGCGCGTCCGGCACTTCGGCATTCTTGTCGTAACCCGCGGCCATGCCGAGCGGGTTCGGGAAATCGAGCCCGCAACGGCTGACCTTTAACCTGTTGTCCTGCGGCGGACGACCGGCGACCGGCAGCCCGCATCTCAGCGCGGCAATCGACAGCCCATGCGCGGTTTCCGGATCGAGCGTGAACAGCAGTTTCTGGCCGATCCGGTCGAACGCGCTCATTCGGCCTCCAGCGCCGGGAATTCATGCCGGCCGTCAACGCCGAGCGGCAATGCCTGCAACGAAACGACCGCATCGAGGCCGAGCCCGCCATAGAGATGCGGGAACAGGGCGCCGCCGCGCGAGACCTCATATTTCAGCGCATCGCCGAGGCGCGCGCTATCGACGGCGACCAGCAGCAACCGGCTTTGGCCGGCGAAATGTTTGGCCGCCGTTTCCCGAACCTGCCCGGCGGTGGAAAAATGGATGAAGCCGTCGGCGACGTCGATAGGCGCGCCGGTGAAGCGGCCTTCTCTTTCAGCCTCGCGCCACAGCACCTCGGGAACTATCTTGTAGATGATCTCGGACATGGTTGCGCTATAGTCCGAACCGACCACGCGGGGAAGGGCAGGCCCGTGTTCTTCCCCATTTCAGGTTCATCCCCATTTCAGGCGCAAACTGTGATAGATTGCGCTGACTGGCTCATGGAGGAAAACATGCGTCTGAAACACGTCTTGATCCCCGCAGCACTGGTGTCGCTTGTCGCGGCGTCGGCCTTTTCCGAGGAAGCCGATCGCTACCGGTTGGAGAAATCGGCCAATGGCTATGTCCGCATGGATACGCAAACCGGCGCCATGTCGCTCTGCGAGGAACGCTCCGGCCAGCTCGTCTGCAAGACGGCGGCCGACGAACGTGCCGCCCTACAAGATGAGGTCGACCGGCTGCAAAGTTCGGTGAAGGCGCTCGACGAACGCGTCGCCAAGCTCGAAAATTCGCTTGCCGCCCGTTTCGAATCGACTTTGCCCAGCGAGGAGGATTTCAACAAGACGATGGGCTACATGGAGCGCTTCCTGCGCAGCTTCATGGACATCGTCAAGGACATGGACAAGGACGAAGACAGCGCCAAGCCCAATTCGCAAAAGACCTAGGCAATTCGCAAAAAGACCTGGGGCGGGAATAGCAAGCCGCCCACGCCGGACGGCAGGCGTAGCGTTACAATCGTTCAGATCCTGCAAGGCGGAACATCGCCAATGGGATTCGGGGAGGGATATCACCGTTGGGCTACACATTCGTCATTGCCGACGATCATCCGCTTTTTCGCGGTGCATTGAGGGAGGCACTCGCGGGCATCGGAGACGTTGCCGCCATTCATGAGGCCGGCGATTTCGAAAGCGCCAAGGCGCTGGTCCTGGCCAATGAGGATGTCGATCTGGTGCTGCTCGATCTCTCGATGCCGGGGGCAAGCGGTCTTTCCGGCCTGATTTCGCTGCGCGGCATCCATCCGGCGGTGCCGATGATGGTGGTCTCGGCGCATGACGATCCGGTGACGATCCGGCGCGCGCTCGATCTCGGCGCCTCCGGCTTCATCTCCAAATCGGCCAGCATGGAGGAGATCCGCAATGCGGTGCAGTCGGTGCTTGCCGGCGATATCGCGGCTCCCGTTGGCATCGATCTCGGGGTGGAGCGCGATCCCGAGATTTCCGACCTGATCAAGCGGCTGCAGGCGCTGACCCCACAGCAGACGCGCGTGCTCGGCATGCTGGCTGAGGGACTGCTCAACAAGCAGATCGCCTATGAGCTCGGGGTCTCCGAAGCGACGATCAAAGCGCATGTCTCGGCCATCCTGCAGAAGCTCGGCGTCGACAGCCGCACTCAGGCGGTGATCCTTTTGTCCAAAATCGGCAGCGACCCGCTGCAGACGGCCGGCTGATTCCTATTCGGCCGCCGGCGCCAGCGGCCTGACCCTGGCCATCATCGAGCGCAGCATCGCCGGTTTCAGTGGTTTGCTGATCACCGGCACGTCGAGCCTGCCGGCAGCGGCGCGAACCTCGCTGGAGCGGTCGGCGGTGACCAGCACGGCCGGCAGGTCCTCGCCATGGATCGCACGCAACTGGGCGATCAATTCGAGGCCGGTCTTGTCGTCGAGATGATAGTCGGCAAGCACGATGTCCGGCCGATGCATGCCTGACCTCTCGAGATCCTCCGCGCCGGAAAGCGTGTCGACGCTGCAGCCCCAACCCTCGAGCAGCAGCCGCATGCCGTCGAGGATGCGGGCGTCGTTGTCGATGCAGAGCACATGGAGCCCGGCAAGCGATGCCGCGGCACGGGCAGGCGGCTTCGCCTCGGCCTCGCGCCGCGGTGCCTGCACGGCCACCACCGGCAGCAACACGGAAAAGCGTGTGCCCTTGCCTGGGTTGGAGAAGATCCGGATTTCGAGGCGCAGGACGCGGGCGATGCGGTCGACAATGGAGAGCCCAAGGCCGAGGCCTTCCGCCTCGCGTGCGCCCTCGTCCAGCCGGGTGAATTCGCGGAACACGGTGTTCAGCTCGTCGCCGGCAATGCCGATGCCGGTGTCGATAACCTGGATCTCGGCCAGTTCGCCGCGCCGCCGCGCGCCGACCAGGATGCGGCCACGGCGCGTATACTTGATGGCGTTGGAAACCAGGTTCTGGATCAGCCGGCGCAGCAGATTGCGGTCCGTCATGACGCTGAGCGACGACGGCATGATCGAGAGTTCGAGCTTCTTTTCGGCGGCAAGCGGCCGGAAGTCGTTGCCGATCTGGCGCAGCAGCCCGTCGAGGCCGAAGCTCGTATCGTCCGGCTTCATCGCGCCGGCATCGAGGCGCGAAATGTCGAGCACCGCGCCGAGGATGGTCTCGACCGATTCCAGCGACGATTCGATGTTCATCGCCGCCTTGCCGGCAGGTCCCTTGCCGGTCTTCTCGATCAGCGACGAGCAATAGAGGCGGGCGGCGTTCAGCGGCTGCAGGATGTCGTGGCCGGCGGCAGCGAGGAAGCGGGTCTTGCCGAGATTGGCCTCCTCGGCCAGCATCTGCGCCTGCGCCAGCTCCTCATTGACGCGGGTGAGCTCGGCGGTGCGGCTCTTCACTCGCTGTTCCAGGGATTCGTTCGCGCGCTTCAGCGCCAGATCCTGCTCGACGCGTCCGGAAATGTCGGCGTAGGTGGCGACGATGCCGCCGTCCGGCATCGGATTGGAGCGCAATTCCAGGATGCGCCCGCTTGTCTTCAGCTCCATCTGCCATGGGCTGACGAAGCTGGTCAGGCGGTTGAGCATGGTGACGCGCTGGTCTGCCGGTATGTCACCGCGCTCGGCAAGGTGGCGCAGGATACGATCGAGTGAGACGCCGACCTGGCCCATTTCGTCGGGCAGGTCGAACAGCGCCCGGTACTGGCGGTTCCAGCAAATCAACCGGAAATCGCGGTCGAAGACAGTGATGCCCTGTTCCATCTGGTCGAGTGCGATCTGCAGCAGATCGCGATTGTGCTGCAGCGCCTCGGTGGCGTCGTCGAGCAGGCGGAAGGCGTCCTTGGATTCGCGGTCGTTGCGGCGCAGCAGCAGCGACAGGATCAGCCGCGCCGAGGATGAGCCGACGGCACTGGCCAGAAGCTGCTCGGAGAAGCGGATGACATCCATGCTGGCCTGTTCGTTGCCGAGCAGGGAAGTGCCGCTGCTCTTTTCGAACGACTGAAAGGACCGCTCGGTGCGTTCGACACCGAGATAGCGCGCGATCGTGTCCTTGAGGTCGTTGACGGTAATGGTGGTGCGGAAGCGGCGCAGGCTGGGCAGCGGACCCGCTTCGCGCGGCACGAAGATCGACGCCTGGATGCGTTCCAGCGGCACCGACGCCCGCGACAGCGAGCCGAACACAAAAAACAGCGTGTTGATCGACAGGCTCCACAGCACGCCATGGTTCAGCGGCTCGGCGACGGTGCCGAAAAGAGCCTGCGGCCGCAATGCATCGAAGCCGAACAGGCCGTGGACGAGGATGCCGGTATCGGGCGCGACGAGCGAGGGAAGCAGCAGCGTATAGCTCCAGACGACGATGCCGGCGACCATGCCAAGTGCGGCACCCCTTCCGTTGGCGCCGCGCCAGACCAGGCCGCCGATCATTGCCGGCGCGAACTGCGCGATCGCGGCGAACGACATCAGGCCGATCGAGGACAGCCGCGCGCTGTTGGTGCTCTCGCGGTAGTAGAGAAAGGCGATGAACAGCATGATGAAGATCGCCGCCCGCCGTACATTGAGGATGAGCGTCGACCAGTCCTCGTTCTCGGATGTCGTGGTCCGCAGCAGCCGGCGCACGAACAGCGGAATGATCAGGTCGTTGGAGATCATGATCGACAGCGCGACGCTTTCGACGATCACCATTGCGGTCGCCGCCGACAGCCCGCCGATGAAGGCGGCCATGGCCAGCACGTCGTGGCCGCTGAACAGCGGCAGCGACAGAACGTAAAGGTCGCTGCTGGTCCTGGGGCCGACCAGTTCCAGGCCGGCCAATGCGATCGGCAGCACGAACAGGTTGATTGCCACCAGATAGAGCGGAAACACCCATGTCGCTGTGCGCAGCTCGGCCTCGCTGCGGTTTTCGACGATGGTGACGTAGAACTGGCGCGGCAGCATGAGGATGGCAAAGCCGCTCAGGCATGTCAGCACCAGCCAGGTAGCGAGCGAGGTGTTGTAGCCCATCGCCTGGCGCACCTGCGTGTTTTCGGCGAGCTGGTCGAACATATCGCCTGGCCCGCCGAAGATCAGGAACGTGACCATCAGGCCGATCGCCAGGAAGGCGGCGAGCTTGACCACGGTCTCGACCGCCACAGCCAGCACCAGCCCGTCCTGGTGCTCGGTGGCATCGGCATGGCGCGTGCCGAACAGCACCGCAAACAGCGCCAGCAGCATGGCCACGACCAGCGAGATGTCACTGACGAACGGATCGAACGACGGCGGCGAGCCGGTATAGTGCTCGACCATCAGGCTGACCGAGCCGGAGATCGCCTTCAATTGCAGCGCGATGTAGGGCACGGCGCCGATGGTCGCGATCAGCGTAGCGATCGCCGCGACAGCGAAGCTCTTGCCGTAGCGGGCACCGAGAAAGTCGGCGATCGAGGTGATCTTCTCGGTCTTGGCCAGCCTGACGATGCGCTGCAGCAGCGGAAAGCCGAACACGAACACCAGCACCGGTCCGATATAGATGCCGAGGAACTCCAGGCCGCGCTCGGAGGACAGCCCGACCGAGCCGAAGAAGGTCCAGGAGGTGCAGTAGATGGCGAGGCTGAGCGCATAGATAAAGGGCCGGGCGCGGCCAGGCCCGGATGAAGTCGAGCGCCGGTCGCCCAGGCTGGCGATGGCAAACAGCAACGTCACATAGGCGATCGCGATGATGACGATGAACCAGCCCTGCACGGCTCGAACTTCCTCCCTGCGCCGATTTTTTCATCCGGCCTTGCAGACGCAATCACAGCTTGGCCACCGAGTCCATCGCGGCTTTCGGCGCATTATGGCCGCGGCTTCGCGCAATCCAGGCCGGGGAAACACGTCTTTGCGCCTGTCGCAACCGCAGGTTTTTGCTATTCTGCCCGCCGGTCGATGCCGAGGCGTGGACGGCAGCACGGCCGGTCAGGACAAGGAGGGTCGAATGCTGAAAGAATTTCAGGAATTCATTTCCAGGGGCAATGTGATGGACCTGGCCGTCGCCGTCATCATTGGCGCTGCCTTCGGCAAGATCGTCACCTCGCTGGTCGACGACATCATCATGCCGGTCATCGGGGCGATTTTGGGCGGATTGGACTTCAACAACTACTTTCTGCCCTTGTCCTCGGCCGTTAACGCCACATCGCTGGCTGAGGCAAAGAAACAGGGCGCGGTCTTCGCCTATGGCAGCTTCATCACCGTGGCACTGAACTTCCTTATCCTCGCCTTCATCATCTTCCTGATGGTCAAGGCGGTGAACAATCTGCGCCAGCGGCTGGAGCGCGAGAAACCGGCCGCCCCGGCCGCTCCGCCGCCGGCCGACGTCGCCCTCCTCACCGAAATTCGCGATCTCCTCGCCAGGAAGTAGCGCCTGCGGTAACTTTCTGGACCAAAACCCCGGTCGCTTGCGGTCGGGGTTTTCTGTTTTCGTCCGCCCTGAAACACGCTAGCAGTCGAGCAAAGGAAAACGGACCCATCCATGACCCTGATCGATACCTTGCGCGCCGAGGCTCGGGCGGCGCCTGAAAGCGGCATTGTCGCCGTCATGAACCGTGGCCGGGGCCGCGACGGCATGATCCCGCTCTGGGCCGGCGAGGGCGACCTGCCGACGCCTGCCTTCATCACCGATGCAGCCGCCAAGGCACTCGCCGGCGGCGAGACCTTCTACACCTGGCAGCGGGGCATTCCCGAACTCAGGCAGGCGCTCGCCCGCTACTACACCAGGCATTTCGGCAAGACCTTCGCCAACGAGGAATTCATCGTCACCGGCTCCGGCATGCATGCCATCCAGATGGCCATCGACGCGGTGGCCGGCAAGAGCGACGAACTCGTCTACCTGTCGCCGGCATGGCCGAACTTCGCCGCTGCCGCCGGCGTCGCGGGCGCTGTTCCAGTCGCGGTCACGCTCGACCAGTCTGGAAATGGCTGGTCTTGCGATGTCGACAAGATCGCAGCGGCGATCACGCCACGGACCAAGGCGCTGTTCGTCAACACGCCGTCCAACCCGACCGGCTGGACCGCCGACAAGGAGACGCTGCAGGCGATCCTCGACCTTGCCCGTGAAAGGGGCCTGTGGATCATCGCCGACGAGATCTATTCGCTGTTTCATTACGGTCGCGGCCGGGCGGCGTCCTTCATCGACATCATGGCTGATGAGGACCGCATCCTGTTCGTCAATTCCTTCTCGAAGAACTGGGCGATGACCGGCTGGCGCATCGGCTGGATCAAGATCCATCCCGCCTTGCAGCAGGTGTTCGAGAACCTGGTTCAGTATTCGACTTCCGGCGTTGCGCAGTTCATGCAGCGCGGCGCCGTCGTTGCCCTCGATGTGGGCGACGCCTTCATCGTCGAGCAGGTGGAGCGGGCGAGGGCGGCGCGCGACCTGGTCTGCGGCATTCTCGCTACGACCGGCAGGGCGCGGTTCACAGTGCCGCAGGGCGCATTCTATTTATTCTTCGCGGTCGACGGCATCACCGATTCCCGCGCTGCCGCCTTCGACATGGTCGACCGCGCCAATGTCGGCCTGGCTCCCGGCACCGCCTTCGGCCCCGGCGGCGAAGCCTTCCTCAGGCTGTGCTTCCACCGCCGTCTCGACCAGCTCGAGGAAGCCGCACACCGGCTGGCGAAATGGATGAAGAGTGTGTGAGCTTTGTCGAGGGAGACGGATACGGGTGCGCAACCTGGATCGTTGCACTTCTCGGCCACTGTAGCGGCGTGGATCCTAGGGTCTGCGCTCCGCTTCGCGTTCGCTCCGCCCTAGGATGACGAAAAGAGGGGACGCTTCCCGCCAATCTCCAACGTCCGCGACTGGTTCTTGTACCACCACGCGTTCGTCATCCTGGGGCGGAGCAGGAGCGAAGCGACGTAGCGGAGACCCTAGGATCCATGCCGTTACCTTCGAGCGTCGCGGCGTGGACAGCAGCCAGCATCTCGCCTGAGCGGGCGACCTTCAGCCGCCCGACTTCGGCACCAGCAGCGGAATGACGCGGTCGCTCTTGGCGACCGACGGTCGGCCCGCCGAACCGTAGGGAATCCCCAACGCATCCCATGTCTCGACCAGCGCGTCCTGCAGGGACGCAATCAACGCGTCCGAATGGAACGGTGTAGGCGTGATGCGCAGCCGCTCGGTGCCGCGCGGCACTGTCGGGTAGTTGATCGGCTGGATGTAGATGCCGTGCACACCGAGCAGGCGGTCGCTGGCCATCTTGCAGAGCTCGGGATCGCCGACCAGAAGGGGCACGATGTGGGTAGGCGACTCCATCACCGGCAGGCCGGCCGCGGCCAGCACTTGCTTGGTCCGTGTCGCCTGACGCAGCTGCGCGTCGCGCTCGGCCTGCGAGCGCTTGAGATGGCGGATCGAGGTGGTTGCCGCGGCAGCGATCGCCGGCGGCAACGCCGTGGTGAAGATGAAGCCCGGCGCATAGGAGCGCACCGCGTCGATCACCGCAGTGTTGCCGGCGATGTAGCCGCCAAGCGTGCCGAACGCCTTGGCCAGTGTGCCCTCGATGATGTCGATGCGGTCGGCCAGCCCTTCGCGCTCGGTGATGCCGCCGCCGCGCGGCCCGTACATGCCGACGGCGTGGACCTCGTCGATGTAGGTCATGGCGTTGTAGCGCTCGGCGAGGTCGACGATCTGCTTGATCGGCGCGATGTCGCCGTCCATCGAATAGACGCTCTCGAAGACAATCAGCTTGGCGCGCTCGCGGCCGGCCGTCTGCAGCAGGCTTTCGAGATGCGCGACGTCGTTATGGCGGAAGATCTTCTTCTCGGCGCCCGAGCGCCGCACGCCCTCGATCATCGAAGCGTGGTTGAGCTCGTCCGAGATGATCAGGCAATTGGGAAGCAGCTTTGCAATGGTCGAGATCGACGCCTCGTTGGAAACGAAGCCGGAGGTGAAAACCAGTGCGGCTTCCTTGTCGTGCAGGTCGGCCAGCTCCAGTTCGAGCTCGACCAGCGGGTTGCTGGTGCCGGAGATGTTGCGGGTGCCGCCGGCCCCCGACCCCATCTTGCCTGCCGCCTTCTGGAACGCGGCAATGACGTCGGGATGCTGGCCCATGCCGAGATAGTCGTTGGAGCACCAGACGGTGATTTCCTCGGCGCGGCCATTGGCGCGCCAGATGGCGCGCGGGAATTTCCCGACAATACGCTCAAGGTCGGCGAAGACGCGGTAGCGACGCTCCGCATGGAGCTGGTCGATCGCTTCCTCGAAAAACCGCTGATAGTTCATGTCGCCTTCCCAGTTTTGCGCGGGATCATAGTCATTGGCCCATTCATCGTCCACCTGGCCTTTTTGGTCAAAATGCCACGCCCCGAGCCTGTTCCTAACGACCACGGAACGTGGCCTATTCCCTTGATGTGGATCAATCTTGTTTCACGACAATGCCACGCGCCGATGAGACCGGTTACCGCAGGTTCTAATGGCTTGGCGGCAGGTTTTCCAGTAAGGCGACGATTGAGACAGTTCCGACAAATCATGAATAGCGAGGATGCGGATGACGGTTTTGGTGACAGGCGGTGCCGGCTATATCGGTAGCCATATGGTCTGGGAATTGCTGGACACGGGCGACAACGTCGTCGTCCTCGACCGGCTTTCCACCGGCTTTGAATGGGCGGTGGCCCCGGAAGCAAAGCTCGTCGTCGGCGACGTCGCCGACAGGGAACTGGTCGCCTCGATCATTCGCGACAATAAGGTCGACGCGATCATCCATTTCGCCGGCTCGATCGTGGTCCCCGAATCGGTCGCCGACCCGCTTGCCTATTACGAGAACAACACCTGCAAGACGCGCACCCTGATCGAGACCGCTGTGCGCGAAGGCGTGCCCAATTTCATCTTTTCCTCGACCGCCGCCGTCTATGGCGGCGCCGGCCTGGAGCCGGTGCGCGAGGATGCCCGGCTTGCGCCGGAATCGCCCTATGGCCTGTCCAAGCTGATGAGCGAATGGATGCTGCGCGACGCGGCGATTGCCCATGGGTTGCGCTATACGGCGCTGCGCTATTTCAACGTCGCCGGCGCCGATCCGAAGGGCCGCACCGGCCAGTCGACGCCCGGTGCCACGCATCTGATCAAGGTCGCTTGCGAGACGGCGCTCGGCAAGCGCTCCTTCATGCAGGTGTTCGGCACCGACTATCCGACGCCGGACGGCACCTGCATGCGCGACTATATCCACGTCAGCGACCTGGCGGCGGCGCATCGGCTGGCGCTTCAGCGGCTGCGTGCCGGCGGATCGAGCCTGGTCGCCAATTGTGGTTACAGCCACGGCTATTCGGTGCTCGAGGTCATCGACAGCGTCCGCCGCGTCTTCGGCCATGATTTCGAGGTACGGATGGGCGATCGCCGCGCCGGCGACGCCGCCGCGGTCGTCGCCAATTCGGAGCTGGCGCGCGGCGAGCTCGGCTGGACCCCGCAGCGCGACAACCTCGACCAGATCGTTGCCGATGCGCTTGCCTGGGAGCGCATCCTGACCAGCAAGAATTCGGCTCTGGGGTGAAGTGGGCTCTCCGCAAAGGTTGGTTCAGCGCGCTGGGGGCGGAATGAAAATCCTGGTGCTTGGGGCCGGCGTCGTCGGTACGGCGGCGGCCTATTATCTGGCCAGCGACGGCCATGAGGTGACGGTGATCGAGCGCCATCCGGCGGCGGCACGCGGCACCAGCCGGTCGAATGCCGGCCTGGTGTCGCCCGGAGACGCCACCGCCTGGGCCTCGCCAGCCGCGCTGAAGACGTTCCTGCGCGGCCTCTACAACCACGATCTCGGCATCAAGGTGCGGCTGCGCTTCGATCCGTATTTTTTCGCCTGGAGCCTGCGCTTCCTGCGCCAGTGCACGCATAAGCGCATGCGCGCCAACACCGACGTCAAGTTGCGTCTGGCGCTCTATTCGCGCGACTGCATCAACGCCGTCTCCGCCGAAACCGGCATCCACTATGACGAGCGCAAGAAGGGAATTCTCTATTTCTTCCGCTCGCAGCAGAGCTTTGATACCGGCACCGACAATTATCGCTATCTCGGCGAACACGGCCTGCCGATCGAGATCGTCGGCCGCGACCGGCTGGTCGAGCTCGAGCCCGGCCTTGCCGGCGCCAAGGACAAGATAGCCGGCGGCGTCTATTCGCCGATCGACCAGACCGGCGACTCCAGCCAATTCACGCAGCGCCTCGCTGCCTATGCCGCCGAGAAACTCGGCGTCCAATTCCTCTACGGCACCACGGTTGAAGGCCTTGACATCGACGGCGACCGGGTGCGCGCGGTGATGACCTCGGCCGGCCCGATAATCGGCGACGCTGTGGTTATCTCGATGGGGCCGGAGAGCGGTCTGCTCGGCCGCCGCTACGGCATCGACCTGCCCGTCTATCCCGTGAAGGGCTATACCGTGACTGTTCCGCTGGAAGATGAAAGCAAGGGGCCGATCATGGGCGGCGCCGACGAGGACCGGCTGATCGGCTATTCCAGGCTGGGAAATCGGCTGCGGATGTCCTCGACGGCGGAGTTCACCGGTTTCGACCGCACGTTCAAGCCACGCGATTTCAACTCGATCCTGAACACCGGCAAGGACCTGTTCCCCGGCGCTTTCGACGAGAGCAAGGCTGAGCTCTGGGCTGGACTTCGCCCGATGATGCCGAACTCCGTGCCGGTCATCGGACGGGCGCGGTACGACAATCTCTATCTCGACACCGGCCACGGCCATCTCGGCTGGACCATGGCCTGCGGTTCGGGAAAATTCCTTGCTGACGTGGTCGCCGGCCGCAAGCCGGAGATCGATCCGCAAGGATTGCTCTACAGGAACTAGGCATCTCCAGACATCAGGGCGCCATGAGCTCGGCGGTCAGGCTCGTTCGTCGACCGCCGAACGCCAGGAGCGCACGTAACTTGTCCAGAGTGGATCGGCCGACGGTTCGGTCCTTTCGCCTCTGCCTTGCGGTGTCCCCTGGTCCGACGCCAGCAAGGCGGCGCCGATGCTGGTGCCTGTCGCAGCCTCGGAGGCAATGACGGCGCGCGCCGCCGCCGCAGCCAGCATGCGGGTGAACAGCCGGTTGCGGGCGAAGGGTCCTTCGACGATGGTGGGACCGTCCGCGCCGATCAGGTCGAGGCAGGTCGCGGTCATCAGCGCCAGGTAGAACGAGATGGCGACAAAGCGATGGCCGACGCTCATACCGTCCGCGTTAAGCCATGATGCGGTATGATACGGAAACGGCCCCGAACCCTGTTGGGTCGAGGGCAATAGGGACGTCTTGCGCGCCAGCACCGTGGCAACATCGTCTTCCGTCCAGTTCTCCGATTGGCCCTCGGTCAGCACGGAAAACTCGCGGCCACCCATGAAGCGCGCCGAGGGCACGGGATCGCCGAGCGCGTTGACATTGACCAGCGTGTCGCGTGCCGGGTCGAGCGCGATCTTGTTGCCGCCAACCGCCATCGACACCACCCAGGTGCCGGTCGAGACCACGGAGAAAGGCGGCTTGTCGGACAGGAGATGCGGCATCAGCGAGGCGTTGGAATCGTGCAGGCCGCAAAACACCGGCGTTTGCGGGTCGAGGCCGGTTTGCCGCGCGAGAGCGGGCAGGATCGGGCCCAGGCGGTCCTTGGCCGGCCGCACCGGCGCCATTAGCCGGCGCCATTCCAGCCGGTCGACCAGCGACGAAAAATCCGCTTTCCACGGGTTCCACAGATCGGTGTGGCAGCCGAGCGAAGTCACCTCGCTGGCGGCGATGCCGGTCAGGCGCAAGGCCCAGTATTGCGGATACATCAGGATCGCTGCGGTTCTGGCGAGATCCGCCGGAAAGCGCTTCTGCTGCCAGAACAGCTGCGCGCCGAGATTGAGGCCGGCCGGCAGGTGCGGCGTGCCGGTCTCGGAGAACGCCGGACGGATCGTGTCATAGTCCCCGGCAAGGGCATCCGGCCCGTCGAATTCGTAGTCGAGCACCGGCAGCGCCAGTTCGCCTGATGCGTCGACCAGCACGCCCGTAGCGCCATGGGTGGTGATCGATATCGCATCGATGCGCTGCTCGCGATCGATCTCGGCCAGGCTGCCAAGGATAAACGCCCATAACCGCTCGACGTCATGGTGCGGGTACGGGCCTTGCCGAACCGGCTCGTTCACCATCCTGCGCAGCGCGACTTCGCTTGCTGCGGCAAGATCGACCAGCGCCACCTTGGCGTTGGTCTTGCCGATATCGATGACGGCGACGTGGCGGGTCATTCCATATGGAACATTGTTTCCAGCGGCACCGCCACCGGCTCGTTGTTCGGCTTGGTCTCCATGATGTCCGCCATCTCGGCCCACCAACGCTGCATCACCGGATGCTTCGGCAATTCGTCCATGCCGTGGTCGTCACGGCGCCACAGCACGCCGAACAAGGTGTTGGTCTCTTCGTCGAGATGGATCGAGTAATCGGAGATACCGGCCTGTTTGAGCAGCGCGACCAGCGACGGCCAGATGTCGTCGTGGCGCCTCTTGTATTCGGCCTTCATGCCCGGATTGAGCTTCATCTTGAACGCGTATTTCTCCGGCATCAGGCAAAGCGCTCCCGCCGCACTCGCCGCCACAGGATCGGCAGCGCGATAACGATGATCAGCAGCAGGCCGATGAAGATCGACATAACGATCCCCGGCACGTTGAGCAGGCCGAGGCCGAAGGTCACCAGTCCCATGATGAAGGCGGCCAGCACCACACCCAGAATGCTGCCGGCGCCGCCCAGGATGCTGACGCCGCCGAGCACCACCATGGTGATGACTTCCAGCTCGTAGCCCTGTGCGATGGACGGCCGGGTCGAGCCGAGCCGCGATGTTATCAGCACCGAGGCGATGCCCGCCATCAGGCCGGTCAGGCAAAACAGGATGAATTTGATACGGCCGACGCGTACGCCGGAAAACTGCGCCGCGACCGGGTTGTTGCCGATGGCAAAGACCCGGCGGCCGAAGCTCGTCCGGTGCAGAAGGAACCAGTAGACGACTGCCGCGACCAGGAAAAGCGTCAGTTCGAACGACACCACCCACCAGACATAGCCCTGGCCGAAGAAGGCGAAGCTCGCGGGATAGCCCTTGTAGGCCTGGTCGCCCAGGATGATGAAGGCAATGCCGCGAAACAGGCTCATCGTGCCGATGGTGACGACGATCGACGGCAAGCCGAGCCTGGTGACGAGCAGTCCGTTGAAGGCGCCGCAGCCGAGCCCGACGACGAGGCCGATTGCCACCAGTTCAGGCATGCCGGCGCCGGCCTGCACCGCCATGCCCATCATTGTTGACGCCAGCGCGATGATGGCGGCCACCGACAGGTCGATTTCGCCGGAGATGATCAGCAGCGCCATGGCCAGCGCGATCAGCGCCTTTTCCGTGAAGTTGAAGGTCAGGTCCGACAGAGACCACGCGTCGAGGAAATAGGGCGAGGCAAAGCTGTTGACGGCAAAGATGGCAACCGCCACGACGACCAGCAGCGCCTCCCATGAGAAGATCGCCGACGTCAGCGGCTTGTCGAGCCGGTCGGGAATATGGCGTGGGGCAGGGGTGTCGGTCATGCCGCTTCCGCCTTCTTGAGGATGATGCGGCCTTGCCGGCGTTCGCCGCGCGCGTTGAGCACCACGGCCAGGATGATGGCGCTGCCTGAAATCGCCATCTGCCAGAAGGGCGAGATATTGATGACCGGCAGCGCGTTGGAGATGATGCCGAGGAACAGCGCGCCGAGCACCGCGCCGCCGACCGAGCCGATGCCGCCGGCGATCGAGATGCCGCCGATGACGCAGGCAGCGATGATATTGAGCTCATAGCCGTTGGCGACCTCGACCGAGGCGATGACGTAGCGCGAGATCCACAGATAGCCGCAGAGGCCGCCGATCATCCCCGAAATGCAGAAGACGGTGAATTTCGTCCGGCCGACATCGATGCCGGCATAGACCGATGCGGTCGGGTTGACGCCGATGGCATAGATCGAGCGGCCGAGCGCGGTGCGCGTCATCACGAGGAAGAACAGCGCAATAACCAGCAGGGCGATCCACGACAGTACCGGAATGCCGAGGAAAGCCGCGCGCTGCAACCCGATGAAATCAGCGCTCATCTGGTCGGCGTTGACCCAGGCGCCGCCTGAAATGACGAACGTGGCACCGCGGTAGATGGTGAGGGTGCCGAGCGTTACCACGATCGAGGGAATGTTCAGCCGCCATACCAGCAGGCCGTTGATGGCGCCGAGCACCAGGCCGACCAGAAGTGCGATGACGATCAGCAGCGGGATCGGGATCGCCGGATGCGCGGCGTTCAGCATTGCCACCACCATGCCGGTGAAGCAGAGATTTGAAGCCATCGACAGGTCGATCGAGCGGGTCAGGATGACGACCATCTGGCCGAGCGCCAGGATCATCAGGATCGACGTGTCGTTGAACACCTGGCGCAGGTTGGCCGGATCGGAAAAACCTGGAAACCGCGTGGAGATCAGCCCGATCAGCACGACGATTGCCGCCAGCAGCCAGACCTCGCGGTATTTGAGAAGAGCCTTCATGCCGCGATCCCCGCTGCCGTCCGGACCAAGGTTTCGGCGTCGAGCCCTTTATTGTCGTAGACCGCGGCAATGCGGCCCTCGCGCATAACCACGACGCGGTCCGACATGCCGAGGATTTCCGGCAATTCGGACGACACCATGATCACCGACAGGCCTTGCGCGACGAGCTCGGCCATGAAGCCGTGCACGGCCGCCTTCGAGCCGATGTCGATGCCCTTGGTCGGCTCGTCCAGGATGATCACCTTGGGCGCGGTCGCCAGCCATTTGGCGATGACGATCTTCTGCTGGTTGCCGCCCGACAGCGTGCCGACGTCCTGGCTGAGCGAGGAGGCGCGCAGATCGAGCCGCTCGGTATAGGAGCGAGCCAGCGCGAACTCTTCGGCCAGCCGCAATATGCCGGATTTGGATGTCCGTTTGAGCGAGGGCAGCGAGACATTCTGGAAGATCGGCAGGCCGATCACCACGCCTTGCTTGCCGCGCTCCTCCGGCACATAGACGATGCCGGCGTAGATCGAATCCGCCGCCGATTTCGGCGCGATTGCCTTACCCTCCAGCGTGATCGTGCCGCCGCTGGTGCGGGTGATGCCTGATATCGCCTGCATCACCTCGCTGCGCCCGGCGCCGACAAGGCCGTAGAAGCCGAGGATTTCGCCCCTGTGCAGCTCGAAGCCTATGTCGTCGAACTCGGTCGGGTGCGACAGGCCGGAGACGGCCAGCACCGGCGCGCCGATCTCGGCCTTGCGCTGCGGAAAGATGTGATCGACCGAGCGGCCGACCATCATGCGCACGATCTGGCTCTGGCCGGCGTCCTTGATCAGGCCTTCGCCGACCATCTCGCCGTCGCGGAACACGGTATAGCGGTCGGCGATGCGGTAGATCTCATCGAATTTGTGGCTGATGAACAGGATCGCCTTGCCGTCGCTCTTGAGGAATTCGATCAGCAGGAAAAGCTCTTCGATCTCCTTCATCGAAAGCGCTGCCGTCGGCTCGTCCATGATGACGATCCGCGCGTCGATGGACATGGCGCGGGCAACCGCAACCAGGTGCTTGTTGGCAATGCCGAGATCCTTCAGCCTGGCGTCGGCGTCGATATGGCCGGCGCCCATCGTGTCGAGCACCTCGCGGGCATTCTTGCGCATGGTGCGCCAGTCGATGGTTTTGAAACGCGTGCGCGGCGCATGGCCGAGGAAGATGTTTTCGGCCACCGTCAGGTCGTCGAACAGCACGGTTTCCTGGTGGATGGCGGTGATGCCGTGCCCGAACGCAGCGTGGGCGCTGGGCAGTGTGACCGGCTGGCCGTCGATGCTGATCGTGCCAGCATCCGGCTGGTAGATGCCGGTCATGATCTTGACCAGCGTCGACTTGCCGGCACCGTTTTCGCCGATCAGCGCGGTTACCTGGCCGGGATAGAGCGACAGGCCGACATTGTGCAGCGCCCGCACGCCGGGAAAGCTTTTCGAGATGCCGGACAGCGTCAGGCGCGGTCCGGATGACAAAGGCGCTTCATGTGCCACTTCGTGCTGGGCTGTCGTGTCCATAATCGTATCAAGCCCTGTAGCAAGGTTCGTTTGAAAGCGCGGCGGAACCTGAGCCCCGCCGCACCGTTTCGAAGGTCCCAGGATCAATAGATCTTGGAGAACTTTTCGATGTTCGACTTGTCGAACTGGAAGGGCGGAGCCATCGCAGCCGAGTTGGTGTCGTCGAGCGTGACCTTGCCGACGCGGCCGATCGACAGCGTAGCACCGGGCTTGGCCTCTTCCTTCTTCACCGCCAGGTCGTGGGCGAGGTAGACGGCGGAGTAGCCGAGATCGATCGGGTTCCACAGCGCAACCGCCTGGCTGGCGCCATTGTCGATGAACTTTTTGAACTCCGACGGCAGCGCCAGGCCGGTGACGTTGACCTTGCCGATCAGGCCCTCGTCGGTCACCACCTGCGCGGCGGCAACGACGCCGACCGTGGTCGGTGCGATGATCGCCTTGAGGTTCGGATAGGACTTCAGCAGGCCCTTGGCTTCGTCCGTGCTCTTGGCCGAGTCGTCGTCGCCATAGACGGTGGCGACGAGCTTGATCTTGGGGAACTTCTCCGGCAGCACCTTCTTGGCCGCGTCGATCCAGGCATTCTGGTTGGTCGCGGTCGAAGAAGCCGACAGGATGGCGACATCGCCGCCTTCCGGCAGGTAGTCGGCGGCCAGCTTGATGATGGTCTCACCGATCAGGTTGGTATCGGAGGGGTTGAGGTGAAGCTGGCGTCCTTCCGGCGCGACGCCTGAATCCCACGAGATGACGGTAATGCCGCGCTGCATCGCCTTCTTCAGCACTGGCACCAGCGCGTCGGCGTCGTTCGCCGAAATGGCGATGGCATTGACCTTCTGGGCGATCAGCGAATTGACCACTTCGATCTGCGCTTCGGCGGTCGCCTTGGTCGGGCCGGTGTAGATGATGTCGACATCGCCGAGCTCCTTGGCCGCCTCTTCGGCGCCCTTGTTGGCGGCGTCGAAGAAGCCGTTGCCGAGCGACTTCACCACCAGCGCGATCTTGACGTTTTCGGCGTAGGCGGCATTCACGAACAGGGCGGCGGAGAACGCCGCCGTAACCATCAATTTCTTCAGAAAGCTCATCGAATATCCTCCCTTGAGCGTTGCATTCCATCGCCGCTGCGGGCGTGAGTGGTTCTCAGGCCTGCAGCGAAGATTCTTCCTTGTTGGTTGCCGTTGTGCGGGCGATGATCAGCGTCACGCCGGCGGTCTCCAGCATCTTGGCTTCGCGATCCTCGATGGCGTCGTCGGTGATCACCGTGGCGATGCGCGACAGGCCGCACAGGATCAGGCTCGAGCGTTTGCGGAACTTCGAGGAATCGACCAGCACCACCAATTCGTCCGCCTGGTCGATCAGTTTCTGCTCGGCCTGGATCAGCAGCGGGTCGCCTTCCATAAGGCCGAGCGGCCCCAGCCCTTGCGCGCCCATGAACATGCGGCGCGCGTAGAAATTGCGCGTCACGTCATTGTCGAACGGCGACAGGATGATGTTCTGCTCGCGGTAGATGGTGCCGCCCGACAGCATCACCGTGTTCTTGGAGTGCCTGAGCAAGTGCTCCGCGATCGGGAAGGAATTGGTGAAGATCGGCATGCGGCGGCCGGTCAGGAAATGCACCATCTGGAAGGTGGTGGTGCCGCCATTGATGATGATCGGCTCGCCGTCCTTGCACAGATCCACGGCTTCCCGCGCGATTGCCCGCTTCTGCGAAGCGTTGATGGTCTCGTTGACGGAAAAGGGCCGGCCGGCTAGGCCGATGAACTGCGGCGGCGAAAGCGCCTCGGCGCCGCCGCGCACCCGGCGCAGCCGTTTTTGCACATGCAATGCCGCGATGTCGCGCCGGATCGTCGCCTCCGACGACTCCGTCAGGTCGACCATCTCCTGCACCGTCACCACAGGCTTTTCCTGGACGGCGGACAGAATGATCCTGTGGCGCTCTTT
Organism: Mesorhizobium sp. M0522; assembly: GCF_040321085.1. Lineage (NCBI taxonomy): Bacteria > Pseudomonadati > Pseudomonadota > Alphaproteobacteria > Hyphomicrobiales > Phyllobacteriaceae > Mesorhizobium > Mesorhizobium sp. M0522. The sequence continues at coordinate 117,175 of NZ_JAMYQW010000004.1, forward strand.
CTCGTGCATGGTTCCTCCCTGCCGGAGCATCTAGTCACCCAAAGCGCGCAGTGTCAATCATTTCCGATCAGATAATTTCATTGTGCAATGCAATATGACTGATATTGATCGTTTGTGATTGACAAGGCCGCCGCTTGCGTAGAAATTCGTACAAAAGGGACCCGCGCCGTTTGCGTGTCCCAAAGGGAGGATACCTATGCTCGACAAGCGCTCCGGCACGCGCCTCGCCAATCTTTGGAATGACGCAAAAGCGCAAGCAATGAGCGAGCCCGAACGTCTGGTCTATCGCTCGAATGTTCTTGGCTCCGACAAGCGCGTCACCAATTATGGCGGCGGCAACACCTCCTCCAAGATTTGGCAAAACGATCCGCTCACCGGCGAGAGCGTGGAAGTGCTGTGGGTCAAGGGCTCGGGCGGCGACAGCGCCTCGATCAAGCTCGACGGCTTCGCCACGCTCTACATGGACAAATTGCGCGCGCTGAAAGGTCTCTATCGCGGCCTCGAACATGAAGACGAGATGGTCGGCTATCTGCCCCATTGCACCTTCAACCTCAACCCGCGCGCGGCTTCCATCGACACGCCGCTGCATGCCTTCGTGCCGAAGCCTTATGTCGACCATATGCATCCCGATGCCATCATCGCCATTGCCGCCGCCAAGGATTCGCAGGCGCTGACCAAGGAGATCTTCGGCGACACGATCGGCTGGCTGCCATGGAAACGGCCGGGCTTCGAGCTCGGCCTGTGGCTGGAGAAATTCTGCCGCGAAAACCCCGAAGCCAAGGGTGTCGTACTGGCCAGTCATGGCCTGTTCAGCTGGGGCGACACGCCGAAGGAATGCTACGAGACGACGATCTCGGTGATCAACCAGGCGATCGACTGGTTCGAGCGCAAGAGCCAGGGCAAGCCGATTTTCGGCGGCGAAGTCGTCAAATCCCTCGATGCGCCTGCGCGTCGCACCGTGGCCGCAAAACTGATGCCGAGGATCCGTGGCCTGATCTCGGAGAACAGCCACAAGCTCGGCCATTTCGACGATTCCCCTGCCGTGCTCGAATTCGTCAATTCCAGGGATTTGCGGCCGCTGGCGGCACTCGGCACGTCCTGCCCGGACCACTTCCTGCGCACCAAGATCCGGCCGCTGGTCATCGAGTTCGACCCCCAAAATCCCGACGTCGATGCCGTCATTGCCCGTCTTGCCGATGATGTGGCGGAGTATCGCGTCGGCTATCAGGCCTATTATGACCGCTGCAAGCACGCGGATTCGCCACCGGTGCGCGATCCGAACGCCGTCGTCTATCTGATGCCCGGCGTTGGCATGTTCACCTTCGCCGGCGACAAGGCGACGGCGCGCATATCGGGCGAATTCTACGTCAACGCCATCAACGTCATGCGCGGTGCCTCGACGGTCTCGACCTATGTCGGCCTGCCCGACCAGGAAGCCTTCGACATCGAATACTGGCTGCTCGAAGAGGCAAAGCTGCAGCGCCTGCCGAAACCAAAGGCTCTTGCCGGCCAGATTGCGCTGGTCACCGGCGGCGCCGGCGGTATCGGCCGGGCCACCGCCAACCGGCTGCTGCGCGAGGGCGCGTGCGTCGTGCTGGCCGATATCGACGAAGCAGCCCTTGCCAGCGCCAATGACGAGCTTGCCAAGGCCTATGGCAAGGATTTCGTGCGGCCCGTAGTCATCAACGTCACGTCCGAGGATCAGGTGATCTCCGGCTTTGCCGAAACGGCGGTCGAATTCGGCGGCATCGATATTCTGGTCTCCAATGCCGGCCTGGCCTCCTCGGCGCCGATCGAGGACACCACGCTGACGCTGTGGAACAAGAACATGGACATCCTGTCGACCGGCTATTTCCTGGTTTCGCGGGAGGCGTTCCGGCTGTTTCGGGCGCAGAAGATCGGCGGCAACGTCGTCTTCGTCGCCTCCAAGAATGGGCTTGCCGCATCGCCAAACGCCGCCGCCTATTGCACTGCCAAGGCCGCCGAAATCCATCTGGCACGCTGCCTGGCGCTGGAAGGCGCGGAAGCGCAGATCAGGGTCAATGTCGTCAACCCCGACGCTGTGCTGCGCGGCTCGAAGATCTGGACCGGCGAATGGAAGGAACAGCGCGCCGCCGCCTACAAGATGTCGACCGACGATCTCGAGGAGCACTACCGCTCGCGTTCGATGCTGAAGCGGTCGGTGTTCCCCGAAGACATCGCCGAGGCGATCTATTTCTTCGCCTCCGATATGTCGGCCAAATCGACCGGCAACATCATCAACGTCGACGCCGGCAACGCACAGAGTTTTACGCGATAAGCGACCGTCTTTGAGGGTTGCGCTGCCCCTCATCCGCCTGCCGGCACCTTTCTTCCCGTATAGTGACGGGGAGAAGGGAAGCGCTACAACGCCGGTGATCCTCCTCTCCCCGTGTTTTTACGGGGAGAGGGTAAGGGTGAGGGGCAGCGCCGACCAACGCAAATTGGGAGGAAACCACCATGTCCGAAACCATCATCTCCGCCGACCTCGTCGACAGGCACAATGCCGCGCGCGATGCCGACCTCAGACGCGACTACGAGTCTCTCGGCGAGCGCCTCGACCGCCGCGGCATCGCCATCGACGCCATCCGCGACAAGGTCGAGAAATTCGCCGTCGCCATCCCGTCCTGGGGCGTCGGCACCGGCGGCACCCGCTTTGCCCGCTTTCCCGGCGCCGGCGAGCCGCGTGACATTTTCGACAAGATCGAGGACTGCGCCGTCATCCGGCAATTGACGCAGGCGACGCCGACCGTCTCGCTGCATATTCCCTGGGACAAGGCCGATCCGAGCCGGCTGAAGCAGGCGGCATCCCGCTTCGGCCTCGGCTTCGACGCCATCAACTCCAACACCTTCTCCGACGCCAGCGACCAAAAACTTTCCTATAAATTCGGCTCGCTGTCGCATGCCGATGCAGCAACACGCCGGCAGGCGGTCGAGCACAATCTCGAATGCATCGAGATCGGCAGGACGCTGGGCTCCAAAGCGCTGACGGTATGGATCGGTGACGGCTCGAACTTTCCCGGCCAGGTCAATTTCGCCAAGGCATTCGAGCGCTATCTCGACGCGATGAAGGAGATCTATGCCGGACTGCCGGACGGCTGGAAACTGTTCACCGAGCACAAGATGTACGAGCCGGCCTTCTATTCGACCGTCGTGCAGGATTGGGGCACCAATTACATCATCGCCAAAGAGCTTGGCGACAAGGCGTTCTGTCTGGTCGACCTCGGCCATCACGCCCCCAACGTCAACATCGAGATGATCGTGTCGCGGCTGATCCAGTTCAAGAAACTCGGCGGCTTCCATTTCAACGATTCGAAATATGGCGACGACGACCTCGACGCCGGCTCGATCGATCCCTACCGGCTGTTCCTTGTCTTCAACGAACTCGTCGATGCCGAGCTTTCAGGTGCAGAAGGGTTCGATCCGGCTCACATGCTCGACCAGAGCCACAACGTCACCGACCCGATCGAAAGCCTGATGCTGTCGGCAATTGAGGTGCAGCGCGCCTATGCTCAGGCGCTGCTGGTCGACCGCAAGGCGCTCGAAGGTTTCCAGCATGCCAATGACGCGCTGATGGCGACGCAGACGCTGAAGACAGCCTATCGCACCGACGTCGAGCCGATCCTTGCCATGGCGCGGCTGAAGACCGGCGGCGCCATCGATCCGGTCGCCGCCTACCGCGCCGCCGGCTACCGGGCGAAGCTTGCAGCGGAACGGCCGGCCGTGGCGAGCGTCGGCGGCGGGATTGTTTGATGTTGGTGAAAATGAAAACCCGCCACGAAGGGCGGGTCGTTGGAGCCAATTAGCACCACAGCCAGATTAATAGCATAGCTGCCGGCACAAAGCAAGAACAAAATTGCTGTAACGTGAAAATTCTGGGAGCCGCGATGAAGCGTGGCCTTGCTACCAACGCTGCGGCGCTCAGAAGTTACGGCATGGATCCTAGGGTCTCCGCTACGTCGCTTCGCTCCTGCTCCGCCCTAGGATGACGAACGCGTGGTGGTACAAGAACCAGTCGCGGACGTTGGAGATTGGCGGGAAGCGTCACCTCGCTTCGTCATCCTAGGGCAGAGCGAACGCGAAGCGCAGCGCAGACCCTAGGATCTATATGTGGACGGCGCCTGCCTGCAACGGTTGTTTTGCGTCGTTTTCGATCGCTTGCGTCCATATGTCCGGCCTTTGAGCACGGTCCTTGCGGCCGCTGGCCAAGGTGGGGTTCGCGACGCCCGTTCCAATCATGCCAGCGGTTTCGTTGGCCAATGGATCCCTCGGAGTTTCGCGCGTCACGGATCGATCGATCACGCCATCTTCCTTCCGTTGCAAGAGCTTGTGTTCGGTGTTCCTCCGTTGCGGCCTATCCGGGCATGTCAGCGCCGTGCTGAGCCGCGGTCAGGGCTGGCCGCAGGCCACCGCCGTAGGCGGCGCGAAGCGGCCTTGAGGGCGGCGAGGAGGCGTCAGGTTGCCCGCCAGGCCGCAACGGTACGGCTCGCCGGTGATCATCATCTTCCAGGCCATGCGGGCGGTCTTGTTGGCGAGCGCCACAGCCGCCAGCTTCGGCGGCTTGCGCGCAATCAACGCCGCCAGCCACGGCGAGGCCTTGGCGCGGCCGCGACGCACCTGCTGGATGTGGGCCGTCGCGCCCACCACCAGCGCCTGCCGCAGCATCTCGTCGCCGGCCCGCGTGATCACCCCCAGCCGGTTCTTGCCGGCGGTCGAATGGTTCTTCGGCGTCAGCCCCAGCCACGCCGCGAAGTCGCGTCCCGAGCCGAACGCTGTCGCATCAGTGACCTTGACGCCGAGCAGGCTCGCCACGACCGGCCCGACGCCGGGCATCGCAGCCAGCCGCTGTCCAGTCTCGTCCTTGCGGTGATGGGCCAACAGCTTCTTGTCGATTGCCGCGTATCGCGCGCACACCGCGCGGTATTCCTCGCCGAGCGTCTCAAGCAGTTCCTTTGCCAGCCCCGGCACCGTCGCGTCGCCGGCAATGCGGGCCAGCAGTGGCTCGATGCGGGCAAGGCCTTGTGCGGCCACCAGGCCGAATTCGGCTGCGTAGCCGCGGATCGTGTTGGAAAGCTGCGTGCGCCGCCGCACCAGCTGCTCGCGCACCCCAAACAGCATCTGCGCCGCTTGCTGCTCGCCGCTCTTGATCCCAACAAAGCGTGTCCTGGGCCGGCTCATCGCCTCGCAGATCGCCTCGGCGTCAGCCGCGTCATGCTTGCCGCGCCGCACATATGGCTTCACGTGCTGCGCCGCGATCAGCACCACCTCATGACCCAGCCCCGACAGCGTGCGCGCCCAGTAATGCGAGCCGCCGCACGCCTCCAGCCCGATCCTCACCGGCGCAAGCTTGGCGAAGAACGGGACTACCGCCCGCCGTTGCAATTTACGCACCAGCACCGAACGCTCCGCAGCGTCGACACCATGCAGCTGAAAAACACTCTTGGACGTATCCATGCCAATACGGATAAGGTGTTCCACGGACGGCTCCCTTGTTTGAGATCTCAACGAACTCATTCTGGCACATCCGATGCCGTCGGGCGCCGTCCACCCCATCATGCCGTTGCAGTCGCCGAAGATTGCAACGGCGGTTGCGAGGCGAACCGGCACAGGCGTGCGAACCCTCCCGATTCTTTCGATCTTCGCAGTAGACTCAACCGCTCCAAGCGCGTTTCCTAGGCACACCCCCACGCTCGGAGAACGGCCATGCACAACACCCGCCGAACCCTAATCGCCGTAAGCCTTTCCCTCACCCTGACCTTCGTACCCTTCCTCGCCTATGCCGCCTCGCCGCAGCCGGCGAAGGGCGAGCACGGCATGGTGGTGACCGCCCAGCATCTTGCGTCTGAGGTCGGCGTCGAGGTGCTGAAGCAGGGCGGCAACGCGGTCGATGCCGCGGTCGCCGTCGGCTATGCGCTGGCCGTGGTCTATCCGACCGCCGGCAATATCGGCGGTGGCGGCTTCATGACCATCCGCTTCAACGACGGCCGCTCGACCTTCCTCGATTTTCGCGAGCGCGCGCCGCTGGCCGCGACCAAAACCATGTATCTCGACAAGGACGGCAAGCCGGTAAAAGGCGCCAGTCTCGACGGCTATCTGGCGGTCGGCGTGCCGGGCTCGGTCGCTGGTTTCGAAATGGCACGGGAGAAATACGGCACGCTGTCGCGGCAGGACTTGCTGGCGCCGGCCATCCGCTTTGCCAAAGAAGGCTTCGTGCTGGAGCAGGGCGATGCGGCCTCGCTCCAGGGCGGCGCGGAGCGGTTGGCCAGGGACCCAGCGGCGGCGGCCATTTTCCTCAAGCCGGACGGCAAGCCTTATGCTGTCGGCGAGCGCCTTGTTCAGCCCGATCTCGCGGCTTCGCTTGCCGCCATTTCCGAACGCGGGGCGGATGCCTTCTACAAAGGCGCGACCGCCGACGCCATCGTCAAGGCGAGTGGCGAGAAGGGCGGCATTCTGGCCAGGGCTGATTTCGAAAACTATGCGGTGCGCGAGCTCAAGCCGGCGACCTGCAATTACCGCGGCTACGAGATCATTTCCTCGCCGCCGCCGAGCTCCGGCGGCGTCATCATCTGCGAGATCCTCAACGTGCTTGAGTTCTATCCGTTGTCCTATCTCGGCGCCGGTTCGGCCGAGACGGTTCACGTCATGGTCGAGGCGATGCGCCACGCCTATGTCGACCGCAATTCGGCGCTCGGCGATCCCGGCTTCATCGACAATCCGGTCGCAAAACTGCTCGACAAGAATTACGCCAGGGAAATTCGCGAAAAGATCGATCCGTTCCGGGCCGGCGTGTCGCAGGAATTGATGCCGAAGGGCTTTGGCGAGAGCAACGAGACGACGCATTTTTCGATCATCGACAATGACGGCAATGCCGTCGCGGTAACCTACACGCTGAACGGCTCTTTCGGCGCCGGCGTTGTCGCCGCCGGCACCGGCATCCTGCTCAACAACGAGATGGACGATTTCACCCAGAAACCCGGCGTGCCCAATCTCTATGGCCTGGTCCAGGGCGAGGCGAATGCGATTGCGCCGAAAAAGACGCCGCTGTCGTCGATGAGCCCCACCATCCTCGCCAAAGACGGCAAGCCGTTCATGGTCATCGGCAGCCCCGGCGGTTCACGCATCATCACCATCACGCTGGAGGCGATCGTCAACGTCGTCGATCACGGCATGAACATCCAGGAGGCCATCGACGCACCGCGCATCCATCACCAATGGCTGCCTGACACGGTCTATATCGAACCCTTCGGCCTGTCGCCCGATACCGAAAAGCTGCTTACCGGCATGGGCTACCGCCTCGATCTTGCCGACACGACCTGGGGCCAGGCGGCCGGCATCCTGGTCGGCGGCAAGAGCCTGGCGGAAATCGAGAAGGGTGGCGGCGCCCGCTACAATGGCGCCATCGACAGCCGCGCCGCAGCCGGCAAGGCTATCGGGTATTAAACCCCAAAAAGTGGGAACCGGTTTTCGGATAAGATCATGGTCAACAAGAAGATTGCGCCTTGCTTCAGGTGACCAGCGCGATTGTCGACGCAATCAGCATCAGCGCCGCGATGCCGACGAACAGCGCGTAGATGCGCGGCCGGTCGAGCAGAAGCGCATTGCCGGATATCCATGCTGCAGTGGCGCCACCAAGCGCGAAAAAGAAGGTGCTGCGGCGCCCGAAGCTCAAGCCGGCAGCCATCAGGCCACCGATGATCAGGGCGCCGAACACGATGATCACGGCGACTGCGTATTTTTCGAAATCGTTGCTGCCGGCGCTCGGGCCGATTGCGTTCAACCTCGACAGATCGTCCGGATCGAACGGGCTGGTCGACCCATATTCGTCTTGACCGACAGGCTCATGCATTATTCGTTCTCCGCAAACCGACAGCAAATCATCAAGCCTCGCCGAGCGCAACCGCTCGCCGAATGTGATCGGCACGGTGTTCAACACTTTCTGGCGGCGGCTTGCCAGAGATTTTTGAATTCGCGCTTGGATCGCCGCCCCGCTGCGCGGCCTGGTCAAGCGCTTTGCCCGAGCTGAATCTTCATGCCGCCCTGGCCAAAGACCGCGTTGCCTGAACGGAAGCCCCAAGCACCGCCTGTGCGGAGTCGGCCTGCCTTTCATCGACATGCGCCAGCACCAGGATCACACCTTGTGCGGCATTCGTCTGGCCTGGCTGCTTGCCGGTACCGGACGATGTCCCGAAAAGCCTGCCGGCAACGCCGCCCAGGACTGCACCGACGAGGGCCGAGGCCAGCCATCCCGCGCCGAGGGGATCGATGCCGGGGATATCAAAGGCGCCGAGGCCGGCCAACAAACCCGCCGCCGCGCCAAGGGCGGCACCGGTGCCTGGACCGCGCAAGACGGCGCCGATTTCGTCATCGTAGGGTCCGATGACACTGATTTCGTGACGGGCGATCCCTGCCGCCTGAAGCGCTTCGACGGCACGCGCCGCCTGGTCATGGGAATCAAAAAGTCTGCTGATTGTTCGCATTGAAACTGCCTGTGAGGCCCCCCGGCCCTCGACGGTACGGCGGGTTCCTGCTGAGCGACGACTGCCCGAGCTTTCACGTCACTCGATGATCTTGACGATCTTGCGCGTGCCTGGGTCGACGACGACGGTGCGGTTGTCGACGATGACATAGCGGTATTTGACGCTGGGGACTTCATGAAGCTCGACGGTATCGGGAAGCGTCGAGCCGATATTGAGCTCCACCCCAGGGATTTTCACCGAGGCCAGCGGCTGCTTCTTCACATACTCCTTGATGACCGTTTCCTGCTGCGGTTCGATGACAACGTCTTGCGCTGCAGCGGCGCCGAGGCCTGCCAGCAGCAGAAATCCCGCCACCGCGGTGGAAAGATGCATTCTCATGGTCGTCTCCTTTGCGAACTCGGTCCGCTCTTCGCGCCAAGGCTCACTCGAACGGAAGGCAGCTGAAAACGTTCCGTCGACCGGGCTTCGGTCCCGCCCGGCAGGGACCAACCGACGTGTTGCCGCAGGACCTAAGTCTGATCCTTGTGCGCAAAGGGTGGGTTTGCCGCGTGACCCGGAACCGCCGCGGCACCTAGCCGTTGCTGGCTGCACGTTCCGGGAGGATTCCATGGAAAAGGTCGACGGTTGCTCGCACCGATCCTGGCTGTTTCCATTCCGATCGAACCCGGCATCTGCGCAGCCCTGTCCCTTCCTGCGCCGATAAGGGTTCGCGCGTCACTTTGTGGCGGGCGAACCCTCAAATTGCTGCGTGCACCAAAGTTGACCCCCTGAAGCGAAGAGAAGGGGCGAGGAGAGCGGAAATGCCCGACGACAAGAGCAAGCGAGACTTCAGCGACCGCAATCGCGTTTCGGCGGATGAATATTATGAGGTCGAACATTTCGCGCGGGAAAATGGTGTTTCGCCCAGCCAGGTGAGCAAGCTGATCAAAAGGACCGGCGGCGACCGGATGATCCTCTCGCAGGCGGTGAAGGCATTGCGCGAGCGCAAGTGAGCTGGCGGCCAAGCCAACGGTGGAGAGGCACTGATCGCGATCGGCCGAGATCCGGCCAGCTATCGACAACATGCCCGGATGCCGCCGCTTCGGCCAAGCGCAATGCCCCGCTACTTCTTCGATTCCGATGAAGACGGAATCGTCTATTCCGACGATCAGGGAACGTTATATGACGATCTCCCGCTGGTCAGGAAAGAAGCCCTTCGCACACTGGCCGAGATGGCCAGGGATGGCCTTCCTCATCGCAGGATTGCAGTCAAGGTCCGGGACGACCGTGGCGGTCTGGTCCTTGAAGTGGCTTTGACCTTTGCCGTTGAAACGCGGCACTTCGACGAGCGGATTTTCCAGATCGACTTGCGCACGAACTGACGGCTCGATCATCATCGCGCCGACCATCATCAGATTTCTGGTGCAGCGGCATCTTCCCCTGGCGCGGAACATTAGAAGTCTCTAATTGTTATCTTAAGCAGCGGGAACCTCCCAGGATTCTGCTGCAGATCGGGTGCAACCCGGTCGGCCCGCGCCCTCCGCCAGAGGCGCGGGCTTCGTTTGTTTAGCCGATGCGCAACGCCATGCGGCGGCAGCATATTGGAGACCTGCGGGAGCACTAGTAACATCAGTCGCTACCGCGGCGCCCTGGCGCCCAGGCAACGGAGCCCGTCGTCCGACAGGGCGGCGGGCTTTTTTGACGCGGGTCGGTCATCACGCAATCGATGGAATTCTGGCCGGCGCTGATTCGTGTGGCATGGGGTAAGGTGCCCTGACGCAGCGCCGGCCAAGCGGAAATCAGGTCCGCCGCAGCCAGATAGTAGCCGCGTTGGCGCAGCAGGTAATTGCGTGATCGCGGAAGCCGCACCATTGCAGAGCCCTCCCCAGCAGTTCGGCCTGCCCAGCGGCTGACCCGAGGCATTCATTCATTCTGACGATGCACCGGACGCCCCGACGGCGGAAATTGGACGCCGCGCTCGCTCGCGACTATGGCGGCCGGCGGTATTCCCTGCAGATTTCGGACGAAAGGCCATTCTACCCTTGTTGCGCCTGGATTCTTATCAGATCGTGGCAAGGATTGCCTTTCCGGCCGCGTTTGCCGGCGTTCTGCTGTTCGCCCTTCTGCCGGAGCGGCTCTTGCAGGGTCTTGGCCTGGCTTTCACGTTTGATCACGACAAGCTCAATCACGCCGCCGCCTTCGTCGTCCTGGCGGCTCTCGGAAGTCTCGGCTGGCCGGAACGCAAGGCGAAGCTGATCGTACTCCTCGTTCTCACGGGTGCGGCGATCGAGGGGCTTCAGGCCGTGCAACTGATAGGGCGCGACCCGGATTTATTCGACTGGGTGGCCGACTGCGCGGGAATCGCGTGCGGACTGACGGTTGCAGGCTGGACAAAGCGGCTCGCCGGCGGATTGCCATAGCTCGAAAGCGCATAACGGAATCGGCGCGCCCGTGCCCCAATAAGGGGAAAATGGCCGGCGCCACTTGGGGGGCGCGTTGGGGTAAGTTGCCTGATGGGGCGCCGGCCAGGCGGAAAAATTACGTCCGCCGCAAAGTAACATAGCAGGAACGGCAATGCGCGGCAGTAGCGTGATCGCGGAAGGTCCGCGCTCGCGCCTCCGGTGCGGTGACCCGTTTTGGGCCAACAATTCTGGCACCTGAATTGCACTGTAGGCAATGCCGGGGAATCCCCGGCAATCGTCCCCGAATATGGGGCCTCGCCGCTTCGCAAATGGAGCGGCGGGCCTTTTTGCCGGATGTTGAAAAGTAGGCCGATCAGCGGCTTAGCTGATCACAGTGTGCTTAGCCCGATTTCCCCTACCAAGTGCTTATTCTCACAAGAGAAATTCTAAAGCGCCCAAGCATCGGTGCTTGACACAGGTTTCGAGAACTGGATAAGTGGATACACAGATACGCTCTGATCGGACCCAAGACATGGCAGCTGACGCAATCGAGCCGTTGGGCATCACGACCGCCGAGGAGGAAGCTTATCGCCACATTCAGCGGGCCCTGAGGATGGGGCGTTATCGGGCCGGGGACCGGCTGATCCCGGAAGAGATCGCGACGGAAATCGGCATGAGCCGCATGCCGGTTCGCGAAGCATTCCGCCAACTGGCCGCGGAAGGTCTTGTGGTCATTCGCCCGAACCGTGGCTGCATCGTCGCCGGGCTTACCCTCGATGAGATCTACGAAACATTTGAAATACGCTCGGTGCTCGAAGGGCTGGCGGTGAGGCTTGCCATGCCGCACATCGATGTCGAAGTGCTTGAAGAACTGGAACGCCAGCTCGACCGGATGGAGCGCGCCAGCCAGACCGGCAGCAGCGACTGGGTCGTGCGCCATCAGGCCTTCCATTTGCAGATTTGCCAATTGAGCAACAGACCCAAGCTGGTCCGGCAGATTGTCAGCCTGCACGTCGTGATCGAGCCCTACCTGCGCATCTGGTTCGACTATGTCGACAAACCCGCCAGCGCGCGTGCCGAGCACGAGATCCTGATCGACGTGCTGCGGTCAGGTGATGCCGGCAAGGCTGAGATCGTCATGCGGGATCATATCGTCGAGACGGCGCCGCTTCTGGCCAACTTCGCAAGTCCCGGCCGCCGCTAGGGAATACCATCTAACTCGTTGAAGCCGGAAGATAATCCGGCACGACGAAAGGGAACTGCCATACCGGCAAAAAGAGGAGAATGATATGAAAATTAGCCGCATCGCAGCCATTGCGTCGGTCCTGTTCGGCCTGGTCCAGGCCGCCGTTGCACAAGAAACACCAAAGGCAATTACCATTGCCACCGAAGGAGCCTACGCGCCCTGGAATTTCACAACAGCCGACGGCAAGCTGGACGGCTTCGAAGTCGATCTCGCCAATGATCTGTGCGGGCGAATGAAGATCGAGTGCAAGATCGTCGCACAGGACTGGGACGGCATGATCCCCGCGCTGACCGTCGGCAAGTTCGACGTGATCATGGCGAGCATGTTCATCACTGAAAAACGTCTGAAGATCATTGACTTTACCCAGCCGTATGCCGTGGATCCCTCAGGTTTCGCGGTCGCCAAGGATAGCGAACTGGGCAAGCTCGGCATCTCCAACGAGCGGTTGAAGCTGGAGAATGAACCCTCTGCGCAGGCGGCAATCGACAAGCTCAAGCCATTGCTGAAGGGAAAGATCATTGGAGTTCAGGCTGCAACGGCGAACCTGGAATTTGTGAAAAAATACTTCTCGGACGTCGCCGAGATTCGCGAATACAAGACCACCGAGCAACACGATCTCGATCTTGCCGCGGGTCGCATCGACGCGCTCTTCGCGCAACAGACAGCGCTGGCCGCCACGCTGGGCAAGCCGGAGTTCAGCGACTATACGCTTGCAGGACCAGGATTTGTCGGGGGTCTCTTCGGTCTTGGCTCCGGGGCCGGTATCCGCAAAGAGGACACCAAGCTGAAAGACATGCTCAACGGCGCCATCGACGCCGCGACCGCCGACGGCACGATCAAAACCCTGTCGCTTAAATGGCTCAAGAGCGACGTCACTCCAGTCAAGTAAGCGCTTGCCGGCGAACGGCCATTCCTGACCACGTTCCGGAGCTGAGCCGTTCGTCCTGCCGGGGGTATCAATGCCGGGGGTATCAATGGTTGACGCATTCCGGCTGCTTGGTTTCCAGCACGGAGGTTGGGGGGCTGCTCTTCTCATGGCGGCCTCGGTCACAGTGCTCCTGTCCGTGCTGGGCTTTGCGCTTGGCGCTGTATTTGGCGGGCTGGCAGCGGCCGGGCGTCTCCGCAACTCCAAAATATTGAGGTTCTTGGCCCTTGGCTATTGCACGGTTTTCAGGGGCGTGCCCGACCTTCTGACCATTTATCTGCTTTACTATGGAGGAAGCGTCGCCCTGACCTCGCTTGGTCATAGCCTGGGTGGGTCCGGATTCGTCGGCGTTCCGGCCTTTGCCACTGGAACCTTGGCTATCGCGATCATCTCGGGCGCCTATCAAGCCGAGGTCTATCGAGGGGCTTACCTCGCCATCGACCAGGGACAGCACGATGCCGCTTGCGCGCTTGGTCTCAACCGGCTGCAGCGGCTGCGACAGGTTATTTTTCCCCAGCTCCTGAGATACGCGCTGCCAGGTCTCGGCAATGTGTGGCAGTTGGTTCTGAAGGACTCGTCGCTGATATCGGTAATCGGCCTCGTTGAACTGATGCGCCAGGCGCAGATCGCTGCAGGTTCGACCCGTGAACCGTTCATCTTCTACATTGCTGCAGCCTTGCTCTATCTGGCTATCGCTTCCGTCACGGGCCACGCCTTCTACCGTCTGGAACGGAAGGCGCCGTGGCGCGTCCGGTCGGCATGATAGATTTCAGTTTTTTCCTCGAAATCCTGCCGAAGCTACTCGTCGGCCTGCCGCTCACGATGGAACTGGCCCTGACTTCCATCGTTGCCGGCTTCGTTCTTGCCGTCACATTGGCGCTTGCCCAGCAATCGGAATCGCCCTTCGTCGTCTTGCCGATCCGTGGCTTCGTTGCCGTGTTCAGGGGCACGCCTCTGCTGGTGCAGATTTTTCTGACCTATTATGGCCTTGGTCAGTTCCGGCACCAACTGTCGGCAATTGGATTATGGGCCGTTTTCCGCGAACCCTACTGGTGCGCAATCATCGCGCTGACACTCAACACCACCGCCTATGGCAGCGAAATCCTCCGCGGCGCGATTCAATCGGTGCCACGCGGCCTTGTCGAGGCGGCCCGGTCTGTCGGCCTGTCCACCTATTTGACCTATCGGCACGTTATCCTGCCGCTGGCCTTTCGCCAGGCGCTGCCGAGTTACGGCAATGAAATCATCCTGATGATCAAGGGCACGTCTCTGGCTTCCATCGTGACCTTGATGGAGGTGACTGGAATTGCCCAGGGATTGATCTCCCAGACCTACCGCGCCTTTGAAGTCTTCATCTGCGCGGGCGCCATTTATCTCACTTTGAACTTCGCGATCATCCGTGCCTTGGCGGCACTCGAATACTGGATGTCGCGGCATCTGCGGCACCGCCCCTCGACGATGAGCGACGCCGCCTCTTGAGCACGATCAGAAGGGCATAGCATGCGAAATTTTGAGAAACCAACGCGCTCGGTTGTCGTTTCACGCGAGGCCATGGCCGCCACCTCTCATCCGTCGGCGACCCTCACGGCGGTGGAGATCATGGCGGCCGGCGGCAACGCCATGGATGCCGCCATCGCAGCCTGCGCGGTGCAATGTGTCGTCGAGCCAGCCTCGACCGGCATTGGAGGCGACTGCTTCGCTCTTCTGTCGCGAAACGGATACGGCGAGGTCATCGCCTACAACGGATCGGGCAGGACACCCGCCGCCCTCACAATTGACTGGTTCCTCGAACGTGGCATGGCGGAGGTGGCCCGCAATTCTCCTGGCTCCGTCACCATCCCGGGAGCAATCGATGCCTGGACCAGATTGCACGCTGATCATGGGCATATGCCCTTCGATCAAATCCTGGCCCCCGCTATACGTTTCGCCGAGGAAGGCTACGCCATTTCACCGCGGGTCCATCGTGACTGGGCGTTGGAAGAAGAACTTCTGGCCTCCGATGTAGCCGCGAAACGGATTTTCCTGCCAAACGGCCGTGCGCCAGGCGTTGGCGAAGTGCATCGCCAGCCTGAGTTGGCTGCAACGCTGCGGCTGATCGCCAAGAAGGGACGAGAGGCCTTCTACACTGGCCCTGTGGCCGGTGACATGGTCGCCTATCTTCGTGGGCTCGGCGGATTGCACACACTCGAAGATTTCGCCTCGGCAACAGGCGAATACGTGACCCCGATCAGCACGGCGTTCCGAGGCTGCGATGTGTTCGAATGTCCGCCGAATGGCCAGGGTGTGATCGCGCTGCTCATTCTAAACATCCTCTCGCGCTTCGAAGCGCACGGCGACCCGCAATCCGCGGACCGGCTTCACCTGGAAATCGAAGCAACACGCCTCGCTTACGCCGCGCGTGACCTGCTCGTCGCCGATCCTGATGCGTCCGAGGTCCC
This sequence comes from Mesorhizobium sp. M0522, assembly GCF_040321085.1. Lineage (NCBI taxonomy): Bacteria > Pseudomonadati > Pseudomonadota > Alphaproteobacteria > Hyphomicrobiales > Phyllobacteriaceae > Mesorhizobium > Mesorhizobium sp. M0522. The sequence goes on from NZ_JAMYQW010000004.1 coordinate 132,660, forward strand.
GGTGGCCGACATGTTGTCGAATGCCTGGGCCGATCGTCTGGCCGGCATGATTGACCTAAAGCGCGCCCGCGCGGACCTGCCGGCGTTCGATATGCCGCTGCACAGCGACACGGCCTATATTTCCGTTGTCGATAAGGATCGCAATGCGGTCAGTTTCATCAACTCGGTCTTCGACAGCTTTGGCTCGGGCCTGGTCTCGCCACGCTCCGGTGTCGTCTTGCACAATCGCGGGCAAAGCTTTTCGCTTGACCCCAAGCACCCCAATGCAGTGGCGCCGAACAAGCGACCTTTGCATACCATCATACCCGGGATGCTTGCGAGAGACGGCCGGGCAGAAATGCCTTTCGGCGTTATGGGTGGCTACTACCAGGCAATGGGCCACGCGCACCTGCTGACGAAGGTGCTCGACTTCGGGATGGATCTGCAGGAGGCGATTGATCTGCCGCGGGTCGCCCCCGTCAGCGGCACCATGAACGTCCAGGCCGAACACGGGCTCGCTGGCGAAACCGTAGCTGAACTTAGCCGACGCGGTTTCGAAATCATTCCCGCCACGGACCCGATCGGCGGTGCGCAGGCCATTCGCATCGATTGGGCAAACGGGACCCTGCTGGGCGGTTCTGAACCGCGCAAGGACGGCTGCGCCCTCGGTCTGTAGACCGGTTATGGCCAGAGTGGGATCCAAGATGCCGAAGATGCTCTTCATCGACATTTGGCCGGCGAGCAGGAGCCGCTGGCGCCATGGTCCAGATAATTCTTGCACGCCATCGACAATCCGATCGGCGCGAGGTTGTCACCCATGTCTTAGGTACAAACTGTTACCCATCTCCGGGCCGTACAGGGAAAAATGGTGCCCAGAGGCGGATTCGAACCACCGACATGCGAATTTTCAGTCCGCTGTCGGTGATTGATATTGTTCAGATTTTAGGTCGAATGTCGCGTTTGTGTCGCGTCAAGCCAAAAGCGCCCGCTCGGCCTGAACTCGTTGCCTTGTTCAGCGCCCAAACACGCGTGCCGTGGTGCCGACAGTCATTCAGATGGATGATGGTATGGTTCGGCACTCCTAGTAAGCTCCGATCACCAGGCAATTTAGAGACTTTCTGAGGTCCATGTTCCTATGGGCGCAAGCGGCGCGACGACGGAGGTGTTGGCGCAGGCGGCGGGGTCGGCGTCGTCGAGGCTCGCACGCCTGGAAGCCACAACGACCGACGTCGACCAACGGGCAACCGTGGGGCACGCGCTCGATCAGGAGATGGCACGGGCGACGAGCCAGTTCGACAGCGACAGGCGTGTCAACCAGCCGCAAGCGCAGGCGATCGAGAAGCAATTGCAAGTTCCCAAGTCAACCGGCAACGCTGTCGCGGCTCGACAGGCGGGACTGCACGCCATGGAAAGGCAGTTCCCGCCGCATCGCATCTCCTCCAAATCTTTTTGCGGCGTCAGCAGGATGCCAGCGAGCGGGGTCAACTCGGCCAGGCGGATGCCAGAGTGTTTACGCTCGCCACACCGCCGGAGCGGGCGAGCTCGCTTCATCCGATCTTTCTGTTTCCTGTTCGGGAGGTCCCTACATGATTATCGAGTTGTTCGGTCCGCCTGGTGCAGGCAAGACGACCCTTCTCCGCGCCCTTTGCCGTGAGCTGGCGAAACGCGACATCCGTGTGAAGACAGTCAATGGCTATCGCCGGATTGATTTTGTGTCTTTCGGCAGCGAAGTCGATTCGGTCGAGGATGAAGGCCCGGAGACACGCCATGGCATCCAGCGTCTGGTGCACAAGCTCGCCACCGCGAGTCCGGTCTTGTTCTCGACCCCGCCGAGCGAGGGGGCCGCTGCGCGGCTTTTGGCATCGATCCCTCCAAAAAGTCGAATATGGGCGTTGCGTCTGAAGATCGACGTCGTTTTGCTCTTCGAAGCCTGGAATACGGCGCAGGCCTCAGAAGGGTACTTCATTTTCGAAGAGGGCATCGTTCAGGCGTTGTGTGCGCTCGTCCTGTTGGCACGAAATCCAAGTATCGACATGGTTCGTAATTGCATGACGTTCCTGCCGCGACCGGATCTCCTCATTCAAGTCGACGCGCCCGGGGAAACGCTGCGCCACCGCCTCATTGAGCGGTATGCGCGGCAGCCGTACCTCGAGCGCCTTCTCGAAGTCGGAGTGGTCAGGGGCCTGAAGCAAGCGGATATCGCGAGGGAGATCGGCCAATGCCTGCAAGACAAATGGCCGCTGATGCGTGTCGACGGCCTCGACCCACGCAATTTCGAACAGGTCGTCGCGCGCATCGTGGGGCACGGATTGCCCGCGACGGCATGCGTCGGGCCAGACTAGAGGCGCGAGTTGCATGGTGCTCACGGTGAGATCGTTCGTTGGCATTCGCAGATTTCTACGGGCGCAGCGGCGACCGTTAGGCAGCGTCCATGAGAACCGTGCACCCGCTCGTCGGGATTACCGAGCAAGCCACCAGACGGATGGGTACGGTGCCCATTACTCCGACACGTTCCGGTCCGGCTACTATGCAGCTCTGTGGTCGGGTATCGAAAAGCCCTTGGTCGAACGTACTCTCCTGCCTGTCGGCGGGCCGAACCGGAAATGCCTGGACTTCGCATGCGGCACAGGCCGCATAGCAAATATCGCAGCTCAATTTTTTGGTGAAGTCGTCGGCGTTGACATCTCCCAATCTATGCTGGCTAGCGCACGGGTTCCGAAGAACGTGAAATTGGTCCGCGCTGATATTACGCTCTCTCCGCTCGCCGAAAGGTTCGACGTGGTCACGGCATTCAGATTCTTCCTCAATGCTGAAGATGAGCTCAGGAAGGATGCACTGTCGGCCATCAGCGCGCATTTGAACGAAGGTGGATTGCTAATCTCGAATATCCACATGAATGCGACCTCGCCAATAGGGCTGGTCTGCCGCATTCTGAACCGTTATGCAGGAGGGACAGTCCGCCACACTTTGAGCATTAAAGGATACGAGCAGACGCTCATTGCAAACGGCTTTATTGTCGAGCGGATAGTTGGGTACGGTTTTTTGCCGCGACCCGGGAAATTGCTGCCAAGACTCTGCGAAATATTGATCGTGCCGTTTGAAAGGATCTGCGCAAGTGCCAGGATTCCGGCGGAGCTTGCGCAGAATTTCCTGGTGGTTGCCAGAAAGCGGTAAAGCCGGCGGGCACATGAAATTTGAAACCGAGCATTTGCCATGAGGCTGGTCTTTGTTGAAGCTATTGGCAGGAAAGTATCGAGTGTCGTTTTTGGCTGCGCTTCGCTTGGCTCAATCAGACAAAGCGCTGCTCGCCTCTGCTCATCAGTGCGTTTGGCGACGGCGCTCGCCGGTGACCAACGATGCACTTGCCCTTTTGAGGCAGGACGATCGCAAGCATCCCGACGTCGCGAGGTACTTTCGTAGGTTGGGGGATTCCGGCAACGTAACGCGGGTTCGCGCCGTAATTTCCAGACGTCTTGAGGTTCAAGTATCTCCCTGCCGATTGCGGGACGCGAATTCCTCGTAATGCCTGCGTATGAACTCCGGTTTGGCCCGATGCCGCACCTGCCGGCCTGTAAGCCTCTCGCAGACAGTGCCCACGCATCTCGAACCATAAAGACGCATGAGAGAACGTCTGAAAGCGGCTACGGCGCGCTTTGCGCGTGCCCATGTCGCGTTCATGTCGCGTGGAGTTGCCGACAGTCGCAGGAAACCCTTGAAAATCAACGGTAACAGTTCGCAACACGGCGCGACATGAAATGCCGTAAGTCGCCAAGTTGGCGACACCGCAAGCCATTGAGTGATTTTATATGAGGAAGTAGTGGTGCCCAGAGGCGGATTCGAACCACCGACACGCGGATTTTCAGTCCGCTGCTCTACCAACTGAGCTATCTGGGCCTGCTCCGGCGGGCGGCAATCTGCACACCGGGTTCATGAAAGCGCCGTCGGCACCCCTTGAAAGCGCGTGGGTTATAGCACGGGAATTCGGCCTGTCCAGCGCTTAGAGCATGATCCCGAAAAGTGGAATCCGGTTTTCGGAAAAAGATCATGCTCAGACAAAAAGCATGATCCCGAAAAGTGGAATCCGGTTTTCGGAAAAGATCATGCTCAAACAAAAAGCATGATCCCGAAAAGTGGAATCCGGTTTTCGGAAAAGATCATGCTCAAACAAAACGCCAGAACCTGTTCCGTCCGACAGTGCCCGGATGGAACAAGTTCTGGACATTGATTTCAGGCGGGAAACGACAGGCAGTCCGCAAGGCCGATCATCGGTCACGATCGCGGCTGCGAAACCGTCCCAAGCCTGTGGAAAACCGCAGGTGGACGGCGCTATTTCTGGTCGTCGTTCTCGTCTTCGTCGTCGCGGCCCGGGATGACGTAGACCCCCTTCAGCCAGCGGTTGAGGTCGATGTCCTTGCAGCGCGTCGAGCAGAACGGGTAGGTTTCGCGCGCCGATGGCTTGCCGCATTCGGGGCAGGGCCGCTTGGGCCGCAACGGCGTGACCTTGTCGTCCGGGCTCATATCCGCGCACCCGACAGCCAGTTGGCGTGCACCTTAAACCCTTCGCCGCTCAAAAGCGCTACCGTCTCGTAGAGTGGCAGGCCGACGACGTTGGTGTAGGAGCCGACAAGCTTGACGACGAAGGCGCCGGCAAGCCCCTGGACGCCATAGCCGCCGGCCTTGCCGCGCCATTCTCCGGATGCGATGTAGGCCTCGATCTCCTCGCGCGGCAGCCGCTTGAAACGCACCCTGGTCTCCACCAGCCGCAAGCGCTGCTTGCCGCCCGGCGTGATCAGGCAGATGCCGGAATAGACCCGGTGCGAACGGCCGGACAAAAGCCCGAGGCAGTTGGCGGCGTCGTCGAGCGTCTCGGCCTTGGGCAGGATGCGCCGCCCGACGGCAACCACCGTGTCGGCGGCCAGCACGAAGCTCGGCAGGTAGTCCGTCTCGGTCTTCAGCGAAGCCAGCGCCTTCTCGGCCTTCTGTGTTGCCAGGCGCTTGGCCAGCGAGCGCGGGTGCTCGGCGCGCAGCGGCGTCTCGTCGACATCGGCCGGCAGCACACGGTCCGGCTCGATGCCGGCCTGCTGCAGCAGCTCGATCCGGCGCGGCGAACCCGAGGCAAGCACGAGCTTCTGCAAAATGCCCATCGCGATCCCGGCCGGGTCCTTGAACTTACTTGAAGCGGTAGGTGATGCGGCCCTTGGTCAGGTCGTAGGGCGTCATCTCGACCAGGACCTTGTCGCCGGTCAAAACGCGGATGCGGTTCTTGCGCATGCGGCCGGCCGTATGGGCGATGATTTCATGTTCGTTTTCGAGCTTGACCCTGAACATCGCGTTGGGCAGCAGTTCCGTCACGACACCCGGAAACTCGAGGACTTCTTCCTTCGGCATTCGATACCTTTGCTTGGATGGGTACTTCCAGCGCCCCGGCCGGAAAGTTGCGCGGAACCTATATGATAAACGTCCGCTTGTGAACATGCTTAATCCGCGGCGTTTTTAGCCCCGTTGCCGAGAAAACGGCGGCCGATCCGCGCCTTCAGCCGCTCGCGCACGTCGCGGTAGGCGGCCATGATCTGCTCGCGCGTGCCGCTGACGCCGGTCGGGTCGGGCATCGGCCAATACTCGACCTCGACGGCCAGCGAGCGGGTGAGCTCGAGCGCGGTGTGGTGAGCTTCCGGCGCCAGCGTCACGATCAGGTCGAAATAATCGTCCTCGAGGTCGTCCATCGTTCTCGGGTGCCGTTCGCCCAGCGACAGCCCTTCTTCGGCCAGCACGGCATCGACGAACGGATCGCGTTCGCCGCCGCGCACCCCGGCCGAGGCGACGAAGGTGGTGGGCGGAAGCACCTTGCGCGCCAGCAATTCGGCCATCGGCGAGCGCACGGCGTTCATGCCGCAGACAAACAGGATCGAGCGGGGCAGGATCGGGCGGGGCAGCGGGGCGGCCAGTTCAGCCTCGCCAGTGCAGCACGCAAACCAGCGTGAACAGCCGGCGCGCCGTGTCGAAGTCAATCTCGATCTTGCCGGCAAGCCGGTCCATCAGCGTCTGCGAGCCTTCATTGTGCAGGCCGCGCCGGCCCATGTCGATCGCCTCGATGTGGCTGGGCGTCGCGGTGCGGATGGCATCGTAATAGCTTTCGCAGATCATGTAGTAATCCTTGACGATGCGCCGAAGCGGCGTCAGCGACAGGATGTGGGTGACCACGGCTGCGCCGTCCTCGCGCGCCACCGCAAACACCAGCCGGGATTCGGCCAGCGACAGTTTCAGCCGGTACGGGCCGGCGCCGTCGTCATTGACCGGCTGGAAGCGGTTCTCCTCGATCAGGTCGAAGATCGCCACCGCCCGCTCATGCTCGACATCGGGCGTCGAGCGGCCGATCGTCTCGTCGAGCTCGACATCGATCAGTCTGGCGCGGGTTTGGTCGTAGTCAGACATTTCTACATGTTCAGCCGAATGCCGACGGAGCGTCCATGTGCATCGAGCCCTTCCGCCTTGGCGAGCGTGATCGCCGCCGGCGCCAGCGCCCGCAACTGCTCCGGCCCGAGCTTCAGGATCGAAGTGCGCTTGACGAAATCGAGCACCGAAAGCCCGGACGAAAAGCGCGCCGAGCGCGCCGTCGGCAGCACGTGGTTGGAGCCGGCGACATAGTCGCCGATGGCTTCCGGCGTGTGGCGGCCGAGAAACACCGCACCGGCATTGCGCATTCGCGCCAGGAAGGCCTCTGGGTCGTCGATGGCAAGCTCGACATGTTCGGCCGCGATGCGGTCGACCAGCGGCAGTGCTGCCTCGATCGTCGGCACTAGGACTATGGCGCCAAAATCGCGCCAGCTCGCCGCCGCCGTTTCTCCGCGCGGCAGGTTCTGCAACTGCCGCTCCACCGCCTGTTCGACCGCCGCGCCAAAGGCAGTGTCGTCGGTGATCAGGATCGACTGCGCCGACACATCGTGTTCGGCCTGGGCGAGCAGGTCGGCGGCGATCCAGTCCGGATCGTTGCTGCCGTCGGCGACGACCAGCACTTCCGACGGCCCGGCGATCATGTCGATGCCCACCGTGCCGAACACCTGGCGCTTGGCCGCAGCGACATAGGCATTGCCGGGGCCGACGATCTTGGCGACGGGCTTTATCGTCTCGGTGCCATAGGCAAGGGCCGCGATCGCCTGGGCGCCACCAACGCGGTAGATTTCGGAGACACCGGCAAGGTCGGCTGCCACCAGCACCAGCGGCGGCACCTCGCCGCCGGAGGCCGGCACCACTATGGCGATGCGCTCGACGCCGGCGACCTTGGCCGGTACCGCGTTCATCAGCACCGAGCTCGGATAGCTCGCCGTGCCGCCCGGCACGTAGAGCCCGACGGCCTCGATTGCCGTCCAGCGCGAGCCGAGCTCGATGCCGGCGGCATCGGTGTAGCGGTCGTCCTGCGGCAGCTGCCGCTGGTGGTGGGAGCGGATGCGCTCGCGCGCGAATTTCAGCGCCTCGACCGTCTGCGGATCGGCGGCCTCATAAGCCTTGGCAATGTCGTCCCTGGAGACGGCGATGCCGAGCCTGGCCAGGTCACCGCCGCCGAATTTCTGCGTGTACCCGACCAGCGCCGCGTCGCCCTCGGCACGCACCTTGGCGATGATCTCGCGCACCACGGCGTCGACATCGGCCGAGACTTCCCGCTTGGTCAGCAGGAACGCGGCAAAGCGCTGCTCGAAATCGGCGTCGGACTGGCGAAGCGTGATGGCCATCGGCTCAAACCCTGTGGACCGGGCGCGACGTCGCTTCCCAGGCGCCGCCGACATCGGCAAGCCGTGCCTCGATGCATTCGACATCGAGCATGATCGCGCCGCCGCCCGAAAAGATCAGCTCGACGATGCCGGCCGGCTTGTCGAGCGCGAGAAAGCTGATCGCCAGCAGCGACAGCACTTCGTCCGGCTTGTCGCGGGCAATGCCGCTGGTCTTGGCGCCGAGCACCCGGTCGAAATGCAGCACGGCCTGCCGCCGCTCATTGTGCTGGCGCAAGAAGCCGGATTTCGCCTCCCACACGAAGCGGTTCATGGTCAGCACGAAGCGCTTTACCGAAGGCAGGTATTCGAGATCGCTGACCTTCATGACGGCATCCTGGAGATGCGCCGAGATGATGCTCAGATCCTGATCGTCGAGCGCGACAAGCTTGAGGCCATTCATGCGGAATTCGCACCTGCGAGTTGATTATTCGACCTTCTGTTAGGCGGTCTTTCCGGCTCGTGCAACCGCGCCGGAGGTCTTGGCCAGGCAATCGCTCCGGTCGGCGCCGCCCCTCATCCCCCTGCCGGGACCTTCTCCCGTATAGGGGACGGGTGTAGGGGCTGGCCGCAACCTCGGCACCCTCTCCGCAACGCCGGAGATTGGCGAAATTCTTCGCGAGGCGGTCCTACTTCCCGTCCCTATACGGCGAGAAGATGCCGGCAGGCAGGCGAGGGGCAGCGCCGACCTGAGCCTGCTATCGTTACCCCGAAATGCGCTCGATTTCCGCGCCGCAACCAGACAGCTTTTCCTCCAGCCGCTCGAAGCCGCGGTCGAGATGGTAGACGCGGTTGACCGTGGTTTCGCCTTCGGCAGCAAGGCCGGCAATGACCAGCGACACCGAGGCCCGAAGATCGGTCGCCATGACTGGCGCGCCCTTCAGTTTCGCTACGCCGTCGACGATCGCCGTCTGGCCGGACAGCGTGATGTGGGCGCCTAGCCGGGCGAGTTCCTGGACGTGCATGAAGCGGTTTTCAAAGATCGTCTCGGTGATGCGCGACTTGCCCTTGGCCATCGTCATCAGGCCCATGAACTGCGCCTGCAGATCGGTCGGGAAAGCCGGGAAGGGCGCCGTCGTCACGTCGACCGGCGAAATGCCGGCGCCGTTGCGCCTGACGCGGATGCCGGAATTAGTCTGCGTGATCTCGGCGCCGGTCTGCGAAATGATGTCGAGCGCCGTCTGCAACAGGTCGGGCCGCGCGCCTTCCAGCACGACGTCGCCGCCGGTCATCGCCACCGCCATCGCATAGGTGCCGGTCTCGATGCGGTCGGGGATCACCCTGACGCGGGCACCCGACAGCGCCTCGACGCCGTCGATGGTGATGGTCGCCGTGCCGGCGCCCGAGATCTTCGCGCCCATGGCGTTGAGGCATTCGGCGAGGTTGACGATCTCCGGCTCGCGGGCGGCGTTTTCGAGCACCGTCTCGCCCTTGGCCAGCGAGGCCGCCATCATCAGCACATGGGTGGCGCCGACCGAAACTTTCGGGAACACATAACGGTTGCCGACAAGCCGGCCGTTCCTGGTTTTGGCAATGACATAGCCGGTGTCGACGTCGATATCGGCGCCCAGCGCCTGCAGGCCCTCGAGGAAGAGGTCAACCGGCCGTGTGCCGATGGCGCAGCCGCCGGGCAGCGACACCTTGGCCTCGCCCATGCGGGCCAGCAGCGGGCCGATCACCCAGAACGAGGCCCGCATCTTCGACACCAGCTCGTAAGGCGCCGTCGTGTCGACGATGTTGCGGGCGGAGAAAGTGATGGTGCGCGAATAGCCTTCCTGCTGCTTTTCGCGGCGGCCATTGACCGAATAGTCGACGCCGTGATTGCCGAGGATGCGGATCAGCTGCTCGACATCGGCCAGATGCGGCACGTTTTCCAGCGTCAGCGTGTCATCGGTCAAAAGCGCGGCGATCATCAGCGGCAGCGCAGCGTTTTTCGCGCCCGAGATCGGAATGCTTCCGGCAAGCTTGTTGCCGCCGACAATTCTGATGCGATCCATGAAGAGCGTCCCCTCGGCGCCAAGGCCGGTTTAAATCGGTTGAGTCTGTTGCGGCCATCTAGACCATTGGCCGGCTTGGTTCAAGAAACAGGCTACTCCCCACTTTGGCCCACGCCGACTTGGCCAAAGTACCGGCGACCAACATAGCCGATTCGCGTTAATCTTTTTTCATCGCCGCCTGCAGCCCCTCCGGCCGCTCGTCGGCCTCGCCAGCGCGCCGCTTGTCGGCGTCGCCGGTCCTTCGTGAGCGCGATTGCGCCTTGCGCTTCTGCAGGTTGGCGCGCAACTGCTCGGCCAGCCGGTCCTTGCGGCCCGTTCCGGCCTTTTTCGGTGGGTCATCCTTTTTTGGTGAAAGCGTCTTGTCGTTCATCGTCCCGTCTCCGGCCGGCGACCCGCCAGCGTGCTATCAAGGGATAGCCAACATTGTGGCACGGCCATGTCCGGAACAATCGCCGGTGCGGCCTTTCAACCCGTCTTTGTCTTGGCCTTGCGCTTGCCGGTTCGATATGGCAGAAGCCCCGCCATCGGCGGCTGCGGTAGCTCAGTGGTAGAGCACTCCCTTGGTAAGGGAGAGGTCGAGAGTTCAATCCTCTCTCGCAGCACCAGATTGTTTTCGCTGGCGCATCTTCCAAGGCCTCTTTGACCTGCTCGATGATGATTGTGCGCGGTTGGCGAGGTTGCCGAAAAATATGGCGCCCCGCGATCTGCCGAGTGCCACGCGCACAAGCTCGTCGAAACAGTGGTCTTGCACGCGCACCTCCCGGCGCTCGCACGCGCCATGATGCGCGCGGGGAAAGCGTTCTAGTCTGCCCTGCTGCAGGCTGCTTAACAAAGCTTGCAGCCGGGAACAATCGCTCAATGACTCGCGTTTCTTGCGAAGACCCGCTTCTTTTGCACGGGCAGCGGGCCTCGAAGGCTCGCAAATGTCGCGCCGGCGTTTCAATCGCACTCGCCTCAGCCCTCACGATTTGGCTATTTGTGAACGCGTGTTTGATCAGGTTTGCGCAGATGAGCACATTGACCCTCTAAGCCTGGATGCCGAAGCCTTGGCGGTGATGATTGTCGCAATCTTCCGAAACGTGACTACCAATGAGCGCGAACTGCTGGAGGAAGTTAGGTCTCTTCGTCGCTCAAAAGGCGCAGAGAAGGCGCACTAGCTAGGCGGCGTTCCGAGGCGAATTGTTCTAGTCCCGCATTGGCACAATCGGATTGGCATCTGAATTGCCCATTGATGATCGCCAGAGTGTAGCCACCGAGCTTGCGAAGGGGATAGAAATGGGTTTGGCCGAAGACTTATCTGATGTCGCGCTCACATTCGAATGTCCGGATTGCTCACACCCGGCGGTAAGAAAGGGCTCCGCACTAAGAACAATCGCGCACTTCAGATGCGACGGGTGCAACCGCAAGGTGCGGATGACCTATCCGCAGAAGCTCGCGATCTTCGAAAAGCACAAGCTATTGGCCGCAAGCAGCCGGCAAAGCCGCGGGAAGCGATTGTACGCCCCCTACCGGGGCTGATTGCCGCCGACAACACGACACAGAAGGAAAATGCCCAAGGTCAGGGGCACAGATGCGGCCGAAGTGGCTTCGCGACCTCTGCCGCGTGCAGCGACGCCTGCTAAGCCTTCCTCATCCGCGCGGCCTTCGCCCCTTTTGACGCATGTTGACCATGACAATGCGCCCAATCGGAATAATTCGGGCGAAGGGCTCGTTAGTTCTTTAGGCGATGCTAAAATACGGCAAAGTGTCCGAATGTCATTTCATGAAGCCCGCCAGACAGGCTGCGGCTCGCTCTGGCCTAACCTCGAAGGGAACCAGGGATGAAAATTTCGACTTCTCTCACAAGACGAAGTGTTGTCGCCGCGCTGGCGCTGGCCGCCGCATCGACGTCGGTATTGCCTGTCGACAAGGCGCTCGCGCAGACGAAGAAAACCACATCCGAGAAAAGTCTGTATGAGCGGCTGGGCGGCGTGTTTGCCATCGCAGCGGTGATCGATCATTTCAGCGACGCCGTCGTGAGGAACCCGATCGTCGGCCAAAAGTCCAAGAATCCGCAGCTGCGCAAATGGCACACCAAGAACCTGGAAAGGTTGCCCGGCCTTAAGTTCATGCGCACGCTGTGGGTCTGCGACGTTTCTGGCGGGCCCTTCAAGTTCGTCGCCACCAAGCCCGGCACGACGCCGCTCGGTCTCGAGGAGGCGCATCGCGACCTGCGGATTTCCCCCGCGGAATTCGATGAGGTCGCAGCCGAACTCGGGCGGACGTTGGATCATTTCAAAATTCCGAAGCCTGAGAAAACCGAAGTCCTGGAAGCTTTCGCCGCCCACAAAGACGAGGTCACCGCCGGCTACGTCAAGCCGGGCTGAAGCGCTTATATCGCGCGGGCATTCGTTCTGAGCATGGCGCGCATCGCCGTGACGATGCGGCGCGGCCGCAGCTCAGCGCGCAATTATCCGATGGTTCCTACTCCGAACCTGCCCGAGCTGTTTCCACACTGAGCGACCCTTCCGGCAGTGGCAGCATGAGTTCAGCCTCGGACTTCGTCAGATGGATCCATGCCGCCCAGTCCGATCGCCGCAGCACAACCACTTGCCGGTTGTGATATGGCGCCACGTCCGGCCCTGGCTCGCTCGTCAGCATCGTGAACGTCGGCGGCTTGTTTCCGACACCCTCGCGCCACAGCCCGGCAATCGCCATGAACGAATGGCCATTCAGCGTGAACCTGTGCTTGGTTTTTGGATATTTCGTTCCCGTGAATTCGAAGAATGCCGACGCCGGAACGAGACAGCGCTTGCTGTTGCTGAACTGCCGGCCCTCCGAGCGAAAGTTGAATACAGGTCCGCCTTTTGGCCCGGCCGGGGGAAAGCCGAACGTCATCGACGCCAGTTCGATTGCGTCGCCAGCGGCGCGCATTACAGGCGCGGGGTCGTTGATGTGGATGTCATCCGCCTGCGGCAGATCCAATTCGGTTTGATGGCTGGGGATTTTGAGCGCCAGCGATTCCATCATCCGGCAGTATTCGGCCCAGGCGATGTGCTGCTCGTAGTCATTGCACATGGAAAGGCTCCGTACGCTCGACTGAGGCCAGTTCAACATAGCGTTTATCGGTTGGCGCCGATTGCTGGCGGATTTGATATAAGCCTATTTGGGCCGGCGTGCGGCAGCGATGGCCTGCAACAGATTGATGCTGTTCACGTCGGGTTCGCTGGATGCGGCAACGGCAAGTGCGGCGGCTTCGGCTATTTTCGCGACGTCGTCGCTGCTGATCGTTCCACGCTTTTCCAGCAGATTTACGAGTTCGACAACGAGAAGAAAGGCGTTCACACCATATCGTTCGGCTCTGAGCTCGAACTCGCCTCGAGCCAATTTCTCCGCGTCTCCTTCAGCCCGTTTGTCCACGTTGGCGTCCTCTCCTATGGCTACAAGCTATTAACGCTTAGCACGAATGGTTTAATCCTTCGAACTGGCCACAACCTTCGCCAATTGCCGGGCATAGTGTCGCCGGTGGCAAGGGCATGGGTTCAGCCAAGGATGAGACCAACCAACAGAACGGTAAGAATAAAGGACAACACGACGGCAAGTAGCCCGCATGCTTCCAAAGTGTTGGTTTGCCAAGCTTTCGTCGGGCGCCTCCGGTTTGAATTCCCGTTTCGCGAAACAAACTTCATCGGGCACCAGATCGGACGCGGAGCCGGCTTGAATTTGGCAAAGCGCTCCTCTTCATCGGCCCGGAAGGCATCTCCGCGAAACTCCGGAGCACCGTATGCGCGGCGCCGGCCTGCCTTTCATCGACGCGAGCCATCACCAGTACGACACCTTCTGCGATCTTCGGCTTGCGCGGCTTCTGGGCGAAATTGGCGAAAGTTCCGAGAAGCACGCCGGCAAAGCCGCCCCACGCCGCACCGACCAGGGCCATGCCGGTCATCCCCGCAGGATCAACGCCTTGAACTCCAAAAGCGCTGAAACCGGCCAACAGACCAGCCGTGGCGCCAAGTGCGGCACCAGCAACCGCACCCCGCCAGAGAGCGCTCATCTCATCGTCGTAATATCCAGCAACGCTGATCGGTTCATCATTGTCATTGTAAGATCCGACCACGCTGATTTGCCGGCGACGAATCCCGGCAGCCTGAAGCCTGGCAACGGCACGTGCTGCCTGGGCATGGGAATTGAACAGCCTGCTGATCGTTTGCATTTACGCCCAGGCCCGCCGCCCGTTCGGAGCGTCGGGCCTCTCCTCCCTGGCTTGAACTCTTCCGCCCGGACGCACTTCGTCGCGCCAAAGCTCACCAGAACGTGAGCCAGCCGGCTACGTTCCCAGCCGGGGCTTCGGTCCAATCCTGGAGTATCTTGCTTGGGACCTAAGTCTGACCTGCTTGAATGCAACGGGCAGTGAGGCCACGCCGAGAGGGAGCCGTTGCTGAATCGAAGAGGTCGAGGAGAGGGCTAAGGCCTATCGCAGACCCAAAAAGCTCAAAATGGCGATTACGATCACGATCGCGCCGACCAGCCAGATAATGTTGTTCATGATTGCACTCCTTCGCCTCCGGGTGGGGTGCACGCCGAGGCGAAGCCCGCCACGCAAGTAGAACATTAGATGCGGCTAAAGGTTCCTCGCTCGCCTCGCTGTCGAAAGAGCCCACCGCACCAGTCGGCACGGCGGGCGACGCAGAGTTTCACCCCGGTGGTGGGGCAGCAAACGGCGTTGCGCCCAAGGCTCAGCTGATGCTTCGGGACCAGTCATCTACCTGGCGCTCTGCCTCTTCCTTGGCGATGCCATATCGCTCCTGGATACGTCCCAAAAGCTGGTCTCGGTTGCCCTCGATGCGATCAAGATCATCGTCGGTGAGGTCACCCCACTGCTCTTTCGCCTTGCCTTTGAACTGCGTCCATTTTCCCTTGATTTGATCCCAGTTCATATGTTCCTCCTTGCTTCCTGGGCCCGCACTGAAGCGGAGCGCGGACCGATCGGCATTTCAATGTTGGTGACGAATGAAGATTAGCAGCCGCTAAAAGTTCCGGTGCCGACGCAAAAAGCCCGTCGTGCCCGTGCCGGACTGCGAGCTGATGTTGATGATGCCCGGAGCTTGATGCTCTTTCGCGGCACTATCTTATGCCGTTGAAGGCGCTGAGCTTCTTGCTGGTTGGCCTTGGCTGGCAAGCCTCGAAAGGCTGCCCGGCAGCATTGTTCTGTCCTTGCCGATCATGAGCACGCCGCTGTCGGGCGCCAACAGTGCCGAGAACGGCAGCATCGCCGCGCCGATCGGCGAAGCCTCGGGGCCGAATTGTCCCGACACGATTTCCGGCGCCACGATGCCGATGGCGCTGATCCTGTTGAACTGGGTCTGCACCTTTGCCAACAGCTCGAGATGAATCGGCCGCGGCAGGATGCTGTCGAGAACGATCGCCTCGATGTCGATGACGGAGGTGATGGCGATGATCGCCTCGACCAGCGCATTGGCGCAATCGTCGATCCATTCGGACAGCGGCTCGCGCGCCCCCGGCGGCAAGGGATCGAGTTCGCGCACACGGTTGATCTCGATGCCGCGCGATTTGAGATGATTGACCAGCACATAGATCGAAGCGCGATGCAGCAGGCTCTGGTAGCGCGCCGGCTTGGCCGCCACCGAATCGAGGCTTGAAGGCGAGACCGGCAAAGGACCGAGCGCGGCGCTGTTGCCGTGCGGCCCGGTATGGACCTTGCCGCCTTGCACCAGTCCGCCGCCGACAAAGGTGTCGATCGAGATATGCATGAAGTCGCGGAACCGTGCGCCGGTCCCCTGGATGAGTTCGGCGAGTGCGGCCGATGATGCGTCGTTTTCCACGAAGACCGGGGTCTTCGGCTTTGTGGCGAAGAACGTCGTCAGATCGATTGCTTCCCAGCGGCTGCCGAGATCGTCGGGAAAGCCGAGCTCTTCGCTCCAGCCGCCGAGGAAATATGGCGAGGCGATGCCGACGCCGACGATGCTGGCATCGCCAAGCCCCTCGACCAGCTTGTCGAAATTGGCCAGCGACATGTTGCCGGCCTTGAGCACCATGTCGGGATCCGGAAAGCGATATTCGTGCGACTCGCGCGAGCGGACCTCGCCGGCAAAGTCGACGAGCACGGCTTCCAGCGCGCGCCGGCCGATCTTGATGCCGACGCTGTAGATACGCTCAGGTGCAAGTCGGTAGAGAGTGGATGGCGATCCGCGTTGCCCGAACCTTTTCCCCACTTGCTTTACGAATCCGGACGATTCCAGCCCGTCGACAATGGTGGCGACCGCGGCCGGCGTCAGATTTGCGGCGCGCGCCAGATCGGACTTGGATGCCTCCTTCAGGCGGCGAATGGCATCAAGCACGAAGCGCTCGTTATAATGCCGAACCTTGACCGAATTGCTGCCTTTTCCGGACAAAACCGGCGCCTCCCCATTCATTCCCGCAGAGCCACTCCAGCCGCTTGCAGCTTTGAGGCTGCCGCGGGGTCGAGCACTCCAATCGCACCCGTGCGCGACGCGACAGTGCCCTTCGCGGCCATGGAAGTCAATTTTCCAGTTGCGGCATTCGGCCATTTAATATAGCAAATTGAAAAAACAGGACCAGGGAGGAAAGGTGCTGCACTTGGGCGCATTAGGCGAAGCCGACGCCATGGTGAAGAGCGACGCGGCTGTCCCCGTTGCCCTGGTTCAGGCGACAAAAGCCTTCGGCGGCACGATTGCCCTCAAGGACGCGTCCTTCGAATTGCGCTCAGGCGAGGTGCTGGCTCTGCTTGGCGAAAACGGCGCCGGCAAGAGCACCTGCGTAAAGCTGCTGGCCGGCGTGTATCTCCCGACCGGCGGCCATGTCGAAGTCGATGGCAAGCCTGTGGTCTTCCATTCGCCGCACGACGCCCAGGCTGCCGGCATCTCGGTCATGCACCAGCACCCCGGTCTTTTCCCTGATCTTTCGGTGGCGGAGAACATCTATCTCGGCCATATGCCGCGCGACCGCTTCGGCGGCATCGACAACGCCGCCATGCTTGCCGGCGCGCGCAGGGTGCTGGCGACAGCCGGCCTCGACGTGCCGGCCGAAACCCGGCTCGGAACGTTGCGCACCTCCGAACAGCAACTGGTCGAGATCGCCCGCGCCCTGTCGCTCGACGCGCGGGTGCTGATCATGGACGAGCCGACGGCCGCCCTGTCGCAGCGCGAGGTCGAGCGGCTGTTCACCGTCGTCGCCGACCTGCGGCTGCACGGCGTGGCGATGATGTTCGTCGGCCACCGCATGGACGAGATCTTCCGCATCGCCGACCGCATCGCCGTGCTGCGCGACGGGCGTCTCATCGGTGTCAAGCCGAGGGCCGAGCTTGGCCGCGCCGCCGCCATCGGCATGATGGTCGGCCGCGAGGTCACCGACCTCTATCCGCAACGAAGCCACGCCACCGGCGCACTGGTGCTGGAGGCGAGGGGGCTTTCGCACGCCGGTGGCTTTTCCACTATCGACCTCAAGCTCCATGCCGGCGAGGTGCTCGGGCTCGGCGGCCTGGTCGGCAGCGGGCGGACCGAGATCGCCCGCGTGCTGTTCGGAATCGACCAGCCCGATGCCGGCGAAATCCTGATCGACGGCGACGCTGTGCGCTTCGCGTCGGCACGCGACGCCATGGATGCGCGTATCGCCTATGTCTCTGAAGACCGCATGGGCCAGAGCCTGGTCATGGATTTTTCCATCCTCGACAACGCGGTGCTGCCAGTCCTCGACAAGGCAGCCCGCTCCTGCTTCTACGGCACGAACCGCGCGATCAATCTGGTTTCGGACTGGCTGAAGCGCATGAAGCTTCGCTTTTCCGGCTATGCGCAGCCGGTAAAGGAACTGTCCGGCGGCAACCAGCAGAAGGTAGTGTTGGCCAAATGGCTGCGCAGCGAACCGCGCGTCCTCATCCTCGACGAGCCGACGCAAGGCATCGACGTCGGCACCAAGGCGGAAGTGCATGCGATGATCGCCGACCTTGCCGCCCAGGGCATGGCAATCATCCTGATCTCCTCCGAAATGCCCGAGCTCATCGGCATGTGCGACCGCATCATCGTCCTGCGCGAAGGCCATCGGACGGCCGAATTTGCCAGGGGCGAAGCCACTCAGGAAAAGGTGCTGGAAGCAGCGACCAAGGCCGGCGAAAGCGCCGATGCGGCGGCACAGGCCACCGGCGAGGAGAAGAGAAGAGGACCGCTCGACATACTGAAGCGGCGGGAGTTCGGTCTGCTCGCCGCGATGCTGGCGGTCGCCATCCCGGTCACCGTCATCAACCCGCGCATGGTGAGCGCCGCAAACCTGACCGCCGTGTCGATGGATGCCGCCTTGCTCGTCGTTGCAGCACTCGCGCAGATGCTGGTGCTGATCACCCGCAACATCGACCTTTCGATCGCTGCGGTGATCGGCCTGTCGGCTTACATGGCGGCCAGCATGGTCCAGGCCT
This sequence comes from Mesorhizobium sp. M0522, assembly GCF_040321085.1. Lineage (NCBI taxonomy): Bacteria > Pseudomonadati > Pseudomonadota > Alphaproteobacteria > Hyphomicrobiales > Phyllobacteriaceae > Mesorhizobium > Mesorhizobium sp. M0522. The sequence continues at coordinate 150,824 of NZ_JAMYQW010000004.1, forward strand.
ATCCAGGGCTCGACATCGGCATTGGCCTGATAACCGCATGCGCCGTCGGTGGCGTCGCCGGCCTGATCAACGGCCTCGTCGTCACCAGGGGAAAGATCCCGGCGATCGTCGTCACGCTGGCCTCGATGTCGATCTTCCGCGGCTTCAACTCGATCTGGGCAGCCGGTGACCAGATCAGCGCCGACGAAGTCACGCAAGCCTGGCTCGACATGACCGGCCTGAAGATCGCCGGCGTGCCGCTGATCGTCGTCATCGCGATCGTCATCCTGTGCCTGGGTTATGTGCTGCTCTATCGCACGGCCATCGGGCGCGAACTGTTCGCCGCCGGCTCCAATCCCGACGGCGCGCGTCTTATCGGCATCCCCGTCGACCGCCGCATTCTGTTGGCCTTTGGCATGGCCGGCCTGCTCGGCGGCCTGCGCGGCGCGCTGTGGGCATCGCGCTATGCGACCATCGATGCACGCGTCGCGCTCGGTTTCGAACTCACCGTGATCGCGTCGGCGGTGGTCGGCGGCGTCGCCATCCGCGGTGGTTCGGGCACGCTGCTCGGTATCATCCTCGGCGCGCTCACGCTGCTCGTCATCAAGAACGGGCTGACGCTGGTGCGCGTCGACCCGCTGTGGCTGCAGGGCGTCTACGGCCTCGTGATCCTGGTCGCCATCGGCATCGACACCTTCATCGTGCGGCGGGCCGAGCAGGCAAGACAGGCGAGGGCGCGGTGAAAAAGTTCCTCCGTTCGATCGACTTCTGGGATCTGCTGCTGGCGACCTCTTGCGTGGCCATCTTCCTCTATGCCGCGATCTTCGTGCCGAATTTCGTTTCCGGCTTCAATCTCTCGCAACTGGCCGCCAGCGCCTCGGAAAAGGCATTGCTGATCCTGCCGATGACGCTGCTCATCATCACCCGCGAGATCGACCTGTCGATCGCCTCGGTGCTGGCGCTGACGTCCGTCGTCTTTGGCTTGCTGGTCCAGGCCGGTGTGCCGACACTTGCCGCAATCCCGCTGACGCTCTTCATCGGCGGCCTGCTCGGCGCCTTCAACGGCTATCTGGTCTCGGGCCTTGGACTGCAGTCGTTGGTTGTGACGCTCGGCACCATGGCGCTCTATCGAGGCATTGGCTACATCCTGCTCGGCACCGGCTCGGTCAACATCCTGCCGCCCGCGGTCGTCGATTTCGGCATCAACAACCTGCCTGGCACCGAGATACCGTGGACCATCGTGCCCTTCCTGGTGCTGGCGCCGGTGTTTGCGGTCGTGCTGCAGAAGACGCCGACCGGCAAGCGCATCTACGCGCTCGGCGGCAGCCCCGAAGTGGCGCGCTATTCCGGCATAAACACGCGCCGGATGGTGCTGAACCTGTTCGTCGTCTCGGGCGTCGTCGCAGCGATAGCCGGCATCGTCTATACCGCGCGCCTTTCCAACGCCCGCGCCAACAATGCGCTCGGCATGGAGCTCGACGTCATCACCATCGTGCTGCTCGGCGGCGTCAGCGTCTTTGGCGGCAAGGGACGCCTGACCGGCGTCATGCTGGCACTGGTCCTGATCGCCATCATCCGCAACGTGCTGGCGCTGAACCAGATCGGTGGCGACGCGCAGGGCATGATCATCGGCCTGCTTCTGATCGGCTCGCTGCTGGTCGGCAATTACTGGCGCTCCACACAGGAGATGCTCAGCAGATCCCGCGCAATGCGCGAGACAAAGGGGTGATCTCGGGCCCCTTCCTTCAAGCCCGAATTTTGACGGAGGAGTCACAATGAAAGCGTTTAGATTAGCCCTGCTCGCATCCGCGGTTCTGCTTGCGCCAAGCTCGCTGGCCTTCAGCCAGGAGTGCGCCAAGGAACCCGTAACGGTCGGTTTCCTGCCCAAGCTCGACACGGATCCCTACTTCAAAGTGGCCTTTGGAGGCGCACAAGAGGCAGCCAAGGAAATTGGCGGCACCGCTACCCAGGTCGCCCCATCGCAGGCGACCGCCGAGGCGCAGATCGAATTCATCAACAGCCTCGTCTCGCAGAAGGTCGGAGTCATCGCAATTGCCGGCAACGACGCCAATGCCGTCGCGCCTGCGCTGAAGCGCGCCGTTCAGCAGGGCGTCAGGGTGACTTCCTATGACTCCGATGTGGCCGCCGATGCGCGTGCGGTATTCGTCAATCAGGTCAAGGGCGACAGTCTCGCCGAGATGATGCTCGAAAGTGCATTCGCCCTCAGCGGCGGTGAAGGCGAATTCGCGATCCTGTCGTCGACGCCGACGGCAACCAACCAGAACGCCTGGATCGACTTCATGAAGGCGAAGATGGCGGCCGAGCCGAAGTTCTCCAAAATGAAGCTGGTGCAGGTAGCCTATGGCGAAGAAAGCGAACAAATCAACCAGCAGCAGGCGTTGGCGCTGGTCCAGGCGTTTCCGGATCTCAAGGTGATCATCGTCCCGGCTGGCATCGGCCTTCCGGCGGCCGCGCGTGCACTCGAGGAAGCGGGCATGATCGGCAAGGTCAAGCTGACCGGCCTCGCGCCGGCCACTCTGATCTCGAAATACATCAAGGACGAAGCGGCTCAGGATATCTGGTGGAACGTCACCGATCTTGGCTATCTTACTTATCAGACGGCCCAGGCGTTTGCGCAATGCAAGATCACCGGCAAGGAGGGTGAGAAGTTCACGGCAGGCAGGCTCGGCGAATACACGATTGGCGCCGGCGGCGAACTGATCCTTGGTCCGGCCAAGATCGTGACTCCCGAAAATCTGGCCGAGTTCAAATTCTGATCCTATAGAGCTTGAGTTCTAGGGGGCGCCGGTCCATCCGGCGCCCTTCCTAAAAACCTCTCGAATGAAAACAGTGCGGGGCGGCAATGAAGATATTGCTTGCAGGCGAAACCTTTGCAGCGACGACCTCGGTTGCCATCGGCAGCGACGTGCTTACAAGTGCGGCCTCGACAAATGGTGCGACGGCCTTCAATGCCGTGCTGGCCACTGAAGGCATCGCGGTCACGCAGATCGGCGGCGAGCGTTGCAGCGCGGAGTTTCCCTGTGACCTAGATGGGCTCGCCCAATATCAGGCGGTGGTGATCTCCGACGTCGGCGCCCTGACATTGCTGGTGACGCCGGATGCCCGCGCTGGGCGTGTCGGCGTCAACCGCCTCGATGTGCTCAAGGCCTATGTCGAAGGTGGCGGCGGGCTGATGCTGGCCGGCGGTTACATGGGCTTTCAGGGCATGTTCGGGACGGCGCGTTTCCACGACACCCCGGTCGAGGACGTTCTGCCGGTCCGTTGCCTACCCTACTGCGACGGCATGGAGGTGCCGCAAGGCCTGCAGGCCTCCATCCTGCAGTCGTCACATCCGATTTTTTCCGGGGTGGAGGGGCCTTTGCCACCGATTCTCGGCATGAACAAGCTGGAATTCAGGCGCGACGGTTCGTCCCGGCTTCTGGCGACCTGCCACCATCGCGGCACCGACTGGCCGCTCCTTGCCGTCGGTAGCCATGGCCGCGGCCGCACGATTGCCTGGGCAACCGATATCGGCCCGCATTGGCTCTCGCAGGATTTCCTCGGATGGCCGTTCTACGGAAGACTGATGGCGAACATGGTCCGTTGGCTCGCCGGCGATGAATGAGAAAGCTGGACACCAGGTTTGACCACTGCAGTCCGCCTGCCGCTGCCTCCGATGCCGCGCGAGGCGCCGGTAACCAGCACCACCTTGCCGGCGAGGTCGAATTTCGGCGTGAACTCATTTGTCATGCGATTCCACCTTGTTTTTCAAATCGGACCGGCTGCCGTGTCGAACCGAATAGGCTCGCGTGAATTCGGCGCCCAGCAGAAATATCTCGGCCGAATAATAGACCCATAACAGCACGACGAGCAGGGCGCCGGCCGCGCCGTATGACGATGAGATGGCGCTGGTTCCGATATACCAGCCAATCAGCGACTTGCCGATGGTGAACAGAAACCCGGTGACCACGGCGCCGATGCCGACATCGCGCCATTGCAGGCTGCGGTCCGGCAGCACCTTGTAGATTGCGGCAAACAGCAGCGTGATCAGGGCAAACGAGACGATCCCGTTGATGGCGCTCAGGATGATGGTGCCGAACGGCAGGTAGGCGTTGATGACTTCTCCGAGCCCCGAAATTGCAGCGCTTACGACCAGCGACACCAGAAGCAGAAAACCGAGGGCGGCGACCAGGCCCAGGCTTGCAATGCGTGCCCGAACCATTCGTGAAATCGTTGCCCCGCTCGGTTTGACTTTCCAGATTTCGTTCAACCCCAGCTGCATCTCGCCGAACACGCCGGATGCGGCGACGAACAGCGTGACCAGCCCCAGAATGCTGGCGAGGGTTCCGGCTTCCTTCTGCGAGGCGTTTTCGATCGTAGCTCGCAGCAGCTCGGCACTTTGCGGCCCCATCAGGCCAGCGATCTGTGCCGAAAGGGCGAGTTGCGCCGCCTCGTGCCCGAAGGCCATGCCGGCAATAGCGACAACGATGAGCAGGATCGGCGCAAGCGAGGTCGTGGCATAAAACGCTATCGCCGCCCCATGGCTCAGCGCATTGTCGTCGATGAAGCCGATGACGCTCTGCTTGAGGAGTCTCCAGCCCTCTGCTGCCAAATTCCACATGTAGGCCTCGCATGCCTGTCAACAAACAAGTAGCGGCGGCGCAGCGCTGGGCGAGGGGTGGGGCTCGGCCGGAACAAAGCCGGCAACGGCACGCTGTACAAGGCGATCGCCTATAAAGGCGGCGTGCAGCGAACATCCTGCGAAAGGTGCCGCTCGACTGGCCGGGGACGTGCTCACGATGCAATCAGGGGAACTGTGACAGTTGTCTGATAATTTATCGGATATCGGTTGAAATACGGGAACTCGATCACGAACGCATATTGGGCGGTCAGATGTGCCATGCGAAAGCCGCCGCTGGGGGCGTCGATTGCTATTGTTACGTCGACGTCTTTCAATCCCAAATCCAGTAATTTTTCCGTGGCAATGGCTTGGATCTGGGCCTGCGTCAGCGAGTTCTTCATTTGCAGCGCACGTGACGACGTTTCCAGCGTGTACCGAACACTCGACATAGCATTCAGAGCCCAGCCGAATGCAAAGATGCCGATCAAAAGCATTATCAGAAAAGGCGCGATCAGCGCGAACTCTAATGCAGCTCCGCCTGATGCATCCCCCGTGAAAGCTCTCGACTTAGCGGACACGAATCACCTGTTGATGACTGAGTTCGCGCGAGAGGGAAAACGCGCCAAAACTGAAGGGCGGTGACCAGGTGGCTGTCGCCTGTATTACGAGGAAGACCGAGGGGGCTTTCAAAGTGTCGCACAGGACCGATGGATCGGCCACGATGTTCCCGCACATGTATTTCCGGCTCACTGCCACCTGCGCGCCATCAGGATGGTTTTCCCAGCTCGAAAGAGCGACAGCTTGGATGGTCGTATCCTCGACTGCTCCTTGCATCACGAGGTTCGCCGCGGTTTTGACGCCTGCACGCATCGACAATGCGCTCGAGACAAAAGACCAGCCGTCGATGATGCCAAGAAGTACCAGGCAAAGGGCGGGCAGAACCAGCGCAAACTCTACCGCGGCAACACCCGAATCACTCCGGAACATCCGGACTTGTAGCCGATCCACGAAAACTACTCGACAAGCTGAACGGTTTGCGTGGCCGGAATGTCTCGCATTCCAAGGCTCGTGCAATCCTGAATGATGTTTGCGTTGCCGGACCATTGCACGGTACTTGCGACGACCTGCGTGCAACCACCTTTGCCCGAGAAATTGCCGAGATAATTGACGCCCTGTGTTGGAAAATACAGAGCGCCGGTCAATAGCGAATCCGCCGTGCCATTAAACGTGTTGGATCCCGCCAGGTTGGCTCTGTCGCCATAGAACAGCACACCTGAATAGGTGCCCGACGTCGGTGCGCTGAGCTTGACGGTCGCCGTGCCGTTCATGCTAACGCCGGAGGTACCGGCCAGATAAATGACGACACCCTCGCCGGAAATATTTGCATTCGAGCTCGCTTTGAAATCGCCTCCCTCAATGACGTATATCCCGGGCGAGAGGGTTACATTGCCGCTCAAGCTGAGCCCCTTGCAGTATGTTCCAGGTTGCAAGGTTGACTGATTGCCGTTTTGACAAGGGTTCGTGGCCGGCGGCGCCGGCAGGTCGGCAAAAGGATCAGCAGCGGGCAGCGCCTGAGTTATCAGGCTGGCGCAAACGGTCTTCACGACGTTGCTCAACGAAACACCGCCTGCCGATATCAGGCAATCGACATCAAGGCTTGCCGATCCCTGAAGTTTGATGGCGTCCGGAGCTATCGAATTCGACATGACGGAGCAGCCTGCCAGTTTTGTGGTCGAACTGCCGGAAAAGAGCGCCGCTTTCGAGGCGGAAGGATCGACCGTCAAAATGCAGGCTTTTGAAGCATCCGTAATAAGAGCCACCGCCCTTGCTTGTGCGCCAACTGCGTTTTGCGTGAATATCGACGTAAAGAACCGATCGAGGTTCTGATGAACGACTACCTCAACCGCCTTTTTTCCGACATTTGGACCGGCTGACGGAGGCGAGAAGACCTCTATTGTACCTGCTGACGGTCCCCAGCCGTTCGTGGTCGCTGACGCTGTCGCTGCGGAGACAATCTTTGGCGTGTCGGATCCCGAAACCTTTTCCAAAGCGCCAGCATAGGCCGCCGCATCCGCCACTGCTTGTAGCTTCAGGCTGCTGTAATACCAATAGGAAGTCTCGATACCGAGGCCCGCACCGCCGACGACAATCGGCAAAGACAGAGCAAAAATAGTAGCAACGTTGCCGCTCTCGCCGATCGGTCGCATAGCGCGGAAAAAACACCTAAAAATGCGGGCACGCCAGTCCATTTCCCTATTAAGCAGGATTGCATAAAAGAATGACTAAGAATTTCCGTACATTTCTTGGCTGCGATCCATCCGGGCTTAACGGCCCGTTCCGCCGCTTCAACGCGGGCCTTTGGCGCCACAGGACCCTCGTTAGTCCTTCGGCCGGGTGCATGTCTTCATAGGAACAATTCTGGTTTCCGGGGTCATGCGCAAGAAAAGACCGCCGCGGCCGGTTTCGATTGGCAATGGGTTGCCGTTCCCTGCTATTCCCGCTTCAAATCAAAAAGCAGTGGACGTTTCCAGTATGACCAATGTCGCCTTGACCGGGCTTGCCCGCGATCTTGCCAAGCGTGCCGCGGAAGGCCGCCCGGTGCGCATCGGTGTTATTGGTTCGGGCGAGATGGGCACCGACCTGGTGACGCAAGGCATGCTGATGCCGGGCATTTCGGTTTGCGCGATCTCGACGCGCCGCCCGCATACGGCGCGTGAGGCCATCCGCATTGCTTATGGCGACGAGGCGATGGCAGCCGAAGCGGACAGTGCTTCGAAGGTCAGCCAGGCGATCGAAAGCGGCAAGATCGCCATCACCTCGAACGAAATGCTGGTCACCAATCCGCTTATCGATGTCGTCATCGATGCCACCGGCAAGCCCGGGGTCGCCGCCGATTTCGACCTGATGGCGATGCAGCATGGCAAGCACCTGGTGATGATGAATGTCGAGGCCGACGTTACCATCGGCTGCTATCTAAAGCAGCAGGCCGACCGGCTCGGCGTCGTCTATTCGGTCGGCGCCGGCGACGAGCCGTCGAGCTGCATGGAGCTGATCGAGTTCGCCTCGGCGCTCGGCTACACCATCGTCTCCGCCGGCAAGGGCAAGAACAACCCTCTCAACCACGACGCCATTCCCGACGACTACCGCGAGGAGGCGCTGCGCCGCAACATGAATCCGCGCATGCTGGTCGAGTTCGTCGACGGCTCGAAAACCATGGTCGAGATGTGCGCCATTGCCAACGCCACCGGGCTGGTGCCCGACGTTCCCGGCATGCACGGCCCCAAGGCCGATCGCGACGAGCTGGTCAAGGTGCTGATCCCGCGCGAGCAGGGCGGCATTCTGTCGAAGAAGGGCGTCGTCGACTACACCGTCGGCAAGGGCGTTGCGCCCGGTGTCTTCGTCATCGTCGAGGCGACGCATCCGCGCATCATCGAGCGCATGGACGATCTGCATATCGGCCACGGTCCCTATTACAGCTTCTTCAGGCCCTACCATCTGACCTCGCTGGAAGTGCCGCTGACGGCCGCTCGCATCGCGCTTTACGGCAAGCCCGACATGGTGCCGCTGCCGCGGCCGGTGGCCGAGGTCTGCGCGGTGGCCAAGCGGGATCTGGCGGCAGGCGAGGGTTTCGATGCGATCGGCGAGACCTGCTACCGCTCCTGGACCATGACCGTCGAAGAAGCCCGCGCCCATCGCGCCGTGCCGGTCGGTCTGCTCGAAGGCGGCAAGGTGCTGAAACCGGTGAGGAAAGGCGAATTGCTCACCGCCGACAATGCCGCGCCCGACCCGACGACCAGGCTATTCGCCTTGCGCCGGTTGCAGGACGAGATGCTGTATGGGAATCTTGGTGATGGCTGAGGTCCGTGAATCCGAGTTGAAGCGGGAAAATGGACGCCTTTCTCTGGCAGAGCGGCTCGCGGCCATTGCCGATGATCTCAAAGCCAAAGCCGGCAAAGACGGGCGGCCCGTGAACAAGGACGAGATCGACGACTTGTGGGGACATCGCTGATATCTGTCGACATTTAGGCTATCGCGATTTTGATGTCGGGAGGACAGTGGAGGGCGCGAAGGAACGCCGCGTAACGGCTTTTCTACCGGTTGCTATTGCCGAAAGGAACGGTCGACCATCACCGCCGACCGGCTCCCCAAGAAGCCCTACTTCCCCAGCTCTATCGACCGCAGCCGCGCCGCTTCCACCGCCTCGGTGAGCAGGCGCGTCAGCCGGTTCTCGCTCATCAGCACCGCAAGGGCCGCAGCCGTCGTGCCGTTGGGGCTGGTCACCTGCTGCCTGAGCACGCCCGGCTCCTCGCCGCTTTCGGCGGCCAGCGAGGCGGCGCCGTAGACCGTCTGCATGGCCAAGAGCTTGGCAGTCCCGGTCGGCAGGCCGGCTTTCTCGGCGGCCACGGTCAGCGCTTCGATGAAATGGAAGATATAGGCCGGCCCCGACCCGGAGACTGCCGTCACCGCATCCATCAGGGCTTCGTCGTCGATATCCGCCACTTGCCCGCTCGCCGAAAGCAGGTCGGCGACAAAACGCTTGGTGTCGTCGGAAACCAGCCTGTTGGAAAACACCACCATCATGCCCCTGCCGATCGCCGCCGGCGTGTTGGGCATGCAGCGCACGATCGGCGCGCGGTCGCCGAGAATACCTTCAAACGTGGCGACCGGCGTCCCGGCGGCGATGCTGAGGAAAGTGGTCCGGCCATCGTTGAAGCGGATGTAACCAGCCGTCACGTCGCGGATCACCTGCGGCTTCACCGCAATGACGACGAGGGTCGGCACGGCGTCCGCCGGGATGGCGCCGGCATCCGCGCCGGCAGCGCAGCCCAGTGCTTCGGCACGCTTGCGCAACTCGGCATTGGGCTCGACCACAAACACCACCGCCGGAGCCAGCTTGCCGGCTTTCAGCCAGCCCGAGAGCATGGCGTAGCCCATATTGCCGCAACCGGCGAGAACAAGCCTGATCGTCATCGAAAGCCTCCCACAGAGATGGCTTCCCCATAGACGTTCGCGGCAGGGCGGGGAAGCCCTGTTGGGACCGTGATCAGGCGGAAACCCCGACCTTGCGGTTGGGATGCGCATGTAGTCGCGCAGCCGCGCGGCGACCAAATTAACCTTTTATTTCCTATGCCTGTTTAGCATCGCTTAACCAGTGGCGGTCGCTACGTCCCAGCCCGAGGGGAAGGCTCCAGAAACCATGGCTTATAGGAAAAATCGTGAACACTGAGGAACGAGCAGTCCTTGCTGTCGCTCGTCGAGGCGGTGCGCGGCGAGGACGAAGCATCGCTGGTTTCGCTAGAGGACCGCGCAGGCCCGTCATGGCGCGAGGATGCCGCCACACGCCATCGTCTTGCCCGCTCGCGCCGCGAAGCGCGTGCCAGTCCGATCCTGTTGGCAGCCGCCGGCATAAGCCAGCCCGATCCCGATGAGCCAAAGGCCGGCACCATACTGATGGAAGAGGCTGCAGCTGCCGATGGGTTTTTCGACCCCGCTGGCTCCCTTGGCGGCCCCGATGCCGGTTCCGCCGATCACGCAGCATACCGGGCAGCGCCGCCTCCCGCTCAGCCGGTCGAGGTCGCGCGTACCAAACGTCCTGGTCCGATCGGTGCCGTGTTGTCGGCGCTGAGCCAGCTCATGCCTGGCAGAGCGCCGGAGGAGATGGCGTCCGGTGAGACTTCCGCCGCGACAAATTCCACCGCAGCGATGCCACCTGCGTTCCACCCGCAGCCGCTCTATGCCGGTCGGGCACCTTATCCGCAGCAACCCACGCCGCCGCATTCGGCCCATACTCAGGCCTGGTCGAGGAAGGCAAATCAGGCCTCGGAAGCCGCCGATCAGCAAAGCCAGATCGAGGAAATCCGCGCCAGCCTGCGCGAATTCCGCGAGGTGGTTCGCGAGCTCACCGAAAACCGCGCGCGCCGCCGCTATTTCTGAGCGTCGAATAAAACATGCCGGTTTCGAGTTAACGGCATGGGACGGCGCATTGACGGGATTGCCCGGCTCGATTTTCGTGAAAATGCCGCGCTGCATGTCCGCCCGCAGCGCATGGTTCTGGGCAACGGCCTGCATAAAAGATATCTGGAGCGCGCCGCATGGATGTTTTAACGCGGCAGGCTTACGCGATAGGCGTCGAGGGTGGTTCATGGCTGAGTTGATTGACGGAAAAAGCGTCGCCGAAGACGTGGTGCGGCGGGTCAAGGCCCTGACCGCCGAACTGGCGGAAAAGGATGGACGGCAGCCCGGTCTCGCCGTGGTCATCGTCGGCGAGGATCCGGCGAGCCAGGTCTATGTCGCCTCCAAATCCCGCACCGCCAAGGAATGCGGCTTCCATTCGGTTCAGCACACGCTGCCGGCCGAAACCTCCGAGCCGGACCTGTTGAAGATCATCGGCCAGCTCAACGCCGATCCGGCCATCAACGGCATCCTCGTGCAGCTTCCGCTTCCCGGCCATATCGATTCCGGCAAGATCATCCAGACCATCGCGCCGGAGAAGGATGTCGACGGCTTCCACTTCATCAATGTCGGCAAGCTCGGCACCGGCGAACTCGAGACCGCCTTCGTGCCTTGCACGCCGGCCGGCTCGATGCTGCTGATCGAACGCGTGCGCGGCAAGGACCTGTCCGGTCTCAATGCGGTCGTCGTCGGGCGTTCGAACATCGTCGGCAAACCGATGGCCAATCTTCTGCTTGCCGCCAACTGCACCGTCACCATCGCACACAGCCGGACCAGGGACCTGCCGGCGCTTGCCCGCACCGCCGATATTCTGGTCGCCGCCGTCGGCCGGTCTGAAATGGTCCGCGGCGACTGGGTCAAGCCTGGCGCCACTGTCATCGATGTCGGCATCAACCGCGTCGCCGCACCTGAAAAGGGCGAAGGCAAGACGCGCCTCGTCGGCGACGTCGCCTTTGCCGAAGCAGCGAAGGCGGCCGGCGCCATCACGCCGGTGCCTGGCGGCGTCGGACCGATGACCATTGCCATGCTGATGGCCAACACGCTAGCTTCCGCCTATCTCGCAGCCGGATTGAAACGGCCTTCCTTCTGACCAGAAAGCAGCGTCCTTGCCGAACCTCACTGTTCCCTTAGAACGGCCGGTCACCAATGATCCCGTTCAGGGCGGGCGGCAGTTCGGGTTTCTGTTGGTCGACAAGTTCTCCATGTTCTCGCTGGCCGCGGCAATCGACACGTTCCGGTCGGCGAACCGGCTGCTCGGCCGCGATTTCTATGGCTGGACTACGGTGTCGGCCGACGGCGACGCCGTCATGGCGTCCAACGGCCTGCCGCTCAAGATCGACTACGCGGTTGCCGATCTGCCGCCGGTCGATATCCTGTTCGTCTCGGTCGGGCTGACGACGGAATTTCCCGGCAAGAGCAAGGTGCTGGCAGCGCTGCGCAGTTGGGGCCGGCGCGGCAATGCGCTCGGCGCGCTTTCGGTCGGCTCCTATTTGCTTGCCGAAGCAGGCCAGCTCGATGGCTATCGCTGCACCATCCATTGGGAAAACCGCGCCGGCTTCCTCGAACGCTTTCCGGACATCAACTGCACCGGCAACGTCTTCGAGATCGACCGCAAGCGCTACACCTGCGCCGGCGGCACCACATCGATCGACCTGATGCTGGAGATCGTGCGCGGTGATTTCGGCTCGAGCCTCGCCAATGGCGTCGCCAACCAGTTCCAGCATGAGCGCATCCGCTCGGCCGGGGACCGCCAGCGCGTCGGCCCGGAACGCGACCTGACCGGCAAGTCGGAGAAGCTGCGCCGCATCGTCGAGCTGATGGCCGACCATCTCGACGAGCCGCTGTCGGCGGTGCAGCTCGCCAAGTCGGCGGGCCTGTCGGTGCGCCAGGTCGAGCGCCTGTTCCTGCGCCATCTCAGTGTGACGCCCGGGCGCTATTATATGCGGCTCAGGCTCGAGCGGGCGCGCGAATTGCTGCGCCAGACCAACATGCCGATCCTCGACGTGGCAATCGCCACCGGCTTCACCTCGCATTCCTATTTTGCCCAGAGCTACCGGCTGCAATTCGGCCGGCCGCCTTCCGAGGAACGCCGCACGGCCTATTGAGGGTTTGGCAGAGAGGCGACGCAGCTTCGTACTCCGTCCGGGCTTGTATCGCGACCCGGCGTCAAATAGCTTTCCGGCGCCGAGCGGCGGCGACTGACGGGGGAGATTTTTGATGGCGGGATTTGTGCAGAGCGTCGCTGCGGCGGCCCTGTTGCTGTGGACGACGGGGTTCGGCTTCGCCGCCGATCGCGTCATCGTCATTCTCGATGCCTCCGGCTCGATGTGGGCGCAGATCGACGGCAAGCCCAAGCTCGAAATCGCCCGTCAATCGCTGCGGAACGTGCTGCAATCGGTCCCGGCCGAGGAGGAAATAGGCTTCATGGCCTATGGCCATCGCGAGAAGGCCAGTTGCGACGACATCGAACTCATCGTGCCACCGCAGGCAGGCTCGGCAAGTGCGATCTCAGCCGCGGCCGACAGCTTGAAATTTCAGGGCAAGACGCCGCTGACCGCTGCGGTCAAGCAAGCGGCGGAAGCATTGAAATACACCGAGGACAAGGCGACGGTCGTTCTCATCACCGATGGCATCGAGACATGTAGCGGCGATCCCTGTGCGCTCGGCAAGGAACTGGAGGCTGCTGGCGTCGACTTCACCGTCAATGTCGTCGGCTTCGGCCTGACGGCGGCCGAGGGCAAGCAGGTCGGTTGCCTCGCCGACAATACCGGCGGCAAATATATCGAAGCGTCGGATGAAAAGGCATTGCAGGACGCCCTCGTCGAGACCGTTGCGCCTCCGCCACCCGCCCCTGAACCGACTCCCGCCCCGCAGCCTGCTCCCCAGCCGGCGCCCGCCCAGCCGGCGGAGTCCAATTTCGTGCCCACCGTCGTGCTTGCCGAGGGTGGCGATCCCGTCACCGACGGCAATGCCTGGGAGATCCACAAGGCGAATTCCGACGGCACGCGCGGCGATCCCGTCACCACCGAATATGGCACCTACAAGGGCAATCTGGAGCCGGGCGACTATATCGTCGTCGCGCGTGCCGGCGAGGCCAGGGCCGAACAGAAGATCAAGATAGAGCCTGGCCAGGTCGCCAAACCGCACTTCAACCTGAATGCCGGCACGCTGGTCATCCACCCGCGGCCAAGCGAAGGAGCGGACGTTGATGACGGCGCGGCTGTCGTAATCGGCTATCCCGGCGTCGACACCCCGCCGACCTACTACGGTGACACGAAAGTCGTGCTGCCGGCCGGTGACCAGAAGGTGACGGTCACGATCGGCCAGGGCATGGTTATCGAGACGATCCCGCTTGCCGCCGGCAGGGTCATCGACAAGGACATCATCGTCGGCGTCGGGCGTATCGTCGCCAACGCCTATTATGCTGCCGGCGGCGACAAGGCCGAGGGTTCGGGCGTCGGCTTCAAAGTGCTCCAGGCGAAAAAGAACGTCGACGGAACCAGGCAGGAGGTGACTTATGCCTACGGTCCGGACAGCAAGTTCGATCTGCCGCCCGACGATTATGTAATGGTCGCGACGGTCGACCTTGCGGTGGCCGAGCAGCCGTTCAGCGTCAAGGTTGGCGACCATCAGGATCTGAAGATCGCGATGAACGCCGGCATGCTGACGATAACCGCGCCAGGGGCCTCGAAGATCGAGATATTCGAGGCCAGGAAGGCCATCGACGGAACCCGCAAGTCGGTCGGCTACGCCTACGACCAGAAGTATCAAGCCACCCTGTCGGCCGGCGACTACGCGGTGGTTTCGGAGAAATCGGACAACAGCTCGAGGGAAGGCACGGTAACAGTCAGGGCCGGCGCGCGAGCCGAGCTGACCGTTCAGTAGATCTAAGGGAGAGCGGCCACCAGCCGCTCTTCCATGGTCGAAAAGTCACGCCGTACCGAAGGCGCTGGCGCCATGGTCGGCGCGTCCCACCAACTGCCGGAACCCGGCGAAAAGCTCGCGGCCGAAGCCGAATTCATTGCCTATGAGGTCGCTGTCCGCGGGGCGGCGCAGTGCGAAATCGTCGGCTGGCACCAGTACCTCCAGCGTCCCGGCCTCGGCGTCGAGCCTGATGATATCGCCGTCATGGATCCTGGCGATAGGCCCGTCCTCCGCCGCTTCCGGCGTCACGTGGATCGCCGCTGGCACCTTGCCTGAAGCGCCCGACATGCGGCCGTCGGTGACCAACGCCACATGCTGGCCGCGGTCCTGCAGGATGCCGAGCACGGTGGTCAGCCTGTGCAATTCCGGCATGCCGTTGGCCTTCGGTCCCTGGAACCGAATGACGGCGATGAAGTCGCCGGTCAGCGACCCCGCCTTGAACGCCTCGTTCAGGCCTTGCTGGCTGTCGAACACCTTGGCCGGCGCCTCGATGACGCGCCGCTCCGGCTTGACCGCCGATGTCTTGATGACGGCGTGGCCGAGATTGCCCGAAAGCACTTTCAGACCGCCGCTCGGCTGGAACGCCTTCTTGAACGGCGCCAGCACCTTCTCGTCCCCGCTCTCGCGCGGCGAAGCCTCGCGCACGACGCCGCCGTCGGCGCCGAGCCTGGCCTCGACCGCGTAGGGGCGCAGCCCTTCTCCCCACACCGTCTGCACATCCTCGTGCAGGATGCCTGCGTCGAGCAGTTCGCGGATCAGGAAGCCGAGCCCGCCGGCGGCGTGGAAGTGGTTCACATCGGCAAGGCCGTTCGGATAGACTCGCGCCAGCAGCGGCACGGCTTCCGAGATGTCGGAAATATCCTGCCAGGTAATGGCGATGCCGGCCGCCGCTGCCATGGCGATCAGGTGGATGGTGTGGTTGGTCGAACCGCCGGTGGCGTGCAGGCCGACGATGCCGTTGACGATCGAGCGCTCGTCGATCATCCGCCCGACCGGCGTGTAGGCGTTGCCGAGCGCGGTGATCGCCAGCGCCCGCTTCGTCGCTTCCCTGGTCAGCGCGTCGCGCAGCGGCGTGCCGGGATTGACGAAGGAAGCGCCAGGCGTGTGCAGGCCCATGATCTCCATCAGCATCTGGTTGGAATTGGCGGTACCGTAGAAAGTGCAGGTTCCCGGCCCGTGATAGGATTTTGATTCGGCTTCGAGCAGTTCGGCCCGCCCGGCCTTGCCCTCGGCATAGAGCTGGCGGATCTTGGCCTTTTCGTCGTTCGGAATGCCGGTCGTCATCGGCCCGGCCGGGATGAAGACCGCAGGCAGATGACCGAAGGTCAGCGCCGCGATCACCAGCCCGGGCACGATCTTGTCGCAAACGCCGAGATAGACGGCGGCATCGAACATGTTGTGCGACAGGCCGATTGCCGCGGCCATGGCGATCACGTCGCGCGAGAACAGCGACAGCTCCATTCCGGGCTGGCCCTGGGTGACGCCGTCGCACATCGCCGGCACGCCGCCGGCCACCTGGGCGATGCCGCCGGCCTCGCGCGCCGCGTCCTTGATCAGCGCCGGAAATGTCTCGAAAGGCTGATGTGCCGACAGCATGTCGTTATAGGAGGTGATAATGCCGAGATTCGGCACCCGGTCGCCGCCAAGCGCTACCTTTTCGGAAGGGCTGCAGACGGCAAAGCCATGGGCCAGGTTGCCGCAGGACAGCACGGCCCGGTTGGCGGTGCGGTTCGAGGCTTCGGCGATGCGGCCGAGATAGGCCTCGCGACCGGGCTTTGAGCGCTCACGGATGCGCTGGGTGATGGCTTCGATGTCGCGTCTTGCGGTCATGGCGGTCGGTCCTTTCAGGCGAGGTCCCGCAGACACCTTCCGGCTGTTGCCGGGACCTGCAGCCAAGTTGAGATCAGGGTGCCCAGAAAACCTCTACGGGCTTTTGAGTGGCATCGAGCACGGCGCGAATGGGCTTTCGTGCTCCAGCTCCAAGCGCGGCCTCGAATGCGGTGCGTTTTTCCGCGCCCTCGATGTGCAGCGCGATGAAGGCGGCATTGATGATCCGCGCCAGTGACAGTGTCAGCCGTGGCTCGCCGGCACTTGCCGCGTGAACCGGAAGCACGATCCTTTGCGACGACGGATCGAGCAATCTTGCCAGGTTGTCGGCATCCGGAAAGAACGAGGCGGTGTGGCCATCAGTTCCCATGCCGAGCACAACAACGTCGACTGGCCAGGGCAGCACTTGCAGCGCCTCACTGTCGGAGACCGCCGCACCCTCGATCGTTGCCGCGGCGTGGTAGAGCGGCACGAAATTCGCGGCGGCGGCCGCGTTCTGTAGCAGGTTGGCGGCAACCAGGCCGGCATTGGAGCGCGGCGATGAGGGCGGCACGAAGCGCTCGTCGACCAATGTTATCGTCACCTTTTCCCAGGCGATCGGAACTGTCGAAAGCGCCGCGAAGAATTTCGCCGGCGTCGTGCCGCCCGAGACCGCAAGCAGCGCCGTGCCGCGCTCGGCGATCGCCTTTGACAGACGGCCGGCGACGTGGCCGGCAAGCGCTGTCGCCAACTCCTGGCGTCCGGCAAATTCGTGCCAGTTGTAGGCGCCGCCTAATTGCTCTCGTGCCATGTCCGCCCGTCGCGTTCGATCAGCGCAATCGAGGCCGAGGGGCCCCATGTGCCGGCGGTGTAGCCTTGCGCCTCTTGCCTGCCGCTTTCCCAGGCGTCCTGGATCGGGTCGATCCATTTCCACGCCGCCTCGACCTCGTCGCGGCGCATGAACAGCGTCTGGTTGCCACGGATGACGTCCATGATCAGCCGCTCATAGGCATCGGGGGCGCGGCCGTCGAAGGATTGCGCAAAACTCATGTCGAGCGGAATCTGGCGCAGCCGCATGCCGCCGGGCCCCGGATCCTTGATCATGATGAACTGCTTGACGCCCTCGTCGGGCTGCAGCCTGATGACCAGCTGGTTGGCGGAGATCGGCCCGGCGCTCTCGCCGAAGATCGAATGCGGGATCGGCTTGAATTCGATGACGATCTCCGAAACGCGCGTCGCCAGCCGCTTGCCGGTCCGGAGATAGAACGGCACGCCCGCCCAGCGCCAGTTGCCGATCTCGGCTTTGAGCGCAACGAAAGTCTCGGTGTTGCTGTTCTTGCCGAGCTCCTCGACATAGCCTTTCACCGGCCCGCCGGCCGAGGCGCCGGCACGGTATTGTCCGCGCACCGTGTGCTTCGGCGCTTCGTTGCCGTTGATGCGCTTCAGCGCCCGCAGCACCTTCAGCTTTTCGTCACGGACGGCATCGGCGTCCATCGACGACGGCGCCTCCATGGCGACGAGGCAGAGCAGTTGCAGCATGTGGTTCTGCACCATGTCACGCAATGCGCCGGCCTTGTCGTAATAAGTGACGCGGTCTTCCAGGCCGACTGTCTCGGCCACGGTGATCTGCACATGATCGACATTGGCGGAATTCCAAAGCGGCTCGTAGAGCGCGTTGGCAAAGCGCAGCGCCATCAAATTCTGGACCGTCTCCTTGCCGAGATAGTGATCGATGCGGAAAATCTGGCTTTCATGGAAGTCGTCGCCGACCAGATCGTTGAGCGCGCGCGCCGAAGCTAGATCACGGCCGATCGGCTTTTCCAGCACGATGCGCGAATTCGGCGTGATCAGCCCGTGCTCCTTCAGCTTGTGCGAGATGTCGCCGAACAGTGCCGGCGCCACCGCCAGATAGAAAGCGCGGATGTGTTCGCTGTCGCCGATCGCCTTCTCCAGCCTGTCGAAGCCGGCACCTGTGGTTGCATCTGCCGGGACATAGGAAAGCCGTGCGAGGAACGTCTTCAGTTCCGTGGCGTCGATATCTTCCGGCTTCACGTGGTCGGCAATCGCCTGCCTGGCGAAAGATTGGAACTCCTCGTCTGTCATCTTCGAACGCGATGCGCCGATGATGCGCGTCGGCTCGGAAAACTGGTGGTCGCGTTGGCGGTAGTATAGCGACGGCAGAAGCTTGCGTTCCGACAGATCGCCAGTGCCGCCGAAAATGATGAAGTCGAAAGGATCGACGGGGATGATCTGGCTGGTCATGGTCTGTCCGCTCTGACGCCGGTCGCGATAACGCGGCTGATATAATCTAATCGATTTAAACTTGCCAGTGCCATTGCGTCACATCCGCGTGTGCTCTTGACACCGGCGCTGGCCGGAGGCTTGTCGGCAAGCGATGCTTCCGGGAGCGTTCGCAGGTGCAGCATAGAGCGGGATCAAGGCGAAAGCCAAACGAGAAATCGGCAATGGACACACATCTTTCGATGGCCATGGCCAAACGCGTTTTCGATCGTCTTCAACGATGAGTGAGAAAAGCATGCGCCTCAAAAACAAGGTCGCCATCATCACCGGCGCTGCCTCGGGTTTTGGCGAGGGCATGGCCAGGCGCTTTGCCGAGGAGGGCGCGCGCGTAGTCGTCGCCGATCTGAACGCCAAGGGCGCAGAGCGCGTTGCCGGCGAGATCGGCGAAAAGGCGATCTGGACCCAGACCGACGTCTCGCTGCGGTCCGAATTCGACGACATGGTCCATGCTGCAATGAGCGCCTTCGGCCGCATCGACATCATGGTCAACAACGCCGGTTATACCCATCGCAACGGTGACATGCTGGAAGTCGACGAGGCGACCTTCGACCTGATCACGTCAGTCAACATGAAGGCGATCTACCACGCAGCGCTTGCCGTGGTACCGGTGATGGAGCGGCAAGGCGGTGGCGTCATCCTGACGACGGCCTCCACGGCCGGTATCAGACCGCGGCCCGGCCTCACCTGGTACAATGCATCGAAGGGCTGGGCGATCACCGCGACCAAATCGATGGCGGTGGAACTCGCGCCGAAGAACATCCGCGTCAACTGCCTCTGCCCAGTTGCCGGCGAGACCGGCATGCTCGCGAAATTCATGGGCGCCGACACACCCGAGATCCGCGAGAAGTTCCGCGCGTCGATCCCGCTCGGCCGGCTTTCGACGCCGCTCGACATAGCCAATGCCGCGCTTTGGCTCGCTTCGGACGAGGCGGCTTTCATCACCGGCGTGGCGCTGGAAGTCGACGGCGGGCGTTGTATTTGAACGGTCCGGTTATCCGGCGGAGGACCGGCTGATGGCGAGCGACCCGCAATCGCTCTGCCGGCCCTACGCCCCGGTTTTGACGTAGCTCTTGTAGATCCATCCGCGCTTGCCGTTGTAGACGATCTGGCACCATTGCTTGCAGCTCATCACTTGCACCGAGGTCTTGGCCGGCACGGTGAGAATGGCGGCCGCATTCTTTTTTGGGCCGGTGCGCATGGTGACGGATCTCAGGATGCGTCCGGTACCGGCAGTATTGGCTTTTCCGGATTTTGCCTTGGTGCTGTTGTCGTCTTCGCTCGCGGTCTGCGTCGGCAGTTGCGGCTTGGGCGTGGGGATGGCGGCGGTCTGCGCGCCATCGGGCCCGCTGTTTTTCGTTGAGCTGCCGGGAGCCGCGACCTTGGCAAACAATGCCGCAGCGTCGGGTTTTGCTGCCGGGTCGGCGAATGCCACCGAAGCAGACGATTTATCGGTCGCCTGCTCGGTCTGGCTTGCCAGCTGGTCGGATGCTGCCGTGGCGGCGGCCGATGCTGTCTTTGGCCCCGTCCAGCGCGGATCATTGGGAGCCAGCGCTGGTATCTCGGCTTCCGCTGCGGCCACCGCTGGGGAAACCGCATCTGCCTTGCCCGTCGTCCGCGGCGCCGCAGCAAGCTTGGCAGGCATGATCTTCGTCGTCTTGACCGGGATGGTCGGAACGATCTGCTCAGGACTTGCGGCCGCTTGCCGCTCATTTGCCGGCAATGCCAGCCACAGTGCCACCGCGGCAACGCCGAGCAGTGCGGCCGTGCCAAGCGCGGCTATCACCAGATGCGCGTTCGACCGGACCCCGTGCCAGAACGTCGGCCGCATATCGTAACCGAATTGCATCGCAAGGCGCCGTCGTTCCGGCGCGCCGAAACTGAAGGGCTCTCTCACACTTGCCACCTCCATTTGCGGGCCGATGTTCTTACGACCCATGCCGGAGAGCCGGCATTTCGATCGGCATCGGTCCCAAACCAAAAGCGGGCAGGCCCGCAAAAATTCCCCGTTCAGCTGCCCACGAGCATCATCTTTCGCCCGCGATTGTGGCATCACTGCGCCCTTGGCGGGAATTCTGCGCCCTGGTTAAGGATTCTGCGACGTCTGGTTAAATCCTGTCCCGCAACGCGTACCAGTTGAGCGCAAGAAAGAGCAGTGGCGCGCGCAAACGCCGGCCGCCGGGGAAGGGTGGAATTTTCAGGTCCTCGATCAGCTTCAGCCGGTCGCGGTTGCCGGCGACCGTCTCGGCATAAAGCTTGCCGAAAAAGTTCGACAGCATGACGCCGTGGCCGGAATAACCGCCGATCGAGGTCACATTGGGCATCACTTCGCGCACGAACGGCTTTCTCGGCACGGTGATGCCGACATAGCCGCCCCAGCCATGGGTGATCTCGACGTCCTTCAGTGCCGGATAAATCTCGGCAATCTGCCGGCGGATGTGGATGTGGATGTCCTTGGGATCGTTGACCGCATAGATCTCGCGCCCGCCAAACAGCAGCCGCCCATCCTTCGATTTGCGGAAATAGCGCACGACGAAGCGCGAATCGTCGACCGCCTCGCCACCCGGTAGTACTTTGGAATCGGCTCCCAGCAGTACCGTCGCGCCGATGAAGGAGCCGATCGGCATGATATGCGCGGCACTCACCGGTTCGAGCGTACCGCCATAGGCATTGACCCCGATCAGGCATTTAGCGGCGGCGATCGTGCCCTTCGGCGTCACAACCCTCACCTTGCCGCCGCTGGAGGTGATGCCGGTTGATGACGTCTGCTCGAATAGCTTTGCGCCGGCCTCTGCCGCCACCTTTGCGGTGCCGATGACCAGTTTCAGCGGATGGATGTGGCCGGTGCCGGTGTCGCGGGTGCCGCCGAAATAATGCGTCGAGCCCAGCCGCTCGGCTGTCTCCGCGGCATCCATGAATGAGATGTGCGGATAGCCGAAACGGCTCGCCATGATGTCGGCATGCGCCTTGTAGTCGTCGACATAGCGCTTCTTGTGCGCCACCGACATCTGGCCGGGCATATAGTCGATCTCGATCTGGTGCATCGCGGCAAAGTCGAGCAGATGCGCCTTGGCCTCTTCGGCCAGGTCGAACAGCGCCTTGGCGCGGGAAAAGCCGTATTCCGCTTCCAGTTCCTCGGCCCAGGCCCGTTGTCCGGTGCCGAGCTGGCCACCATTGCGGCCCGATGCGCCGTCACCGAAACGATGCGTTTCGATAAGCACGACATCCGCGCCTGTCTTAGCGAGATGAGCCGCCGCCGACAGACCGGTAAAGCCGCCGCCGACAATCACCACATCGCATGTCCGGTCGCCGTCGAGCGCCGGATATTCTGGCCTTGGCCCGGCCGTGTCTTCGTACCAGGAGCGGCCGGGGGAGATTGGGGATTGGTAAATCATAGGCGCGCCGCCATTCGGCAGCGGTGAATACGGTGAATGGTGAATGGTGAATGGTGAATAGAATACAAAGCGGCCCGCTTGCCGCCGGCGAAAACATTTTTCATCTCAACCATTCACCATTCACCATTCACCATTCACCATTCACCATTCACCCCCTTCACACATTCAGCAGCAAATACTCCCTCTCCCACGGGCTGATCACTTCCATGAAGGTCTCGAATTCCGCTCGCTTGATCGCCGTATAGGTGGCGGCAAATGACTTGCCGAGCAGGGCGCAGAGTTCCTCGTCGGCCTCGAACAGGTCGACGGCTTCGAGCAGGCTGCGCGGCAGGTCGATCTGGTCCTCGTTGGCGGTCGTCAGAACCGGCGGCTCGGCCTGGATCTTGTTGGTCATGCCGATCAGCCCGCAGGCGAGCGATGCCGCCATCGCCAGATAGGGGTTGGCGTCAGAGGAGGGAATGCGGTTTTCGACGCGCCGCGCCGCCGGGTCGGAGCGGGGCACGCGGAAGGCCGTGGTGCGGTTGTCGTAGCCCCATTTGTTGTTGACCGGCGCCGAGGCCGACTGCGTCAGCCGCCGGTAGGAATTGACGTAGGGCGCAAACATCACCAGCGCGTTGGGCACATGTTTCTGCATGCCGCCGATGAAATGGAAGAAGGCCTCGGTCTCCGAGCCGTCCTCCGCCGAAAAAACGTTCTTGCCGGTCTTCTTGTCGATGATCGACTGATGGATATGCATGGCCGAACCGGGCTGCCCTTGGATCGGCTTGGCCATAAACGTGGCGTAGATCTCGTGCTTGAGCGCCGCCTCGCGGATGGTTCGCTTGAACATGAACACCTGGTCGGCGAGCTCGATCGGATCGCCGTGACGCAGATTGATTTCGAGCTGGCCGGCGCCCTCCTCGTGGATCAGCGTGTCGATCTCCAGGCCCTGGCTTTCAGAGAAATGGTAGATGTCGTCGATCAATTCGTCGAATTCGTTAACCCCGGCGATCGAATAGCCGGCGCCGCCGCCGATCGGCCGTCCCGATCGACCTACCGGCGGGGTCAGCGGATAGTCCGGATCGGGGTTCTTGCGCACCAGGTAGAACTCGATCTCGGGTGCCACGACCGGCCTCAGCCCACGCTTGTCATAGGCGGCAAGCACGCGCTTCAGCACGTTGCGCGGCGTGAACTCGACCGAGCGGCCGTCCTGGTGGACGAGGTCGCAGATAACCGCCGCGGTAGGGTCCTCCTCCCACGGCACCACCGTCAGCGTCGAGAGGTCAGGCATCAGCTTGAGGTCGCCGTCGTCCTCCGGATAGTGGAAGCCGTTGCCGTCCTCCGGATAGCCGCCGGAAATCGTTGTCATGAACACCGCCGAAGGCAGCGCCAGCGAGGTGTTGGAGGTGAACTTCTTCGATGGCATCATCTTGCCGCGCGCAACCCCGGCCTGGTCGGGTGTGATGCATTCGATATCTTCGATGCCGCGCCATTCCAGCCAGGCGCTGACTTCCTTCCAGTTCTTGACGCCACGTTGGTTTTTCACGAAGGCAGGCGTGCGGGCGCGTCCTCCGCGGCTCGACGGACGGACTTCCTTTTTTGCAGGCGGCATCAATCACCAGATTTGTTGCAGATTGTGGAGTATAGCCGTTGCCGACGACGAAAGGGAAGGGGAGCCGGCTGGCGTGCGCCTCGATAACCGGGGGAACACAACGACTTTCGGATAAAAGCCTCCTGGTCTAGGGTCGGCCTCCCGCAACGCTGCAATTAATGGTCCCCATGCAACACAGCCGCAAACTGACGACGATCGGCTTCGACGCCGATGACACGCTGTGGCAGAACGAACAGTTCTTCCGCGTGACCGAGAAGCGCTTTGCCGCACTGCTCGCCGATCACGCCGAGGAGGACCGGATTTCAGCAAGATTGCTGGAGGCCGAGAAGCGCAACCTCGCGGTCTACGGCTTCGGCATCAAGGGGTTCACGCTGTCGATGATCGAGACGGCGATCGAGGTCACCAACGGCCAGGTGCCGGCCTCGACTATCGCCGAAATTCTCGCCGCGGGCCGCGAGATGCTCAACCATCCGATCGAGCCGCTTCCGCATGCGCGCGAAACCGTGGAAAAGCTGGCCGGCGCCTACCGCCTGGTGCTGATCACCAAGGGCGACCTGTTCGACCAGGAACGCAAGCTGGCGCAATCCGGGCTGGGCGAGCTGTTTGATGCCGTCGAGATCGTCAGCGACAAGAGCGCGGCCATCTATAGCCGCATCTTCAGCCGCCACGGCGACGGCCCGGAAAAGGGCATGATGGTCGGCAACTCGCTCAAATCGGACGTCGTGCCGGCCATCGAAGCCGGCAGTTGGGGCATCCACGTTCCGCATGAGCTGACCTGGGTGCTGGAACATGTCGAGGCGCCGGTCTCGGCACCACGCTTTCGCCAGGTAGCCAATCTCGGTGAACTGCCGGGCTTGATCGAGCGTATCGGCGAGATTGATTGATCAGGTCTGCAGCCGAGGCATCACGGTAGGCGTCAATTGCGGCTAATTGCGATCAGCCGGTCGATCACCGGCTGCAGCCGTTCGGTGGTGATCGGCTTGACGACCACTGCATCGATGACGCTGGACAGGCCCAGGCTCTCCGGCGTGCCGGTCTTGACTGAAAGCAGGATCACCGACGGAAGCGATCTGCCTGACGCCCTTCGCAGTGCATCGATACCCGACAGCAAGGCGTCGCAGTCCCCATTCTCCGCACCGCCGTCGAGAACGACAGTCCCGGGAATCAGCGCGTGCAAGGCCTTTGCCGCGGTTTCGGGAGTTTCCGAGATCGGTTTGAGGCCGGACCGCTCCACGATTTTTGAAACCACGACGCGGTTGATCGGTGATTTTCCGACCACCAGCACCCGCGAGAAATCCGGGAGCATCCGCGTCTCCATGTCCCGGCTGACAAAAGGCAGCTGTTTTGCAGTCTCGATATCGCGATTCGCTGGGCACATGGCGGGGCAGGCCGTTGTTCAATGTTTCAATGCAGGGTTGAAACTCGAGAGGTAATTGGCGTGAGATCACTGCTCATGTCAAGCTCAAATGGCGTATCAGGAGAATATCGCAAGAAACATTAAAATTAAAATTAAGTGCTTTTCTTTGCCGCCGCCCGAAGAAGAAGTTGCCACCACAACCGGGCAGGCTCAGCTAAGTTTGGCTTTGCAGCGCGAACGCACCAACTCACAGCCGCAGCCGGGTTGACGTAAGGTTGGACGAAGGCGAGTCAGGCCTGTCGCCAGCTTGTCGTATCGCCTCGCCGGACTACCCTTCCTCGTTGGCTAAGCACGTCTCTTTGACCGACGGGAGATGACGATGGAACTCGTGACTCACAAGAAATTCAAAAATGGCCGGTTGATGCCATGGGGAAAGGGTACGGTCGTTACCGGCGCAAAGGGGTTTGTCTACCTTTCCGGAAACACCGCGACGGCCGACGACTACGATCCGATCGGCAAAAGCGGCGGCGCCGCCATTGGCGATGCAGCGGCACAGTGGCGCGCAATTCTCACCAATATCAAATCAGATCTGGAGGAGCTTGGCAGTGCGCTCGAGCATCTCATCCGGCTGACCTTCTTTGTTAAGGAGCCATTTCCAGATGGCGGCGTGCTGAGCTCTCCCAATTTCCGCCTGGACGTCTTGGACGAATTCTTTGCGGTGCACTGCCCGAAGCACTGCAGCTACAACAACCCGCCGCCCTCGGAAGTTATTGGCGTTGCAGCGCTTGCGCAGCCTGATCTTGTCATTGAAATCGTTGCATTAGCGGCTCTGCCGGATTAGGCAAAGCCGCGGCGTGCGGGGTGCGATAACATGCGCTCAAAAAAGGCGCGGTGCGGTAGAATTCATCAGTCGTGGCTCCGTTGCGTGACGATGACCGGGATCAGCAGATCGCCCCAGTTGCCGTCGCCGCCATGGTGTCGTGCCGAGCGCACCAGCTCGACCGAGACGCCGGCCTCGACCGCCTTCATCACCGACTGATTGAGCCTGTGCAGATCGTTCGCCAGCATTCGGATGGTTGCCTGCTGGTCGACATTCATGCTGGTGGCCTGCTCTTCGGCCCGTTCCTTGACGCGGCTTATCGAAGCCATTGGTCTTCTCCCTGTGTTGCCATGCCTGTTGTGTTGCCATGCCCGTTTGGGCGTTCCCTCTGTTTGTCTGCTACCCCGCTATTCCGCCGCCGGCCTGAACTGGGCGTGCTCGGTCGATCCACGCATGGCCGTGGTCGAAGACTGGCCACCGGTGATCGCCATCGAGACGGCGTCGAAATAGCCGGTGCCGACCTCGCGCTGGTGCTTGGTGGCGGTGTAGCCATTGGCTTCTGCGGCGAATTCCGCCTCCTGCAGTTCCGAATAGGCGGCCATCTGCCGCTCCTTGTAGCCGCGGGCGAGCTCGAACATGCCGAAGTTGAGCTGGTGGAAACCGGCCAGCGTAATGAACTGGAACTTGTAACCGATGGCGCCGAGTTCCTTCTGGAAGTTCGCAATCGTCGCGTCATCGAGATTCTTCTTCCAGTTGAAAGACGGCGAGCAATTATAGGCAAGCAGCTTGCCTGGATGATGCTTGCGCACGCCTTCGGCAAACGTCCTGGCCTGCGCCAGATCGGGCTTGGAAGTCTCGCACCAGATCAGGTCCGCATAGGGCGCATAGGCGACGGCGCGGGCGATGCAGGGCTCGATGCCGTTGCTGACATGGTAGAAGCCCTCCGCCGTGCGGCCGGCGCCATAATCGACGAAGGGCTGGTCGCGTTCGTCGATGTCGGAGATCAAGAGCTTTGCCGCTTCAGCGTCGGTGCGCGCCACGACCAGCGTCGGCGTGCCCATGACGTCGGCGGCAAGCCGCGCGGCGTTGAGGTTGCGGATGTGTGCGGCGGTCGGGATCAGTACCTTGCCGCCGAGATGGCCGCATTTCTTCTCCGAAGCCAGCTGGTCCTCGTAATGGACGCCGGCCGCACCCGCCTCGATGAACGCCTTCATGATCTCGAAGGCGTTGAGCGGGCCGCCGAAGCCGGCTTCCGCGTCGGCGACGATCGGCGCGAACCAGGTGTCGACCGACAGCCCGTTGCCTTCCGAAGTCTCGATCTGGTCGGCGCGCTGTAAGGTGCGGTTTATGCGCTTGACCAGTTCGGGCGCGGCATTTGCGGGATAAAGCGACTGGTCCGGGTACATGGAGGAAGCGGTATTGGCATCAGCGGCGACCTGCCATCCTGACAGATAGATCGCTTTCAGCCCGGCCCGCACCTGCTGCATCGCCTGGTTGCCCGACATGGCACCCAGCGCGTTGACGAAATCCCCTTCATGGATGAGCTGCCACAGCCGGTTTGCCCCCATTTCGGCGAGGCTCTGCCGGATCTGCACCGAGCCGCGCAGCCGCTTCACGTCGTCCGGCGAATAGGGCCTTTCGATGTCATCAAAGCGGCCTTGCGGCGCCGAGGGGACGAGGTTGTAAAAGTCGGTCATTGATCACTCCAGGCGGTTTTGATGCCGGTTTAGGAAGGCGTTGCAGAGGGAAAATATGTGCGCCATATGTGACATCATTTACACGTCGGCACGACGCAAGCGAGGTAAACCTCCTGATCAGTCATAAAATAAGGGAAAACCTGTGTTGTGTTTGACTGATGAGAGCTGTAAATCTGTCATGATTGTAAAGGCCGCCATGCCATTGGCGGATGTAAATTTCTGTCAAGGGCAGTCGATTGGCCGACCACAAAATCTTTGCCGGGCCGCGCATTCGTCGCATCCGCAACGCCAAGGGGCTGACCCAGACGGCGATGGCCGAAGGGCTCGGCATCTCGCCGTCCTATCTCAATCTCATCGAGCGCAACCAGCGGCCGCTGACGGTGCAACTGATCCTGAGGCTGGCAACCGTCTACAAGGTCGACCCACATGAATTGCAGGGCGAGGCGAGGGGGTCGGTCGCCGATTTGAAGGAAGTGTTTTCAGATCCGCTGCTGGCCGGCGAACTGCCGGGCGACCAGGAACTCATCGAGCTTGCCGAGGCGGCGCCCAACGCTTCCGCCGCTGTCATAAAACTGTTTCGCGCCTATCGCGAGCAGGCCAAGCGATTATCGGATCTCAACGAGCTGCTCGCGCGTGAGGGCAAGGCGACCGCACTCTCCGGTGCCCGGCTGCCGATCGACGAGGTGCATGAGATTTTCGAACGCCGGCCGAACCATTTTGCCGCGCTCGAAGAGGAAGCCGAGGCATTCACGTCGGTGCTCGATCCTGGCGACGATCTGTTCAGTGCGTTGAAGGCTTGGCTGCGGCGTGAATTCGGCATCGTCGTCAAGGTACTGCCGGTCGCCACCATGCCCAACTGGCGCCGTCGCTATGACCGTCACTCGCAACGCCTGTTCCTGTCCGAGCGGCTGTCGCCATTCGATCAGCTGCGCGAGGTGGCTATGGAGGCCTGCCTGATCCGCATGAGCGTCGCTGTCGCCGCCGAGATCCAGGCGCTGAAGCTGACCACGGACGAAGCCCGCCGGCTGGCGCGTTTCGAGCTCGGCCGCTATGCCGCGCACGCTCTGATGATGCCCTATCAGCCTTTTCACGCCGCTGCGGTCCGCACCCGCTACGATATAGACATGTTGCGGTCGCGCTTCGGCGTTTCCTTCGAGCAGGCGGCGAACCGGCTGGCCACGCTGCAGCGGCCGGGTGCGTCAGGTGTGCCGTTCTTCATGCTCGAGGTCGACAGTGCCGGCAATCGGTTCCGCAAGGCGGGCAGCCACGGCTTTCCGCAAAGCCGCTTCGGCGGCGGCTGTCCGAGGCTGCCGGTCCATGCCGCCTTCGCCCAGCCCGGCCAGATCCTGGTCGAGGCAGTGGAAATGCCCGACGGCGCGGCGTTTCTCTGCATTGCCCGCACGCTCGAAGGGCCGCAGGGCTCGTTTGCCGAGCGACCGCGGCGCACGGCGCTGCTGCTCGGCTGCGACATCGGTTTTCGCGACGAGGTCGTCTATGGAGCGGCATTGCCGGGGCCGGCCGCGATCGGCAAGACCGGACAGAGCGCCGCTGCGCTGGCGACGCCGGTCGGCCCTGCCTGCCGGCTGTGCGAACGCATCGGCTGCCTCGCCCGCGCCGAGCCACCCGTTACACGTCCGCTCGGCCTCGACGAGATGGTCACGGGACTGTCGGCGTTCGATTTCCAGTGATTCGGCTCCAGCAATATTGCGGCTGAATCTTCGACCAAAGGACCTCATCTGTTCCTGCGGCGGCAACCAGTAAGCTGGTTCGCGGTTGCCGGCCAAAATATTGGTTCAGCCAAAATATTGATTCAGCCGAATATTGATTCAGCATTGACGGGTACGGTATCAAAAAAAAGAACTGCGCAACGGTCGGGGGATCAATGATGGGCAGGACAGTTTTTTGGCTTGGCTTGGCGCTCGCGTTTTCCGCCGATCCCGCTTTGGCTGAAAAGTCCTCGGATTTCTTCAATTCCTATCAACACTATAATGATGCCGGCAAGGCGTTCCTGGACAAGATCGATCCGAAGACCGGCGCGATAAATCTTGCCGAAGGCATCCATCTCGACCTCAAGGACAAGTTCTATTTTCTGGACAAGAAAGACACGCTCTCCGTACTCACCGAAGCCTGGGGCAATCCGCCCGACTCTGGTTCCGATGCCCTCGGCATGATCTTTCCAGTCTCCCATGATCCCATTGCCGACAACAATTGGGGGATAGAGCTGCGCTGGGAAAAGATCGGTTACGTCGACGACAGCGACGCCGCGTCCATCGATTACAATGAACTGCTGCGCAACATGCAGTCAGACACTCTGTCCGGCAACGATCAGAGGGTAAAGGATGGCTATGCGCCCATTACGCTGATCGGCTGGGCGTCGCCGCCGGTTTATGACGCGGCCCACAAGCGCCTGCACTGGGCCAAGGAGCTGCAATTTGGCAACGATGCCGCCCATACGCTCAACTACGACGTCCGTTTCCTTGGCAGGGAGGGCGTCTTCGTGATGAGCTATATCGCGACGGTGGAACAATTGCCGGAGATAAGGCAAAGCCTGGATGAAGTGCTTGGCCTCGCGGACTTCAATACCGGCAAGACATACGCCGATTTCGTGCCGGGCGTCGATACGGTTGCGGCGATTGGCGTCGGTGGCCTGATTGCCGGCAAGCTGGCGGCGAAAGCAGGTTTTCTGGTCGTGGCGCTGATCGCGCTGAAAAAGTTTGGCCTGCTCCTGCTGATTCCGCTGGCCGGTCTCTGGCGTTTTATCCGCGGCAACAAGAGCACCTCGTAACGCATCATCGACAGGTCGCCTCGGATCATCGCCGGGCGAGGGGCGAGGCGCCGTCATCAGTGCGCCAAAGGGAACATCGAACTGGATCACGCCCGGCCTTCTGCTTTGCGTTACGCGAATTAGGCACGTCTCTGTCGTCCATTGCACATCGTGCTGCTCCGAATTCGCCGACAGTCGTACCCATGACCGATACCGCATCATCTCCGGTTGCCGCTTCGCCGATCGTGTCGCCGCAAGGGGAACGCGTCGGCTTCCTGCTGGTATTCCTGTCGGCGTTGATGTGGAGCTTCGGCGGCAGCATTGCGCGCTTCATCGACAACGCCGACAGCTGGACGGTGGTGTTCTGGCGCTCGGTCTGGGCCGCCGCCTTCCTGCTCTGCTTCATGGTCTGGCGCGACGGCTGGCGTGGCACGCTGAAGCTGTTTCGCGGCATGGGCCTGGCCGGCCTTGCGGTGGCGTTCTGCTTCGCCACGGCGTCGACCTCTTTCGTCGTGGCGCTTGCCTATACCACCGTCGCCAACATCCTGTTGATGCAGGCCGGCGTGCCGCTTCTGGCGGCGCTGTTTGCCTGGGCGCTGTTTCGCGAACGGGTGGCGGTGGCGACCTGGGTGGCGATCGCCGCCGTCATTGTCGGCGTCGCCATCATGGTGTCGGAATCGCTCGATGGCGCGGTGTCGCCGATCGGCGACGGGCTGGCGCTGCTCATCGCTGTCATGTTCTCGATCGCCACCGTCATCACGCGCCGCTTTGCCCATGTGCGCATGACGCCGGCGACCTGCCTCGGCACGATGCTGGCGGCCGCCTTTGCGGCATCGCAGGCGTCGGCGCTGGGCGTCTCCAGCCATGATATGGGCTTCCTCTTTGCCTTTGGCGTGATCAATCTGGGACTTGGTCTCGCCTTCTTCGCCACCGGAGCCCGGCTTGTTCCGGCCGCCGTCGCCGCGCTGCTCGGCACGTTCGAACCTATCCTTGGCCCGATCTGGGTCTGGCTCATCCATTCCGAGGTGCCGTCGGCGCGCACCATCGTCGGCGGTGCGGTCGTGGTCACCGCGCTGCTCGTCCATATCGGGCTCGAGTTCAAGCGTCAGACGCGGCCCGCGCGAGCGGGCGTCACCGGTGTGCCGTCACCTAATTAATGCAGTGCGCGCGTCAAAGCGAGATGAACCATTGACAACGTCGCAGCCGCGCGGGCAGGCTGCGATCACGGCAACAACAAGACAGGCGTATCTTGCCAAGTCTCCATGCCGGCCGCATCGAGGCCGGACAATATCGTCGTCTCCCTGCCCGCGCCGTAGCGAAAGCTTCCGACGGCGTCGGAACACCACCAACGCCACGCCAGGTCTTCGCTGTCGGCTCGCCGCCGAACGATAATGGCGCCGGCAATTCGCGCTTGTCGCCTGCCTGCAAGCCCAATACCTTGAAGCAAATGCCCAGCCGCGCGGACGCCGCGACGAGCTGGCGACGGAACACTCATCAAAGGAGAATAGCATGATCCGCAAAGCGCTCTGGCTTTCGGCGACTTCGGCGTTTCTGGCAGTTTTTACCTTGGGCGCGCATGCCGAGGACCGTGTCGTCAACGTCTTCAACTGGTCGGACTATATCGACAGTTCGATCATCGACGACTTCACCAAGGAAACCGGCATCAAGGTCGTCTACGACACTTTCGATTCCAACGAGATCCTGGAAACGAAACTGCTCGCCGGCGGCAGCGGCTACGATGTCGTCGTGCCCAGCGGCAATTTCCTTGCACGCCAGATCCAGGCGGGTGTGTTCCAGAAGCTCGACAAATCGAAACTGCCGAATATTTCCAACATGTGGGATGTTATTTCGGAACGGACCAATGAATACGACCCAGGCAACGAATATTCGGTCAACTATATGTGGGGAACGGTCGGCATCGGCTACAACATCAAGAAAGTGCAGGCGGCGCTCGGCTCCGACAAGATCGACAGCTGGGACGTGTTCTTCAATCCCGAAAGCCTGGCCAAATTGAAGGACTGCGGCGTCTATGTGCTGGACTCGCCGGCGGACATGATACCGGCGGCACTGAAATATCTCGGTCTTGACCCGAACAGCACGTCTGCCAACGATATCGCCAAGGCCGAGGAGGCTCTGCTCAAGGTCCGGCCCTATATCCGCAAGTTCCACTCTTCCGAATACATCAATGCCCTGGCCAACGGCGACATCTGCGTGGCGGTCGGCTTCTCGGGCGACATCTTCCAGGCGCGCGATCGCGCCGATGAAGCCAAGCAGGGCGTCGAGATCGGCTACTCCGTGCCGAAGGAAGGGGCACAGATATGGTTTGATCAGATGGCGATCCCGGCCGATGCACCGCACGTCGCCGAGGCACACGAATTCGTCAACTACATGATGAAGCCGGAAGTGATCGCCAAATCATCAAATGCCGTTCTGTACGCCAACGGCAACAAGGCTTCGCAGCAGTTCATCGACAAGGCGATCCTGGAAGATCCGGCGATCTATCCGGATGCAGCCACGTTGCAGAAGCTCTACACCGTATCGCCTTACGATCCCAAGACCCAGCGCAACATCACCCGCACCTGGACCAAGATCGTCACCGGCCAATAGCAATCTGACCAGGCCCCGGCAGCCGTTGCCGGGGCCGCTTTCTCATGGGGCAAGCAGCAGGACGGAGTGGGACATGAAATCGCTTGGCAGCATCCGCAGGGATTTTGCGCCATGGAACGATCCGAACGCCAAGCCATACATCCAGTTCGACAACGTCACCAAGAAATTCGGTGAGTTCACAGCGGTCAACAACCTGTCGCTGACCATTTTCGAACGCGAATTCTTTGCCTTGCTCGGGGCCTCAGGCTGCGGGAAATCGACGCTGCTTAGGATGCTTGCCGGCTTCGAGGAGCCGACCGCCGGCCGCATCCTGCTCGATGGCCAGGATCTGCGCGGCATTCCGCCCTACCGGCGGCCGGTCAACATGATGTTCCAGTCCTACGCCTTGTTTCCGCACATGACGGTTGAGAACAACATCGCCTTCGGCCTCAAGCAGGAAGGCATGGCCAAGGCCGACATCGACAAGCGCGTCGCCGAGATGCTGAAACTGGTCAAGCTCGAGCAGTTCGCCAAGCGCAAACCGCACCAATTGTCGGGTGGCCAGCGCCAGCGCGTCGCGCTCGCGCGCTCGGTGGCCAAGCGGCCGAAAGTCCTGCTGCTCGACGAGCCGCTTGGTGCGCTGGACAAGAAGCTGCGCGAGGAAACCCAGTTCGAGCTGATGGACCTGCAGCAGAACCTCGGCCTCACCTTCGTCGTCGTCACCCATGATCAGGAAGAGGCGATGACGATGGCCGACCGCATCGCCATCATCGACAAGGGCGAGGTGATGCAGGTGGCGACGCCGGCCGAGGTCTACGAGGCGCCGGGCTCGCGCTTCGTCGCCGGCTTCGTCGGCAACGTGAATATGTTCGACGGCAGGATCGCGGCTGGCGAGGCCGGCAGCGCAAGCATCGACGCCGGCAACGGCATCACCATCCGCACCGAAAATGCCGGCAGTGCGACCGCCGGAACATCCGTCACCTTCGCCATCAGGCCGGAGAAGATCAAGGTGTCTTCGACGAAACCGGCCGGTGCCGTCAACGCCATCGAGGGCGAGGTCTACGACATAGCCTATCTCGGCGACATGACCGTCTATCACGTCAGGCTGGATGACGGTCAGGTGGTGCGGGCGAGCACCATGAACGCGGCACGCCTCACCGAGGACCCGCTGACCTGGAACGACCGCGCCTGGGTCTCTTTCCGCCCCGACGCCGGCGTCGTCCTGACGCGGTAGGAGCTGATCATGTCCGCTGTCACCGCCGCAACAAGCTCTCCGGCAAGCGCTGCCGGCAAATCCGCCTTGGTCAGGCTGGGAGCGGCCTTCGTTAGCCGGCTCGTCATCATCGTCCCCTACCTCTGGCTGCTGTTCTTCTTTCTCGTCCCTTTCATCATCGTCTTCAAGATTTCGCTGTCGCAGACTGCGATCGCCATGCCGCCCTACACGCCGGTGCTTGATTTCCGCAGCGGCATTTCCGGGTTTATTTCAGAATTCGGCGCACTGAATTTCGACAACTATACCTGGCTGACGCAGGACGCGCTGTATTTCAATGCCTATGTGACGAGCGTCATCGTCGCCGCCATCTCGACGGTCCTGACATTGCTGGTTGGCTATCCCATAGCCTATGGCATGGCGCGCGCCCCGGCGACGATTCGCCCGACCTTGTTGATGCTGGTGATCCTGCCGTTCTGGACCTCGTTCCTGATCCGTGTCTACGCCTGGATTGGCATCCTCAAGCCCGAGGGCCTGCTCAACCAGCTGCTGCTCGCCACCGGCATCATCAGCCAGCCGCTGATCATCCTCAACACCTATACGGCGATCTTCATCGGCATCGTTTACTCCTATCTGCCGTTCATGGTGCTGCCGCTCTATTCGTCCTTGGAGAAAATGGACCATTCTCTGATCGAGGCGGCCAAGGATCTCGGCTGCCCGCCGACCAGCGCCTTCTGGAAGATCACCTTTCCGCTGTCGCTGCCCGGCGTCATCGCCGGCTGCCTCCTGGTGTTCATTCCTGCTGTCGGCGAGTTCGTCATCCCCGACCTGCTCGGCGGCTCGCAGACGCTGATGATCGGCAGGACGCTGTGGAACGAGTTCTTCGCCAACCGCGACTGGCCAGTGTCGTCCGCGGTTGCCGTCATCTTG
Source organism: Mesorhizobium sp. M0522 (assembly GCF_040321085.1). Classification (NCBI taxonomy): domain Bacteria; kingdom Pseudomonadati; phylum Pseudomonadota; class Alphaproteobacteria; order Hyphomicrobiales; family Phyllobacteriaceae; genus Mesorhizobium; species Mesorhizobium sp. M0522. The sequence continues at coordinate 185,754 of NZ_JAMYQW010000004.1, forward strand.
CTGCTGCTGCTGATCGTGCCGATCATGCTCTTCCAGCGAGCCCAGGCGCGCGCCCAGGAGCAGGACCAATGAATGCGACCTGGAGCCGCTTCAACATCACTTCGATCGTGCTCGGCTTTGCCTTTCTTTACCTGCCGATCGTCCTGCTCGTTGTGTTCTCTTTCAACGAGTCGAAGCTGGTCACCGTCTGGGGCGGCTTTTCGACGAAATGGTATGTGTCGCTGTTCCACAATCGGGGTCTGATGGACGCCACCTGGGTGACGGCCCGCGTCGGCGTCATCTCGGCCACGGTGGCGACCGTGCTCGGCACGCTGGCGGCGCTCACCTTGACACGCTACACGCGCTTTCGCGGCCGGCTGCTGTTTTCGGGCATGGTGTTTGCGCCGCTGGTCATGCCGGAAGTCATCACCGGCCTGTCGCTATTGCTGCTCTTCGTCGCCGTCGGCCTCGACCGCGGCTTTCTGACGGTGACGCTTGCCCACACCACGCTTACCATGTGCTTCGTGGCGGTGGTGGTTCAGTCGCGCCTGATCACTTTCGATCGTTCGCTGGAAGAGGCCGCGATGGATCTCGGTGCGCCACCGGTGAAGACCTTCTTCCAGATCACGCTGCCGGTTATCATGCCGGCGATCGTCTCCGGCTGGATGCTGGCCTTCACGCTGTCGCTCGATGATTTGGTTATTGCCAGCTTCACCTCGGGACCCGGCGCCACGACGCTGCCGATGAAGATCTACAGCCAGGTCCGCCTTGGCGTGACGCCGGAAATCAACGCAGCGTGCACCATCCTGATCGCGGTCGTCGCAGTTGGCGTGATCATCGCTTCGCTCGCAAACAAACGCCGCGAGGTGCAGCGCCAGCGCGACGAGCAGGCGGCGCAGCGAGGTTGAAGGCTCGCTACTCTCCCGAAACGCCGCGGCTTATCGGCGAGATGAACGGCGTGCTCCACGTGCCGCCGACGAAGAACGACGACTGCTTGGGCGCCTGGCCGTTCGTCTGCGTGGCAGCTTGGCTCGGCTGGACGATGCCGCCGGACAGCGCCAGCCCGCGTCCGGCATAGGATGCGATGCCGGAAAGCCAGATCTTGTATTGCGCGGAATTCACCTCGGCCTTGTCGATGCGCGCCACGCCGTTCGAAATGCTCGCCTTGAGCTCGGCCCCGTCGATCGGCAGCGTTCCGTCCGAGACGTCGTCCAGCGCGAAGAATCCGCCCTGTTCGGTGTGCTTGAGGAACGCCGGCAGGTTAAGCCGGCTCAGCGCACCCGCGCCGAACGTCGCGGACAGCGAGCCATTGGCGTTTTCGAAAATCGAGTCCCAGGTTCTGCCAGGCCCCTTGAGGATGACCGAAACGGTTCCAGTGCCGATCGGCACCAGCCGCGTCATCCCGGCCGCGGTGCCGAAAGCGCCGCCGTCGATATCGGAAGCAAGCAGCCGGATCTCGACTTCCGTGCCGGCGGGCTTGCGGTCGAAACGGACGCTGCTCTGGACGTTGCCGCCAAAGGCGGATGCATCCGAGATGTCGAAGGCGGCAAGGCCGTTCTTGACCTGGGCAGTGGCAGCGACGTCGGCAAGCTGGATGGCGCCGGCGGTGGCATGCGCCGCCGACAGCCTGAGATCGAGATTGATCCGGTCGGCGAAGCTTGTGTCGATTTCGCCCGGGCCGGTGCCGCCGGCGGATGGTACCGGCGTAAAGGCGGAGAGAAATGATCTGAGGTCGAGCGTATCGAAGGCAAGTGTGCCGGAGATCACCGGCAGTGCCTCACCATAGGTGAAGTCCAGCGCACCCATTCCCGGGTTGTTGTCGAGGGTCAGGGCCGTGTTTTCAAATTTGACGCGCCCGGCCGTCGCCGTGATCTTGCTTGAAACCGAGATCGAGCCGATTGCGGCACCGGGCGCGATGCCGGCCTGCGACCATTCGAGCACGCGTCGGAGCGAAGGTGCGGCGAATTTTGCCTGGCCGTCGAAATAGCCGTTCTCCGACATGCTGGCGCGGCCGTCGAACGAAAAACTGGCCGGTGCCGCCTTGAAGGAAAATGTGGCCGGTGCTGTACCGCCACCAAACAGCACGAGCGGGCTCGGCGATGCGGCGTCGATGGCAACACTTTCGCCGCGCCATATCCCGGTCGCCGACAGCGTCGCATTGCTGTTCATCGCGGCCCAGTTCGCCTGGCCGCTCAGGCTGCTCAATATCTCCTGGTCCTTGCCGCCGATGGCAGCCACTACGCGGCCGTCCCTGAACTCGACTGTGCCGAACGGATCTGTCGGCAGCTTGCCGAGATCCGGCTTGGCGGGATTTGTGTTGACCACCGCGCGGGCAGCATCGATCGAACGCGTAATGCGCCCGCCGCTGGGAATCGCAGGCAGGAAAAACCCGCTCGCGGTACGCTGAACCCGGATCGTCGGTCGTACCAGCCGCGCCGTCGAAAACATCACATCGCCACGCAGCGCCGCCATGGCCGAGAGGTCGACCTCGACCCGTTCGGCCTCGACCACGGGCGGCGCATCCGTCTCCGTCCATTGCGACAGCGTCACGTCGCTCAGGATCGCCCGGAAATTCGGCCAGACCTCGATGCGCGGCGCGCCGTCGATGGTGACCCGGAAACCGCTCCACGCGCTCATTTCCCACGCGATACGGTCGCGTACGATGCGGGTCGAGGCGATCAACGGCAAGGCTGCGACAACCAGCGCGATGACGATGACGGCTGCGCCGATCGCCCATATACCGCGTCGGATCAAAGGTGATGGCATATCGCCCCGTATGCTTCCATTCCGACAAAATCGCCCGACGGGTGTAACCGACGGCTGACGCATTTCAAGTCTTTATGGCCCGGCGATGGCATTTGCGCACACCCTGACCGGCGCGGTCCAACAAAATCTTGCTCTGCTGCATCGCGATATGCATAAGCGATGCCAATGCATGTCGCCCAAAAGTGCGCAGCGGTTTTGGGATAAACGACATGCATAAAGACAAAAGTTTAAAGCGCGTCGCGTGAATCTCTTCAAACGTGACGTGCTTTAAGGAGGAACAATGATGGCTGACGACGCACCGCTCTGGATCCCGACGCAAGAGCAGATCGACGCAGCGCCGATGACCGCCTTCATGAACGCCGCGGCGAGCATAGCCGGCGAGGCTTTCTCCTCCTATACCGACCTGCATCGCTGGTCGATCGATCACCGCGAGACCTTCTGGAGCCTGGTCTGGGACTTTTGTGGCATCGTCGGCGACAAGGGCGAACGCGTGCTGGTCGATGGCGACAAGATGCCCGGCGCGACCTTCTTTCCTGAGGCGAAGCTGAACTTCGCCGAGAATCTCCTCAAGAAAACCGGGCTTGGTGACGCAATCGTCTTTCGCGGCGAGGACAAGGTCGAGCGGCGGCTGTCCTGGAACGAGCTGCATGCGCTGACCTCGCGGCTGCAGCAGCTTTTCCTGTCGCTCAAGGTGAAGAAGGGCGACCGCATCGCCGCGATGATGCCCAACATGCCGGAGACCGTTGCTGCGATGCTGGCGGCCGCGTCGATCGGCGCGGTCTGGTCGTCCTGCTCCCCAGATTTCGGCGAGCAGGGGGTTCTCGACCGGTTCGGCCAGATCGAGCCTGTCGTGTTCATCGCGCCGGACGGCTACTGGTACAATGGCAAGGCGATCGAAGTCGCCGACAAGATCGCGGCCGTGGCGGGCAAGCTCGCCACCGTCCGCAAAGTCCTCATTGTCGACTATCTCGGCACCTCGCTCGACGTCGCCGCGACCATCGGCAAGGCGGCTGCGCTGGAAGAGGCGCTGTCACCCTTTGCCGCAGGGCCTGTCGCCTACGAAAGGCTGCCGTTTTCGCATTCGCTGTACATCCTGTTTTCATCGGGCACGACCGGCATTCCCAAATGCATTGTCCATTCGGCCGGCGGAACGCTGATCCAGCACGTCAAGGAAGAACGGCTGCATGCCGGCCTGCTCGACGGCGACCGCTTCTTCTACTTCACCACCTGCGGCTGGATGATGTGGAACTGGCTGGTGTCGGGCCTGGCATCGGGCGCCACCTTGCTGCTCTACGACGGCTCGCCGTTCTACCCGGACGGCAATGTGCTGTTCGACTTCGCCGATGCCGAAAAGATGACCTATTTCGGCACCTCGGCCAAATTTATCGATTCCGTGCGCAAGGCCGGCCTGAAGCCGATCCGCACGCATGATCTTTCCAGCGTGCGCACCATCTCATCGACCGGCTCGCCGCTATCGCCGGAAGATTTCCGCTTCGTCTACGAAGGCATCAAGAAGGACGTGCATCTGGCTTCGATTTCCGGCGGCACCGATATCGTCTCCTGCTTCGTGCTCGGCGTGCCGATCGAACCGGTATGGACCGGCGAGATCCAAGGGCCCGGGCTCGGCCTTGCCGTCGATGTCTGGGACGATGACGGCCGCCCGCTCCGCCAGGAGAAGGGCGAGCTCGTCTGCACCAAGGCGTTTCCGGCAATGCCGATCGGCTTCTGGAACGACCCTGACGGCAGGAAATACAAAGCCGCCTATTTCGAACGTTTCGACGATGTCTGGTGCCACGGCGATTTCGCCGAATGGACCGTCCATGGCGGCCTGATCATCCATGGCCGTTCCGACGCCACGCTCAATCCGGGCGGTGTCAGGATCGGCACGGCGGAGATCTACAATCAGGTCGAGCAGATGCCGGAAATCCTCGAAGCGCTGTGCATCGGCCAGGATTTCGACAATGACGTGCGCGTCGTACTGTTCGTGCGGCTGGCGGCCGGCGTTGAGCTCGATGCCGAGCTGGAAAAACGCATCCGCGCGAAAATCCGCACCGGGGCGAGCCCGCGCCACGTGCCGGCCAAGATCGTCGCCGTCAGCGATATTCCGCGAACCAAATCGGGCAAGATCACCGAGCTCGCGGTACGCGACATGGTGCACGGCCGCGCCATCAAGAACAAGGAAGCGCTCGCCAATCCCGAAGCGCTCGAGCTGTTCCGCAACCTGCCGCAGCTTGCCGACTGACCCCGGGATCCAAGGTGGGAGCCGTTTTGAGGTCTCAGGTATCGTTAACAAATTATCTCTTCGGAATTTACCTAGATTTCATGAGTGGTACACATTGGTAAATTTTCCGGCGTGCCGGTAAGGATTTGTTAAGGCCCGGCATCAATAGTCGTGCGTAACTTGAGGGAGAAATCCCGTTCCTCTTAGCCCCGAGAGGATCTGATTCGCTCAAGCCCCGTTGTGACAGCAATCCTATCATTCAAGGCGTCCTGTTGGACGCCTTTTTTCTTTGCGCAACCATAGCTAACCGGCGAGCACGCGGGTCGAGGGAAAGGCGACTTCGACCAGGGTTCCCTCGCCGGGCGTCGAGTTGATGGTGAACCGGGCCCGGTTCGCTTCGACCATCGCCTTGGTCAGCGGCAGCCCAAGACCCGTGCCGTCGCCACGGCCGCGCTTCAGCGCATTGATCTGCTTGAACGGCTTCAGCGCCTGCTCGATCTCGGACTGGCTCATGCCGATGCCGGTATCGCGCACGCGCATGACGACATCGCCGGAGATCTCGTAAGCCGTCGACACGATCACCTGGCCGCCAGCCTGCGTGTAGCGGACGGCGTTCGACAGGATGTTGAGCGCGATCTGCCGCACGCTGCGCAGATCGGCCACCACTTCCGGCAGCCGCGAGGCGAAGCTGGAGCGGATGATGACGCGTTCCCGGTTGGCTTGCGGCTGCATCATCGCCACGGTTTCGGCCAGCGTGTCGTTAAGCGACACCGCCTCATAGGCCATCTCCTGCTGGCCGGCCTCGATTTTCGAAATGTCGAGCAGGTCGTTGACCAGATCGAGCACGTGGTTGCCCGAACGGTTGATATCGCGCAGATAGTCGCGATAGCGGTCATTGGCCACCGGCCCGAATTTCTCGTCGACCATCAGCTCGGAAAAGCCGATTATGGCGTTGAGCGGCGTGCGGATCTCGTGGCTGATGCGGGCCAGAAAATCGGTCTTCTGCGACGAGGCGCGTTCGGCGACCGCGCGCGCCTGGGTCAAGTCCTCTTCGGCCCGCTTCCACTGGGTGATATCGCGCACCACCGCACAGAAGCCGCTGTCGTTGGGCAGCCTGCCGATGGTCATGAACAGCGGAATGAAACGCCCCTGCGCCTCGCGCCCGATCACCTCGCGGCCATCGTTCATCACGCTTGCGACGCCGGGCTCCGACAACCCCTCGAGATAGTCACGCGCCGCGCGCTGGCTTTCGATCGCAAACAGCGAGACGAACGGTTTGCCGGTCACCTCGTCGCTGTCGAAGCCGAACAGCGCTTCCGCCGGACGGCTAATTGAACGGATCGTTCCGTTACGGCCGATCAGCACGACGCCGTCGGTGGCGGTGTCGATGATGGTGCGCATTTCGGCAATGCGTGCCTTGAGCTCGGAAACATCCGGCTGCGTTTGGTCTTCGGCGGCGCCATGTGGAATGGCTGCTGCTTCGTCGTCGCCGGAACGGCGTACGACCAGCATCAGCGCCTTGCCGTTTCCCCAGGGCACGGAGCGTAAAATCGCATCGATCGGAAACTCCTGACCTTCGCGCGTTTTCAGCCGCAGAGCGCGGTCGCCGCCGTCGGAACTGCCGTCGTCCGCATAAGGATCGGCAAACAGCGCGCCGAGCCCGCCGGCCTCGTCCAGGGCATTGAGCGTCGCATAGCCGGTCAAGCCGAGCAATTCGTCGTTCGCGTAGTGCAGTTGATCGCCGGAATGGATAAGCACCGGCACTGGCAGCTTGCCGAGGATCGAGGTATCCGGCCCCTTGTTGTCCTCTCCGGCAAAGGCCGACGGCACGAAGCCGTCGAGTTTGAGCGGTGGTGCCTGCGGCCGCTCGACAGGCGGCACCTGGCCGGCAGCGTCGGCTGCGGCTGCGCTGTCCTCGGACCAATCCTCGCTATCCTCGGCGTCACGGAAATCTTCGGCCGTCATGCTATCGTCGTCGCCATCCCGCGGCGCTTCGGCGACGATCGTTCGACGGTTCGTGCTGGGCTCAACGCCTTCCTGCGCTTCATCGCTGGGTTCGCGATCGGCATAGTCGAGCAGCGATCCGGAAACAGGGCGTGTGACGGGTTCGCCGGCTTGCGCCTCTGCTACCGCCTCATCCGGCTGCTCGCCGTCGAGCCGGGCGAGGTCCTTCTGGTCCTCGGCATCGGCCTCGGGCGGTTCGGCGGCAGCCGCCTCGCTTTCCGGACCTGGTTCCGGCATCTCACCCTTGTCCGTCGGGCCGGCTTCTTTCAGCTTTGGCTCGTCGGCCTTGCCGGCTGCCTCGACTTTCTCAACCGGCTTCTGCTTTCCGGCGCTGGGCTGTTCTTCGGCCGGGGTGCTGTCCTTCTTGAGACGCTCGCCAATCTCGCGAAACGCGCTGCGTTCCAGCGTCGACAGGCCCTTGTCGTTGGCCGGCTGCCGGTGCTCGGCCAGCCGGATCACCTTGTCGGCAAAGCGCCGCTCGGGTTTTGGCACGATGGTCAATGCCGGCACTTCGCCCCTGAACGGATCGGCGGGTTTAGGTGTCTCGGGGAGAGGTTCGACGGCTTTCGGCCCGATGGTCACGGCAGGTTTCTCCTCGGCGACAAGGGCCATGCCGACGGCATCCGGATCGACCACCGCATCGCCGCTCCTGGCCACGCCGAAACCGCGAAAACCTTCGAAAACGCGGCTGCGGCTGTAAACCGGGAGCGCCGCCAGATCGACGGGTATCTTCAGATCGGTGCCGGCGACCGGCCACAGCACGGAGCGGCCGGACCAGGTGTCGCGCCGTTCGAGCAGGCCGGCAATCTCGCCAGAAGCATCGAGGCCATAGGCGGCCGAAACATCCTCGAAGCGGCGGCCGATCACGTCGGCGGCAGGCTTGCCGACGAGCTCGGCAAATTCCGGCGACAGGGCGCTGAAATGGCCCTCCGCGTCGGTACGCCAGACGAAACGCATGGGCGCGGCGGTGCGATCGATCGCCGAAGCGCGGTGTTCGGCCGGCGAGGCGGCTTTGGTGGCCTTTGCGGCGCTTTCCGGCGAAGTATCCGCGCCGGCCTGCGAAGCGTCCGGGCTGGTCTCGACTTTGCCGGACGCAGCTGCCCCGGGCGGGACCTGCGCGTCGTCGCCGGCATTGAAGTACCAATGGTCATGCTGCGTCGGCGCTTCGCCAACCGTGCGGTGATCGTCGGCCGCGTCGGCAGGTTCGTGCTCGGCCGATGCCGAGGTGCCTTCCATCGCTGCAAGGTCGATCTCCGCCGCGCCGGTGCTGGCGATTGGCTGCTCGTTGTCCTGGTCCGTTGGCTGGGGAAGATCGCCACCGCTCAGTGCCGCTGCCGCCTCGGTTTCCCCGCCGGCGCGCTCGCCATCGGGGGCCTCGCCGTCAAGCCGGTCCTCGTCGATCACCACCAGCAGGTGCCGCTCTTCCGTCAGCCGGGCAAGGCCCGCGGGATAGGAGCTGGACCCACCCGGAACCAGGCGCTTGACGATGCGGTCGCTCTCGTTCGCCACATCGGCGACAAGTGCGGCCAGCGTCTCAGGCCGGATGCCGAGCGCCGAAAAGCCGTGCGATGCGGCGTCGATATTGCCCTTGGCATCGACAAAGGCGATGTAGTGGCCGTCTTCCGTAAAGCCACCGATGGCGCGGTCGGCGATCTCGGCGGCGCTTCGCGAGCCGGTCTGCGCCGCCTGCAGCGCCAGCATGATTGCTTCCTCGCCATCGGGCATGGTCACCGCGCTGGCCAGGAAACCGACGGCACGGCTGGTCAGGCCGGTCGCCAGCCGGACCGTGATGGCACGGTCGCGGCCGATCTGCGGAAAACCGCTGGTTGCCATGATCTGGCGCCGGGCGATCAGCGGCAACCCTGCCGAGGCGCCGATGATAGCGCCGATGTCCGGATAGCCGAATACCGCCGCGCCGGGCCCGTTGGCCCAGATCACCTGCTCGAGATCTGCCGACAGAATGGCGATCGCGTCGCCTGCGGCGAAGCGCAGGCGGACGGCGTCGAGCACGGCGACGTCAAGGAAGGAGTAGTTTTCAGCCGGCATGCGCTTGGCGACCCTCACAGAGCGGGCAATTTGCGGTTAACGCTTTGTTAATAAAAGCCGACGGCGCGAAGGTCCACAAGTCATAGCGTGCAACCAGCGGAATCTCTAGGCGCGTGGTTAACGCTGCGAACCAAATATTTTATGGTGCGATGCAACAAACATGTTGCAACGCACAAAATTTGCCTTTATATTGCCATGATAGATGAACGAGACGGCATTTTGTCAAAGCCGCTGCCGCTGAAAAGGATGGAAAATGTCCAGGACCAAGACCGCTGAAACGATCGAAAACGTTGAATTCCCGAGCTTCGACGCTTCGAAGGCCACCGACCAGATCCGTGCCTTCGCCGAAAAGGGCGTTGAGCAGTCGAAAGAGGCCTACGCCAAGCTGAAGACCGGCGCCGAGGAGACCCAGAAGGCTCTGGAATCGACCTACGAGACCGCCAAGTCCGTTTCCAGCGACCTGTCGCTCAAGACCATCGCCGCCCTGCGCGCCAATGCCGAAGCCGGCTTCTCGCATTTCGAAGCCCTGATCGGCGCCAAGTCGCTGTCGGAAGTCGTCGAGTTGCAGACCGCTTTCCTGCGCAAGCGCGTTGAAATGACCGTCGAGCAGGCTAAGGACTTCCAGGCGGTTGCTGCCAAGGCGGCCGAGGACGTATCCAAGCCGATCAAGACCGCCTTCGAGAAGGCCGTGAAAGAAATCAAGATCGCCTAATATTTGCGCACAGTTTGACGATGCATCAAAAGGTCGCATTTCGTCAGACAAATAGATGTGCGATATAGTGATTTAAGTGAATACCCGGCGGGTGGAACCTCCTCCCTCTGCTCACCGGGGTGACCAGCCAGCACCTCCTCCCGCTGGCTCGTAACAGGAAAAGGCCGGCACCTCCTCCCGCCGGCCTTTTCTTTTGTCCGGCGGAAAATGACGCGATGCCGGAGCGAGCTTTTGCCTTGCCAAAAGCCTTGAATTAAACTCCGATAGCCCGTATGGACGCATCGCCGAACGACAGAGCGGATCCCGAACGTTTCATCTCGATCCCGCTCAGGCAAACGTGCCGTTGTAGCTCAGATGGTTAGAGCGCCGGATTGTGGATCCGGAGGTCGCTGGTTCGATCCCAGCCAACGGTACCATTCAGCTTTCAGCCAGGCTTCTGACCAATAGCGCAAGCGATCTCTACGATCCGGTTGCGGTTACCTGCGATCCCGCGCCTGGCGCGTGGCGCGCAGGTGGTCCACGAGGCCCCTCAGCTTCGGCGCGATATTCCGTCTGCTGGGGAAATAAAGATAGAAACCCGCAAACGGCGGAAAATAGCCGTCGAGGATTGGCACGAGCTCGCCGCGGTCGAGCCAGGGGCGGAATGTATCGGCCATGCCGAACGTGATTCCGGCGCCTGCAACGGCCAGTCGGATCATCAGCCACATGTCGTTGGTAGTGATCTCGGGCGCAACCGCCACGTCGAACTCGCGCCCGTCCTCGCCGAACTCCCACCGATAGGGCGAAACTCCCGGCGCCGGCCGCCAGCCGATACATCGATGTGCCACAAGCTCGCGCGGATGGGCGGGTGCTCCGAACTTCTCGAGATAGCGCGGGGCGCAGACGGCCATCTGCCGCTGATCGCCCGATACCGGCACGGCAATCATGTCCTGCTCGATCACTTCGCCGAGCCTCACTCCCGCATCATAGCCTTCGGCAACGATGTCGAATTCCTCGTCGGTGACCACAATATCCAGATGCACCTCGGGAAACCTTTCTGCAAAGGACGCCAGCAGCGGTCCTGACAGAAAGGCCTCTGCGATAGACGAAACCGCGATCCGTAGGCGGCCGCGCGGGCGGTCCAGAAACTCCGTGGTGGCTTCGATTGCCGCGTTCACGTCGGCGATCGCCGGTGCGACGCTCGCCAGCAGGCGTTCGCCCGCTTCGGTCAGGTTGACGCTGCGTGTCGTGCGCTGCAGCAATGCGATGCCAAGGCGCTGTTCAAGCCTGAGGATGCTCTGGCTGACCGCTGAGCGCGTCACGCCCAGACGGTCTGCCGCAGCGCGAAAATTGCGTTCCTCGGCCACGGTGACGAAGACGGCAATCGCATTGAGATCGATGTCCATTGGTTAGTCAAACTTACCATCTAGGTTAACGGCGGGCGGGTTATCGCGACAATGCCATGGCTCTATCTCTGTCGCAACGGCAAGAAAGGCTTGATCCCCCGATCCAAGTCGATGCCGGCTGACCAAGGAGATACCCCCATGACATCACTTCCTTCCCCCTGGGACCTGGATGGAAAAGTCGCCCTCGTGACCGGCGCGGCACGCGGCATCGGCCGCTGCACGGCGGAACTGCTGCGGGCGCGGGGCGCCCGGATCGTGGCAAGCGATCTCAGCGACAGCGTACGCGAATTGGAAGCCGAGGATGTGGCGACCCTGGTCGGCGATGTCGCCGACGAGGATCTGGCCAGACGCTCGGTCGAACTCGCCGCGAAGCGCTTCGGACGACTGGACATTGTCGTGAACAATGCCGGTCGCACGCTCAACAAACGACTGACTGAGACCTCGGTCGACGACTATGACCGCATCCTGCAGATCAACGCGCGCGGCAGCTTCGTCACTGCCCGTGCCGCAGTGGAATTGATGGCCGCCGGCGGTAGCGGCGCGATCGTCAATGTCTCGTCGATCTCGGCCGTCGCGGCCTTCGAGACGCAGGCGGCCTATGCCTCCTCCAAGGCGGCTGTCGCACAGCTGACCAAGGTGATCGCGATCGAATACGGGCGCACGGGCATTCGCTGCAACGCCGTTGCCCCTGGCGTGATCGAAACCGACATCATGGAAGGCGTGGTGGAGAATGGCCGGGAGATGCTGCGCAGCTTCGGCGGCGCGCATCCAATCGGCCGGATCGGCCAGCCGCAAGAAGTTGCCGAGGCCATCGCCTTTCTTGCCTCGCCGGCATCCAGCTTCATCACCGGGGCCTTGCTTCTGGTCGATGGCGGCTACACCGCCCAGTGAGCCCCCCAATAGGGCCGGCGCGCCGCGGGAGCTCACCCGCACCCAATCCCTTCACATCGTGAAAATAATCACAGACCAAAAGGATCATCTCGATGACCATGAACAGAGTTGTTCTGATCACCGGTGCCTCCAGCGGCATCGGCGCTGGCATTGCCCGCGAGCTTGGCGCGGCAGGTGCGAAGCTGATGCTCGGCGCACGCCGCACCGACCGCCTTGAAGCGCTTGCGGCCGAAATCGAGGCAGCTGGTGGAACGGTTCGCGTGCGAGCGCTCGACGTCACCAGGAGGGCGGATGTCGCAGCATTCGCCGACGCAGCCCGGGCCGAATGGGGCCAGGTCGATGTCATCGTCAACAATGCCGGCGTCATGCCGCTGTCAGCCATGGCAGCCATGAAGGTCGACGAGTGGGAGCTGATGGTGGACGTCAACATCAAGGGTGTTCTGTACGGCGTCGCGGCGGTTCTGCCCGAGATGACGGCACGCGGCTCCGGTCACATCATCAATATCGGTTCCATCGGCGCACTGGCCGTCTCGCCCACGGCCGCCGTCTATTGCGCAACGAAATACGCTGTCCGCGCGATTTCCGATGGGCTCCGCCAGGAGAGTGACGATATCCGCGTAACCTGCATTCATCCTGGCGTGGTGGAAAGCGAGCTGGCGAACACGATCTCCGACGAAGCCGCTGCCGCCGCCATGAAAACCTGGCGTGCTATTGCCCTGCAACCCGATGCCATCGCCAGGGCAGTGCGCTACGCAATCGAACAGCCCGACGATGTCGACGTCAACGAGATCGTCGTGCGTCCGACGAAGGCGGCGCATTGATGCGATCCACTTTGGCCGCAGTGCTTACGCGTATTGCCGTTGCTGTAGCTCCAACCGGCCTGACCCTTCCTTCAACTCCAATCCTCGCGGAAGAACCAATGACGCACCAAGATCATCCCTATGTCGGAATGTGGGTCACCGAGGATCGCCATATCAGGCACGAACTCCTGCCGAACGGCCGTTATGACGAAGCGCGCGGTGACCGCGAAAGCGCCTACCGGGGACGCTATGAAGTGCACGGCAACCACATAGAATACTGGGACGATACGGGCTTCACCGCGGATGGTGAGTTCGTCGAAGGCGTCCTCTATCATGCCGGCATGATCCTTTACCGCCGGCGGTAGAGAGCCACCCTGAGACAAGCACTTCAGGATTCCACAAGACGCTATTGCATGCCTTGCATGAGACGCTCGGCAGCTTGCACTGCAAGGCCCGTCACACCACATATCTTCACGCAAGCGCGGCGGAAAGAAGCAGGATCGCGAGCAGAGTCGACATTGCAAATGGTTGTCACTATATAGCGGCGGCTTTGACGGCTCGCCTCTTACATGGTGCCGGCGAGAGCGCGGTAAATGTGCTAGTCATTGTGACATCTATTGTGATCTAAAACGGCTTGAAAATCGAAAAAAAGCAAATAGAAACAATAGCGCGGGTCGAACGAGTTTCGTCGAGAGAATCAGTCCTCAAGAACTAGAACGTGCTCCTTGAACCCTCCATTCCCTTCAGCTCTGTGGACCTCGGACAAGTTCGGCTTGCCGGGCGAAGCCGACTCGGCTCGAATGGCAGCACGCATCTTTTCGAAGATGCCGACGTTTATGATTACCAACCGGCATAGCCGCTAGGGAAACAGCAGTATGAGTGAACACGCGATCGAGTTCTTGCGCGGGTGGATTGGCGAAAAAGTCCACTGCCAGCCCTCGCCAGCCAGAATCGAGAAGCAGGCCGAGACCCTCGCCAGGGAATGTGCGGCCAAGGCTGCCGAGGCCGGCATACCCCTGGAGGATATCCAGGAAGAGGTCGGCGACATTCAGGAGCTCATTGCTTCGAGGCTCGAAGAGGCGGCCGAGGCCGACCAGGACGAGCGGAATTCCAACAAGCCTGCCGGCTGACGGACCGCCTCCGGCAAAACCTGCCGGGCGAACATTGCCTGTCTGATGCAGTTGCGCGGTCTTATCGCCGCGCAGCTCTGCCAAATCTCTCCTTAAGCCATGTTTTCGGCAACGCCGGCACGAAATTGCCGTCGCGCCCGGTCATGTCTTCATTGGCGACCAGCGCGTTGAGGATTGCTTCCTCCACGCTCTGAACGACGGCGTCGAAGAACGGGTTGATATCGGCATCCGGTATGTAGCCGGCGCTGACCAGCTTGCCGGCCGCGCCGCGCGCCGCGTCGGGATTGGCCGTGCTGAAGGCCAGAAAGATATCGCCGGACGAATTGTATCCATAGCCGCCGGTTAGCGCCACGCCGAGCGGCACGCGTTTCGCCAGCCGTTTCAACTGATGCGGCATGAATGGCGCATCGGTGGCGACGATCGCGATGATCGAGCTCTTCTCCGCTCGCGGCGTGTTGTCCCGGGCCGCCGGATCGGCGAGTTCCGCTCCGGCTCTGATGCCACGGATCACGAGGTTTCGCCGTGCACCGAAATTCGACTGGACGAAGCAGCCGATCGTTAAACGCTTTCCATTCCAGTCGACGCTGCGCGAGGATGTGCCGGACCCTGCCTTGAAGCCGAAGGTGATCATGCCTGTGCCGCCGCCGACGCTGCCCTCTTCGATCGGCCCGCTATCAGCCGTTTCGAGCGCGGAAAACACGTGCTCGAAGCTCACATGGTGGCCGTTGATATCGTTCAGGAAGCCGTCGTAAGTCTCGCCCGCCACCGGCAGCGCCCAGGCGCTGTCGAGCGATTGCGGCAGCACCGTCTGCATCCAGCGCAGCGTTGCGTCGCGGCTGACGCCGCAGGAATGCGTGTTGGTGATGGTGATGGGAAGATTGAACGCTCCGAGCTCCTCTATCAGATGCGAGCCGGTCAGTTCGCCATTGCCATTGGCGCTGAACATCCCGGCAAACGCCGGGACGGCCAACTCGTCTCTGGGCCGTGGCAGGATCGCGGTCACGCCGGTGCGTACCGGACCCTTGCCGACGACGAGCGGCCCATCCCCTGAGATCAGCGTGGTATAGCCGACCGTCACGCCGGGCACATCGGTGATGGCATTGAAGCGGCCTGGCGTGCCATCGAATGGGATCGCGAAGGCGCGGGCGCGCAGTTTGCCCGAGGGCGTCGCAAGATGCGGGTCGGTCATTTTTTCCTCAGAAAAGCGAACCTTGGCCGCCCGGCGCCTTGAGCTTGGCCGCGGGCTTGGCAACCGTCTTCGGCCGCGCCGTGCCACTGATGGCGACTGCATCGGCGGTGCCGTCGGCGAACTCCAGCGAAAGCGCCATCCCCGACACAACTTCTGCCGCGTGCTTGACCACCGCGCCGTCCGCATCCTTGACCAGCGCGAAGCCTCGCGCCAGCACGGCCTTGTGCGAGAGCGTCGCCAGCAGCCGGTCGGCCTGCGTCAGTTTTCCACGCAGACGGTCCAGCCGCCGCGAAATCGCCTGGTCCTGCCGCCGCGTCAGTGCCAGCAGGGCATCGCCTTGCAGTTTCTGCCGTCTTGCGATCGGCGCCGGTGACAGTCTGGTCGCCGTGCGCGAAAACCGCGCCCGACGCTCGCGCACGATGGCGAAGAAAGCCGCTTGCGCACGGGCGAGGTCGCGGCGGGTCAGAGTGCGGGCTTCGTTCATGCGCCGCGACAAAGTCGCCGGCGTCAGCCGCTGCCCCAGAAGCCTGGCTCGCTTGCGCTCGACGCTGACCGACAGCGCCCGGCCGAGCCGGCTCGTCGCCTCGTCGAAGCGCCGCCGCGGCAGCGCCAGCAACTGGTCGGGCGAGGGCAGCGCACGGGCGGCCGCGCGTGCCGCCTGCCGCTTGCGTTCGAAATTGCGCGACAGTGCGGTCTTCAACCGCGCGCCAAGGCCGGCAAGCGTCGCTTCGAGGTCGACCTTGACCGGCACGGCGATCTCGGCGGCGCCTGTCGGCGTCGGCGCCCGCACATCCGCCGCCAGATCGATCAATGTCCAGTCGGTCTCGTGGCCGACCGCGGAAATCACCGGAATGCCCGAAGCGGCGACGGCCCGGGCAAGCGCTTCGTCGTTGAACCCCCACAGATCCTCCAGGCTGCCGCCGCCGCGCGCCACGATCAACAGATCGGGCCGCGCGATGGCGCCGTCCCATGGCAGTGCGTTGAAGCCGTTGACGGCAGCGGTCACTTCCGCACCCGCCGTCTCGCCCTGCACCCGCACCGGCCAGACCAGCACGTGCAGCGGAAACCGGTCCTTGATGCGGTGGATGATGTCGCGGATGACGGCGCCTGTCGGCGAGGTGACGACGCCGATGACGCACGGCATGAACGGCAGCCTGCGCTTGCGCGCCGCGTCGAACAGGCCTTCGGCCTGCAGCCGGCGCTTGCGCTCGTCCAGCAGCGCCATCAGCGCACCGGCACCGGCCGGCTCGAGATTGTCGATAACGATCTGGTAGTTCGACTTTCCGGGATAGGTGGTGAGCCGGCCGGTGGCGATCACCTCCATGCCTTCCTCTGGACGGAATTTCAGCCGGCTCATCGTGGTCTTCCACACCACGGCGTCGAGCCGCGCGCGATCGTCCTTCAGGCAGAAATAGGCATGGCCGGAGGAATGCGGTCCGCGATAGCCGGAAATCTCGCCGCGCACCCGTACATTGCCGAAGACGTCCTCGACCGTACGCTTCAGCGCGCCGGAAATCTCGCTCACCGTATATTCGGTGGCGTTGGTGCGTGATTCGGATGCTGCGTCGCTCATCGGCCGATTGGGGGACGATTGCTGGCCGGCGTCAAGGCGGCCGTGTTCGATGTCCGCCCCAAACGCGCGATCACCAGCCCGGCAGGATCTGGTTCGGCTTGGTCCGCTTCATCTTGGCGAAGGCGAGGGCGGCGAAATCGAACGTGCCGGTCTCCTCGCCGAGTGGCACGGAAATATTGTCGAGGCTCTCCGAAATGTGGCGCGCAAGCGCGTCGACGATCTCCGGCCGCGAGGTCTGACCGCGCATGATACCGATGCGGCAATCGGGCAGGGCGCCGAAACCGTCGGCCTCGCCCAGCACCCGCATGCCGGGCCGCAGCGCGCATTCCGGCAGCACCGAGATCGCCAGACCGGAAAGCACCGCGGCGGCGATGACGGTGGCAGAGAAGCTGGTGAACAGGATGCGATAGTCGCGGCTCTGCTGATCGAGCACGTCGGCGGCGGCCCGCCGCCAGATGCAGTTCGGCCGGCCGAAGGCCATCGGCAGGATCGGCTGCTCATGCGTCGCATGGTTGGCCGAGGTAACCCACAGCAGCGGTTCGCGCCGCACCACTTCCGACTGGCCGCGCGCGTCGTTGTGCGTCACCAGCGCCAGGTCGAGATTGCCGCGCTTGATGTGTTCGACCAGTCCCGGCGTCGGTTCGCAGATAACGGTCAGTTCGACATGCGGGTTGGAACGGGCAAACCGCGCCATGATCTCTGGCAGGAAGCGATCGGCATAATCGTCCGGCGTGCCGATGCGGATGGTGCCTTCGAGCCGGCGGTCGTCGAAGGCGGCCAGTGTTTCCTTGTTGAGATAGAGCAGCCGCCTTGCGTAGGAGAGCAGTCTGTCGCCTTCCTCGGTCAGCCTGTTGGTGCGGCCGTCTTTTTCGAACAGCGGCTTGCCGATCCGTTCCTCCAGCCGCCGCATCTGCATCGACACCGCAGACTGGGTGCGATGCACCGCTTCCGCCGCGCGGGTAAAGCTGCCGGTGTCGACAATCGAGATGAAGGTCTGCAACTGATCGAGATCGAGCGGCGCTTTCATTGGCCTAATCCATCATTGATGCTGATGCTAAAGATTAGAAACATTCGTTGGATTAATCAATCGGGCCATGGCAAATTCCGATTGTCCACATGAAGGCATGTGAATCGAAGCCGGAACGGCCGCTGTCGCCAGCGCCCGATCGACCGGTTTCGCCCGTTCGAATGTGAAGGAGACCGACATGGCTACGTTTGATTTCGCTACCGAGACCTCGCGCATCACCTCGCGTCCGGCCGTTGCGACGCGCGTGGCCAATGCCGCTGCCAATGTTTACCGCGCCTGGAGAAACCGCCGCGCCTTTTATCGCCTCGGCGAGATGTCGGATGCCGAGCTCGCCGACATCGGCCTGACCCGCGCCGACCTGCACGTCGCTGTCGGTGTACCCTTTGGCCGCGATCCGACAGAAAGGCTTCGCGTCATCGCGGTCGAGCGCGCCGAAACGATCGAGGATATTGCCCGCAAGGTGGTGTGATCGCGTGGTTTCGCCGTTCGGGCGCGTTGAACCTTTTTGAGGCACGACGCCACTAAGTTACGCAGGCTCCCCACTCCCTGCCGGATCCCCCCGGCCAGCCTGCGCGCTGCCCGGTCCTCCCAGGACCGGGCTTTCTTTTTTGGGCGGCACTGATGATTGATTGCCGGTGTCTGGTCTACCGCCGGCCCATGCCCTGCTTGAACTGGTCGAAGATCGACTCCATGCCTTTCTGGTAGTCGTCGCGCTGCTGGGCGCCTGTCTCGAACATCTTGCCGAACAGGTCGTCAAACGGATTTCTCGGCCTGCCGCTCGGATTGGCCTGCGGCTGCGGCGCCTGGGGTTGCTGCGGCGCCTGACGCGGCTGAGACTGTTGTGCGCCACCGCCGAACATGTCCTGCAGCACCTTGCCGAGCGGATTGTCACCATAAGGGTTCTGTGTCTGCTGGGGTTGGTTCTGCGGCTGCTGTGGCTGTGGTGCACCGCCGCCGAACATATCCTGCAGCACCTTGCCGAGCGGATTGTCACCATAAGGGTTCTGTGTCTGCTGCGGCTGGCTTTGTGGCTGCTGCCCGCCGCCGAACATGTCCTGCAACACCTTGCCCAGCGGGTTGTCGCCGTAAGGGCTCTGCGTCTGTTGCGGCTGCTGCCCGCCGAACATATCCTGCAGCACCTTGCCGAGCGGGTTATCCGTGGGGCCTGCAGGCTGAGGGGTCGGTGCCTGGCTGCCGCCGCCAGCCTGCCGCATCATCTGCTCGATGAGCTCGCCAAGCGGATTGCCGCCACCGCCTGCCGCATGCATCTGCCCGCCTAGCTGGTCGGTGGTCTGCTTGAATAGCCCGCCGATCATCATCGAGGCGATTGCCGGCAGCATCTGCTGCAGGACCTGCTGGCTGACGCCGCTCGCCTGCGCGGCCTGGCTGGCGACGGCCCGCGACAGGTCCTTCGAGCCGAACAAATGGCCGAGAATGCCCTTGCCTTCATCGAGGCCCTGCGGCGAGAAGGCCCGGCTTGCATCCTCGAAATATTTGGCGTGCTGGCCGCTGGCCATCGCCGTCATGAAGGAGCCGAGCCCATAAGGGTCCGCCGTGTTGCGCTTCAGCCCCTGCGAAAAGGCCGGCAGCAGCGCCGCGACCGCCGCCTGCGTCTGCTGCTGCGAAAGCCCGAACTGCTGGGCCAGCGCCTGCATGCCGTTGCCGTTCTGGGCCTGTGCCAGAATATCGAACAAGGAAGGCATTGTTTTCTCCTCCGGGAAAATCCTCGTTGGAGAAGCCTAATTCGTTTCCATCACTGATTGAAGCGAATTTGCCGGACCATCGGCCAAGCGGATAGCGAAGCGTTAATACGCGTATTCCATGAACACCGGCTCGATCGAGCCGCCCCAGCGTGTGTGGTAGGCCGAGAGCATCTCTTCGGCGCTGGTGGTGCCACGCGCGACGACCTCGTCCAGCGTGTTGAGGAACGAGGTCTCGTCATAGCCGTCGCGGTTCTTGCGGCCGCGGTTCTTCAGTCCCATGCGCGAGATGACGAGCACGTCGCGGGCTATCTCGCGCAGTGTCGTGTTGCGGAAGGGCGCCGAAATGCCCTGTTCGGGCACCGCGTTGCGCATCGCCAGCACCTCGTCATAACTCCAGCTCGAGGTCAGCGCCTCGGCCGCGTCGAGCGCAGCCGCATCATAGAGCAGCCCGACCCAGAAGGCCGGCAGCGCGCAGATGCGCCGCCACGGCCCGCCATCGGCGCCGCGCATTTCGAGAAAGCGCTTCAACCGCACGTCCGGGAACAGCGTCGACAGATGGTTCGCCCAGTCGCCCATCGTCGGGAGCCCGTCCGGCAGTTCGTTGCGGGCGGCGCCCGCCATGAACTGGCGGAAGGTGATGTGCGTCATGTCATGGTACTGGCCGTCGCGGATGACGAAATACATCGGCACGTCGAGCGCCCATTCGACATAATCGGCAAAGCCGAAATCGGGCGAGAAGCAGAATTCGAGCAGGCCGGAGCGCTGATTGTCGGTGTCGCGCCAGATCTCGCCGCGCCAGCTCTGCAAGCCGTTCGGCCGGCTTTCGGTGAAGGGCGAGTTGGCAAACAGCGCCGTCGACAGCGGCTGCAATTTCAGCGACACTTGCATCTTGCGGCGCATGTCGGCTTCGCTTTCGAAGTCGAGGTTCACCTGGATCGTGCAGGTCCGGTACATCATGTCGAGACCTTTGGTGCCGACCTTGGGCATGTAGCGGGTCATGATCTCGTAGCGCGATTTCGGCATCTTCGGCGTCTCGGCCAGCGACCATTTCGGGCTGCCGCCAAGGCCGAGAAAACGAATGCCCATCGGTTCGGCGATCTCGCGCACCTGCGCCAGATGCGCATTGCCTTCGCGGCAGGTCTGGTGGATCGTCTCCAGCGGCGCGCCGGACAGTTCGAACTGGCCGCCGGGCTCCAGCGAGATCGCGCCTTGGCCGGTCGGCTCGACCAGTCCGATGATGCGGCCGGCATCCATGATCGGGTCCCAGCCGAGTTTGTCCTGCATGCCTTCGAGGATGGCGCGGATGCCGCGCTCGCCGCCGTAGGGCACCGGGGCATTGCCGTCAACATAGAACGGGAATTTCTCGTGCTCGGTGCCGATGCGCCATTTGTCGCGCGGCTTGTTGCCTTCGGCCAGGTGCTCGACGAGTTCGTCGACGCCTTCGATCGGCCGGAAATCGGTAGTATCGCGCGCCATAATAGCCCTCCGCACATGGCCCCGAAAACCGGCTTCGATTTTCGGAAAGGATCATGTGCCCAATCAATATGTTACAGCGTCCTTTGCGCGCCCGAAAGGACGCGCGGCCACTGCCGGCGCTAGATGGACGAAATGTCAGTAGCCGATCAAGCGAAAAATCCTGAGCCAGAGGGTAACTGGAATTGATCACCAATCCCCGATTGTCGCCTGGATCAGCGCCAGTGCCGCTACGGCCGCCGTGTCCGCCCGCAGGATGCGCGGCCCAAGCGGAATGGCGGTAACGAAGGGCAGGGCTCTCAGCATCCTGCGCTCCTCGTCGGAAAAGCCGCCCTCCGGCCCGACCAGCAGGCCGAGCTTGTTCTCCCGCACCGCCTGCAATGCCGGCAGGGGACTGTTGGTCGATGCATCCTCGTCGCAGAAGATCAGCCGCCGCTCACGGTCCCAGTTGCTGAGCAGGCGCTCGAATTTTTCCGCTTCGCGCAGCTCCGGCACCGCCAATATGCCGCATTGTTCGGCCGCCTCGACGACATTGGCGCGCAGGCGCTCGATGCCGGGCTTTGCCACCTGCGTATGCTGGGTGATGACCGGCTGCAGGATGCCAGCGCCCATCTCGACCGCCTTTTGCACGAGGTAGTCGAGCCGCCCCTGCTTCAGCGGCGCGAAACAGTAGACGAGATCGGGCAACGGCGGCTGCGGCCGCTGCGATGCCAGCAACTTCAGGCGCAACGCCTTCTTCGATTTTGCCGCGATCGCCGCCGACCATTCGCCGTCGCGGCCGTTGAAGACCAGAATTTCGGCGCCTTCGCCGAGCCGCAGCACGTGCGAGAGATAATGGCTCTGCTGCGGGCCGATGTCGAACTCGATGTCCGGTCCAAGCCCGTCCGGCACGAACAGCCGCTGCATCTTGTAATTGGCGCGCATCGCCGAGGAATGCGGCAACGTCACCCTCGGCGTCAAGCCTCGGCGGAAGGATGCCAGACAGGCTCGTAGCCTTTCTGCAGCACCGAAACAGTTGTCGCTGGCGTGAGCAGGCGGATTGGACTGTCGGTAAAACCGCCGAACCCCACCGGTTCGCCATAACCGCCGAAACTCCAGGGCAGCGCGGCGCCGTCAAACAGGACGTACGCCCTGTTTCCTGACGAGATCATCGTGCCGTCCGGCAAGTCCGCAAGCGCTTCCGGTTCCAGTCTCGGCGCCCGCCCGCCCGATGCCACGCGCTCCTTGTGCAGGCGCTTGTCGAGTTGCGGCGCGCGTGGCTCGGCAATGCCGAAGGCGTCGCCGAAACGCCGGACAAAATCCCTGGCCCGCTCGCGCCGGCAGAAGAAGCAGGGCCGGTGCCCGGCGGCAAGTGCCGTCACCTCGTCGAGGAAAAACAGTTCGGTCCAGCCGGCCTTGCCGCCAGCCCGGTTGCGCCCCATCGGCTCGCGCCGCACGTTATGGAATTCGCAGACGCAGATGATCCAGGCTTGCAGCGCCCAGCGCTTCTTCAACAGCGTTCTCGTCTCGGGGTCGTGAATGATGCCGCGATTGCCCATGAACAGGCCGCGCTCCGGCACGGCATGGATGGCGCCGAACGGGTCGACCCGGTTTTGCAGTGGCATAGGCGTTCCCTGTTGGCTGCAATGCTGGCGCCATGATATCGCTCGTTGCATCAATTTCATGTCAGCAGGTTTCGATGCGGGTCTTGGTTGTCCAGAACTTCGACAATGAGGGCCTTGGCCAGATCGGCGCGGCCCTTGTCGAGGCGGGCGTCGATATCGACCTGCGCCGTCCCTACTGCGGCGACGCGCTGCCGCAAGATAGCGGCGGGCATGACGCCATGGTAGTGCTCGGCGGCGCCCAGAATGCGCTGGACGACGAGCTCTGTCCTTATTTTCCGGGCCTGCTCGACCTGACGCGCGACTTTGCCGAGAGGGATCGCGCGGTGCTTGGTATCTGCCTCGGCAGCCAGTTGGTCGCGCGCGCCTTTGGCGGCGAGAACCAGATCGGCGGCGCGTCGGAGTTCGGCTGGCACGAGGTCGCGCTCACCGCGGCGGCGCAGGCCGATCCGGTGCTCGCCGCCTTGCCTGAAAAATTCCCGATCTTCGAATGGCACGACGACACCTTTGTCTTGCCCGAGACTGCCGTTCGGCTGGCCGGCAATGCCGTCGCCGAGAACCAGGCGTTCCGCATCGGCCGCGCCGTCTACGGCTTCCAGTTCCATTTCGAGGCCGACAGTCCGATGGTGTGCGACTGGAGTACCTCCTTCGCACCGCTGATCGCCGAGCGGCATCCTGAATGGGCGGGCCGGCTCGACGATGAAATGGCCCGCAACGGACCGCAAGCCGATGCCGCCGGCCTGGCCATCGCCCGCGCCTGGGTGGCGACGATCTGACGGCCCATATAGTCAACGTATTTGGCGACGTTGCATATTTGGCACGCGGCGGCAAATCCGCCGGGGAAAACGCGTTTCATCCTTGGCCTGTGTCTGTCCGCCAGCCTAAAAGGCGCCCGCTCTGCATCTTGCGTGCAACCGCGATGAACCTTTCCTGTGACCCGCGCGACACACCGCCGATACAGAACATGCCTAGAAGCGCGAAACCGTCAGACATTTGCGACGTATTTCGCGTTTCAACGCATTGGTAACCCGCTCGTGCATAGATGCAGAAAGCTCAACAAGAGATGACGTCCGTGAAAGCAGCCTTTTTGTCCTTTGCCATGTTGTCGGCCATCGTCTTGTGCGGCCTCGGCATTTATTCCGCCGACGCAGCCAACAACCACAATGCCGTTGACGGCTACGGCGTCACCGCCGCGCTTCGCTAGACCCTCTACACATAACCTCACGCCTTACCTACGCCCGCTCACCCGTCACTGTCAGGATATGCTTGTCAGCGCCGTCCACGACGAGCGCGGTGAGGTTTCCCGACTGCCAGGCGAGGGTGTCGACATTGACGCGGTTGCCGGTGATCTCGGGCTTGGGCACCGGCGTATGACCGTGCACCACGATCTTCGGATGAAGACCGGTGTGGTCGTGGAAGACCTCGCGGATCCAGATCAGGTCCTGCCGGGTCTGGCTTTCCAGCGCAATGCCGGGCCGGATGCCGGCATGGCAGAAGAAGAAATCGCCGAACGTTACTGAAAAGGGCAGCGAGCGCAGGAACTCGACATGGTTCTGCGGCACGGCCTCGATCAGCGCGGCGTGTCCTTGCCGCAATGCCGCATCGGCGCGGCCAAACCAGGCGCTGCTCCCACCGAGCGACACGCCATAGGACAGCGCCGTCTGGATGCCGCCATAGCGCATGAACAGGCCGTCCGGGTCGGGGACATCGAGAAAATCGAGGAAGCCGAGATCATGATTTCCGGCCAGCATCAGGTGACGCGGATCGCGTCTTTGTGCGTCGATCAGGAAATCGATGACGCCCCTGGAGTCCGGGCCCCGGTCGACATAGTCGCCGAGATGGATCACGCGCCAATCGGCCGACGGTCTTTGACTGAGCTCCGCCTCGATCCGCCGGTGCATGGCGGTCAGCAAATCGAGCCGGCCGTGCACATCGCCGATCGCGTAAAGGCGCATGCCTTGCGGTCCGCGCGCCTCGTAGAAACTGATGCCGGGCTCCGTCAATGCCTGCGTCGCCTCCATGATCATGCCGTCACGGGACTTTAGCGCCGAAGCTGATCCTTGCCCATGTCGGTGACCAGACGCTTTCCGCACAGCGCCAGCGTTATGTCCATCTCCTTGCGGATGATTTCCAGCGCCTTGGTAACCCCTTCCTTGCCGAGCGCGCCGAGGCCGTACAGGAAAGGCCGTCCGATATAGGTGCCCTTGGCGCCGAGGCACAGCGCCTTGAGCACGTCCTGGCCGGAGCGGATGCCGCCGTCCATATGCACCTCGATCGTGTCGCCGACGGCATCGGCGATCTCTTCGACCGCCATGATCGACGACGAGGCGCCGTCGAGCTGGCGGCCGCCATGGTTGGATACGATGATCGCGTCGGCGCCTGTCCTGGCCGCCATCAGCGCATCGTCCTTGTCGAGTATGCCTTTCAGGATCAGCTTGCCGCCCCAGCGCTCCTTGATCCAGGCGACGTCCTTCCACGACAGATGCGGATCGAACTGCTCCTTCGTCCACGACGACAGCGAGGCGAGGTCGCCGACGCCCTTGGCATGGCCGACGATGTTGCGGAAGCTCCGGCGCTTGGTGCCGGCCATGCCGACGCACCAGCGCGGCCTGGTCGCCATCTGCCAGAGGTGCTTCGGCGTCATTCGCGGCGGCGCCGAAAGCCCGTTGCGGATATCCTTGTGGCGCTGACCGAGGATCTGCAGGTCGAGCGTCAGCACCAGCGCCGAACATTTCGCCGCTTTTGCGCGATCGATCAAATCGAAGACGAAGTCCTTGTCGCGCAGCACATAGAGCTGGAACCAGAATGGCTTCCTGGTCACCGACGCGACATCCTCGATCGAGCAGATGCTCATAGTCGACAGCGTGAACGGCACACCGAATTCTTCCGCCGCCTGGGCCGCCAGCATCTCGCCGTCCGGATGCTGCATGCCGGTCATGCCGGTCGGCGCCAGCGCCACCGGCATCGTCACCTTCTCGCCGATCATGGTCGATTCCAGCGAGCGGTTGTCCATGTCGACAAGCACGCGCTGGCGGAACTTGATCTTCTGGAAATCCTCTTCGTTGGCCCGGTAGGTGCTTTCGGTCCAGGCGCCGGAATCGGCGTAGTCGAAGAACATCTTCGGCACGCGGCGGCGCGCCAGGTCCTTGAGGTCGGCGATGGTGAGAATGCTGCTCATGGATCTTTTTTCCGCTGGTTCTTCGCTGGTTCGTCGTTGAATTTTCTGGGCGGTGCCTACGGCTGTTTTCTTGCCGGCTCACCGTCACCGGGCTCGGAGCGCTGCCTGAGCCTCAGCCGCGACACGCGCTGCCAGTCGCCGCTGCGCTCGGCCTCGGCCATCGACCGTTCGACATAAGAGATGTGGTCCATCGCCGCCTGCCGCGCCGCGGCTGCATCGCCGGCCTTGACCGCCGTGTAGATTGCCCGGTGCTGCGAAAGCAGCGTCTCGCGCGCGCCCGGCACGCTGAACACCAGCCGCCGGTTCTGGAACACGCCTTCCGACAGCAGCCGATAGCACGAGCGCAGCGTGTGCAGCAGGATGATGTTGTGCGCGCATTCGCAGATCGCGTGGTGGAACTCGACGTCGATTTCCGCCTCGTCGTCGAAATTGCCGGTCCGGTGCGCCTCGTCCATACGTGCCATGATGCGGTCGAGCAGCGCCAGATCGTCCGATGTGGCACGCCGCGCCGCATATTCCGCCGCCACCGCCTCGATCTCGCGGCGGTACTCCAGATAGTCGGTCACCGCCTTGCGATGCATCGAGATCAGGTCGGTCACCGGCTTGGTGAACAGCTGGCCGATGACATCGGCGACATGGGTGCCGCCGCCTGGCCGTGTCGTCAACAGCCCGCGCCCTTCCAAGGCTTTCAAGGCATCGCGCAGGATCGGCCGCGACACCTCGAACTGGCGCGCCAGTTCGCGCTCGCCCGGCAGCCGGTCGCCGGTGCGCAGGACGCCTTCGAGGATCAGGCTCTCGATCTGCTGCACCACCTCGTCGGCGGTGCGCGAATGCTCGATCCGGGAGAAAATGTCGCTCAAACGGGATGCCTGGGGGTTGAACCGATGTCGCGCAAGATAAAGCCAGCGTCGCCAACTGGTCAAATTATTTATCCAATTCGCCGTGGCCGGGTCCGTTTCACAGCCGCGGCGCCATATCATCTTCAGCTAAATTGGGCGTTTGCGTCCCCTGGCGATTGCCTCTAGAGGGACATCATTGCCAAGGGCTCACAGAAGCCCGGGGGACCAGCCGTGCCAGACGCCGACCCGTCCAACCTCGAATTCCAGCTGCGCGCCAAAGCCGTGGGCGGCACCGTCATGGGCTTTCCGGCGCATGAAGGTCGGCCGGGCGCGCTCGGCGAGGTCCACGCCCGGCCGCAGCCGCTGGTCGAAAAACCGCGCGTGCTGGTGCAGCTTTCCTTCATGACCGAAGCTGGATCCGGGATCGATCAGGCCGTGCTTTCCGAATTGTCGCGACGCCTCGGCATCGCCGCGCCCGACCCTCACGCCCGCCACCACGCGATGAAATGGGGCAAGGGCTCGCTGCGTTGGGAACGCCACACGGAATTCTCGACCTATCTCTGGGAAGGCCCGCTCGCCGAAAACGGCAGGGGGCAAGAAGACACACCCTTCGGCAACGGGTTTTCGCCGCCGGGCACGGTGATTTCCGGCATCAGGCTGGAGATCCGCAAATGGACGCCGGCGAACGAAAAACTGATCGCCGGCTTCGACCCGACCAGCCTGTGCTATTCGCTGGTCGAGCGCGGCAACGCGGCCATCGTCACCGATTTCCGTCAGGATGGCGACGGCTTGACCCGCATGCTGGTGCTCGACCGCGGCCTGACCCCGGCGCGCACCGGGGCACTGTCGCAGCGGCTGATCGACATCGAGACCTACCGCACGCTGGCCATGCTTGGGCTGCCGCTGGCCCTGACGCTGTCCGGTCGCGCCCGCCGCATCGAAGACAGGCTGGCCCAGACCACGTTGGAAATGAAGGTCGCCGAGACCCGCGACAGCCAGACGCTACTTGCCGACTTGACCGAACTGGCCGCCGAGTTGGAGGCCGATGCCGCCTCCAGCCTCTACCGCTTCGGCGCCAGCCGCGCCTATGACGGCATCGTGCGCGAACGGCTGGAGGCGCTCGACGAAGAGGCGGTGCCCGGCTACGACACCTGGGGCGGTTTTCTGCAGCGCCGCGTGGCGCCGGCGATGCGTACCTGCCGTTCGGTCGAGGAGCGTCAGGCCAACCTGTCGACGAAGCTCACCCGTGCCACCACACTGCTGCGCACCTGGGTCGACGTCGAGGTCGAGAAGCAGAACCGCGATCTTTTGGCATCGATGAACAATCGCGCCCGCCTGCAATTGCGGCTGCAGCAGACGGTGGAGGGGCTCTCGGTCGCCGCCGTCTCCTACTATGTCGTCGGCCTCATCGGCTACGTCGCCAAGGGCGCCTCGATCTTCGGCCATGCCTTCGC
Organism: Mesorhizobium sp. M0522; assembly: GCF_040321085.1. NCBI lineage: Bacteria > Pseudomonadati > Pseudomonadota > Alphaproteobacteria > Hyphomicrobiales > Phyllobacteriaceae > Mesorhizobium > Mesorhizobium sp. M0522. Next base: position 213,725 of record NZ_JAMYQW010000004.1, read on the forward strand.
GCCGGAAATGGTCACCGCCGCCTCGGTGCCGCTCGCCATCGTGCTCGTCTGGTGGGGCGTGCGCCGCGTCCGCCGCATGCACTCCGAACCAGGCAAGCAGCCGGGCGAGTAGTGTGGGGCGCAGCGGCAGATTGCCGCTGCGGAAGGCAGTCTCGGCCATAGGCCTCTCATCCCGGCCAACGCGGCATTTGCAAGCGACCACCGTCGCTGGTAAAAGATTTTTACCAGTCGATCGAAGGAGGCTGTCGATGTCCGGCCTTGCCATGCCGAAACCAGACGACGCCACGATGCGCCGGCGCGACGAGATCGTCGCCGATATGCGCATCATGGTGCCGGGCGAGGGCGTCGTCGACGCCGCCAATGCCATGCGCGCCTTCGAGAGCGACGGGCTCACCGCCTACCGGCAATTGCCGCTGGTCGTGGTGCTGCCGCAGACCGTGGCGCAGGTCTCGCGGGTGCTGAAATATTGCAGCGACCGCAACATCCGCGTCGTGCCACGCGGCTCCGGCACCTCGCTCTCCGGCGGTGCGCTGCCGCTCGAAGACGCGGTGCTGCTGGTAATGAGCCGCTTCAACCGCATCCTCGAGATCGATTTTCAGAACCGCGTCGTCGTCGCCCAGCCCGGCGTCACCAATCTCGGCATCACCACCGCCGTCGAGCAGGAGGGTTTTTATTACGCCCCCGATCCATCCTCCCAGATCGCCTGCTCGATCGGCGGCAATGTCGCGGAAAATTCCGGCGGCGTGCACTGCCTGAAATACGGTCTCACCGCCAACAATGTGCTCGGCATCGAGATGGTGCTGATGAATGGCGAGGTGGTGCGCCTCGGCGGCAGCCATCTCGACGCGGAAGGCTACGACCTGCTCGGCGTCATGACCGGCTCCGAAGGACTGCTCGGCGTCGTAACCGAGGTCACCGTACGCATCCTGAAAAAGCCGGAGACGGCGCGTGCCCTGCTGATCGGTTTCCCGACCAGCGAGCAGGCCGGCCAATGCGTTGCCGACATCATCGGCGCCGGCATCATTCCGGGCGGCATGGAGATGATGGACCGTCCGGCCATCCACGCCGCCGAGGATTTCGTCCAGGCCGGCTATCCCTTGGATGTCGAGGCGCTGCTGATCGTCGAGCTGGACGGGCCGGGTGTCGAGGTCGATCACCTGATCGGCCTGGTCGAAGCCATCGCCTATAGGAACGGCTCGACCATATGCCGCATTTCGCAATCGGAGCAGGAGCGGCTGAGCTTCTGGGCCGGCCGCAAGGCGGCTTTCCCGGCGGTCGGCCGCATCTCGCCCGACTACTACTGCATGGACGGCACCATCCCGCGCAAGGAACTGCCGCGCGTGCTCGCCGGCATGCGCGAGCTGTCGGAGAAATACGGGCTCGGCGTCGCCAATGTCTTCCACGCCGGCGACGGCAATCTGCACCCGCTCATCCTCTATGACGCCAACGTGCCGGGCGAACTCGACAAGGCGGAGAGTTTCGGCGCCGACATATTGCGGCTCTGCGTCAAGGTCGGTGGCGTGCTGACCGGCGAGCACGGGGTCGGCGTCGAGAAGCGCGACCTGATGCCGGAAATGTTCAACCAGATCGACCTCGACCAGCAGATGCGCGTCAAATGCGCCTTCGACCCCAACCATCTTTTGAATCCCGGCAAGGTCTTCCCGCAATTGAGGCGATGCGCCGAGCTCGGGCGGATGCACGTGCATCGCGGGCAAGTGGCGTTTCCGGACATTCCGAGGTTTTGAGTGGGTATGTTGGCGCTTGAACACCCCCCTCTGTCCTGCCGGACATCTCCCCCTCAAGGGGGGAGATTGGCAGCTTGCACGCCTCAGCCTTCTTTCAATATTGACGATTGGCGAAGCCAGACGCGACGTCCGATCTCCCCCCTTGAGGGGGAGATGTCCGGCAGGACAGAGGGGGGCGCGAAGGAACGCGACGTCTTTGCATTTGCCATTGGCGCATCCGCCTCATGACCACCTTCGTCCCCACCACCGCAGCCGAAGTCCTCTCCACCGTCGCCTGGGCCGCGGCGGAAGACGCACCGCTGGAAATCCTCGGCCACGGCTCCAAGCGCGGTATCGGCCGGCCGCAGCAGGGCGAGCATACGTTCGACCTTTCCAAACTCTCCGGCGTCATGCTTTACGAGCCGGCCGAACTGGTGCTGTCGGCAAAAGCCGGCACGCCGCTGGCCGAAATCGAAAGCCTGCTTGCCGAAAACGGCCAGCAACTTGCCTTCGAACCGATGGATTACGGCCCGCTGCTCGGCGGTGAGCCAGCGCGAGGCACGATCGGCGGCGCACTCGCCGCGAACCTTTCCGGCCCGCGCCGGCTGAAGGTGGGTGCTGCGCGCGACCATATCCTCGGCATAGCGGCCGTTTCCGGGCGCGGCGAGGCCTTCAAGTCCGGCGGCCGCGTCGTCAAGAACGTCACCGGCTACGATCTGTCCAAGCTGATGGCCAACAGCTGGGGCACGCTGGCGGTGCTCACCGACGTCACCTTCAAGGTGCTGCCTGCTGCCGAGACCGAAGTCACGCTTGCCATCCGCGGCCTGCTCGACGATCACGCCGCCGCCGCCATGGCGCTGGCGCTGGGTTCCAGCGCCGAAGTGTCGAGTGCTGCCCATCTTCCCGAACGGGTCGCAGCTAGGGTCGCTGGCGGCAGTCTCGGCAGCGATGCCGCGACGCTGCTGCGCATCGAGGGCTTCGGCCCGTCGGTCGCTTACCGCATTGCCGCGCTGAAAGACCTGCTGAAAAACGCTGGGCCGCTGCAGGAGATTTCCGGTTCGGTCTCGTACTCGGTCTGGCGCGATGTCCGCGACTGCGCGCCGTTCGCCGATGGCAGCGAAAGGCCGGTGTGGCGCGTCTCGATGGCGCCGTCGCGGGGCCACCAGATGGTGCTGGCGCTGCGCATGCAGGCCCCGGTCGATGCCTTCTACGATTGGCAGGGCGGGCTGATCTGGCTGCGCATGCAGCAGGACGATCCCGAGGCTGGCCTGTTGCGCGGCCTGATCAGAAGACATGGCGGCGGCCATGCGACGCTGGTGCGCGCAATCCCTGCACATCGCGCCGCCGTGCCGGTGTTCGAGCCGCAGGCGCCACCGCTGGCAGCACTGTCGGCGCGGCTGAAGGCCGAATTCGACCCGAAGAATATCCTCAATCCCGGCCGTATGGCGCCGGGCGCAAGCTCTGCTACTCTCGCGCCGGCAACCGAGGGAGGAGCACAATGAGCGATCCAGGCCAAAACGGTACGTCACGCCAGACCGACCGCTGGCTGGAGCCCGGCCCGACCAACGCGCTGGTCATCTACATCCTCTATCTCGCCGGCCTGGCCATCGGCGTCAGCGGTATTGTCGGCGTCGTCCTGGCCTATATCAATCGCGGCAAGGCCGGCGGCTTCGTCGAGAGCCATTACACATTCCTGATCCGCACCTTCTGGATCGGCCTGCTCTATGCACTGATCTCGGCGCTGCTGATGATCGTGGTCATCGGTGTCGTGCTGATGGTTGCCGTCGCGGTCTGGTTCATCGCCCGCTGCATTCTTGGCCTGCAGGCGCTGCAGCGCGGCGAGCCGGTCAAGAACCCGGAAAGCTGGTTTCTGGGATTATGAGCATGATCCCCAAAAGTGGGTACCGGTTTTGGGAAAAGATCATGCTCAAACGGTAGGGATTCGTTTACGTGCAGACCAATTTCTCAGCTGCCCAGCTCGCCGATCCGCATGTCGCGGAATCGGAGAAGATCCTGCGCAAATGTGTGCATTGCGGCTTCTGCACCGCCACCTGCCCGACCTATGTGACGCTCGGCAACGAACTGGATTCGCCGCGCGGCCGGATTTATCTGATCAAGGACATGCTGGAAAACGGCCGGCCGGCCGACAAGCAGATCGTCACCCATATCGACCGCTGCCTGTCCTGCCTCGCCTGCATGACCACCTGCCCGTCGGGCGTCAACTACATGCATCTGGTCGACCACGCCCGCGTCCATATCGAGGAGACCTACAAGCGTCCGCTAGCCGATCGCCTGACACGCGCCATGCTGGCCTTCGTGCTGCCCTATCCCTCGCGTTTCCGCGCGGCGCTCAAGCTGGCGAAGCTCGGCCAGCCATTCGCCGGCCTGTTTGAGAAAATCCAGGCATTGAAGCCTTTGGGCGCGATGTTGAAGCTGGCCCCGGCGTCGGTCCCGGCAGTCTCGCCGATGGCCTCGCCGGGCGTCCATGCCGGGCAGGGCGCGAAGAAAAATGGCCGCGTCGCCATCCTCACCGGCTGCGCGCAATCCGTGCTCGATCCCGGCATCAACGACACGACGATTTCGCTGCTGACCCGGCTTGGCGTTGAGGTCGTGGTGCCCGAGGGCGAGGGCTGCTGCGGCGCGCTGGTGCATCATATGGGGCGCGAGGACGCTGCCTTGGCGTCGGCCCGACGGAACGTCGACGCCTGGACGCGCGCCGTCGAGCAGGGCGGACTCGACGCCATCGTCATCACCGCATCCGGGTGCGGCACCACCATCAAGGATTACGGCTTCATGCTGCGTCTCGATCCGGCCTATGCCGACAAGGCCGCGCGCGTCTCGGCGCTGGCCAGGGACATCACCGAATATCTGGCAAGCCTCGACCTGCCCGAGCCGGTCCGCAAGCCGGGCACCATCGTCGCCTATCACTCAGCCTGCTCGATGCAGCACGGCCAGAAGATCACCCGCCAGCCGAAGGAGCTTCTGGCCAGAGCCGGCTTCGTCGTGCGCGAGCCGCGCGAAGGGCATTTGTGCTGCGGTTCCGCCGGCACCTACAACATCCTGCAGCCCGAGATTTCGGCGACGTTGCGCGACCGCAAGGTCAGGAATATCGAGGCGACCGGTGCTGAAATCGTCGCCACCGGCAATATCGGCTGCATCACCCAGATCGCTTCCGCCGCCAAGCTGCCGGTGGTGCACACGATAAAGCTGCTCGACTGGGCCTATGGCGGGCCGAAGCCTGAAGGCGTTCGCGAAGAGAGGGCGGTTGTCGCGGCCGAGTGATGCGCCAGTCGCCTACTCCGCCGCCAGCCTGTCCGCTATGCCGTAGGTGGCCTGGTAGCGGGCGCGCTGGCGGCTGAGCGCTACCATCGTGTTGCGCAGCAGGATCGCCACGGTGATCGGGCCGACGCCGCCCGGCACCGGCGTGATCCACGACGCGACATGCCTGACGCTTTCGGTGTCGACGTCGCCGACGATGCGGCTTTCGCCGTCCGGCCCGATCTCCGAATTGATACCGATGTCGATGACGGCAGCGCCCGGCTTGACCATGTCGGCCTTGATCAGCCGCGGTTTGCCGACCGCGACGAACAGTGCGTCGGCGCGGCGTGCGTGTGCCGCCACCGAACGCGTCATGTGGTGACAGACGGTCACCGTCGCGCCTTCGCTCATCAAAAGGAACGCGATCGGCTTGCCGACGATCTCGGAATGGCCGACGACCACCACCTCGAGCCCCTTGAGGTCGAGGCCGGTTTCCCTGAGCAGTTCGACCGAAGCGGCGGCGGTGCAGGGCGCCAGGTCAAGCTGGTTGTAGACGATGTTGCCGATCGAGGCCGGATGCATCCCCTCGACATCCTTGAGCGGATGCACCGCCGCCTGCAGCGTCTTGATCGGAATGTGCACCGGCACCGGCCGCTGGATGATGATGCCGGTGACGCGCGGGTCGGCGTTAAGCCCGTGGATTGCCGCTTCCAGCTCGCCGGCGGTGATGTCGGCGCGAAAGCGCCTTTCCTCGAAGCCGATGCCGGCCAACCCGGCCTTGGCGCGCTGGTTGCGGACATAGACGTCGACCGCGGCGGTATCGCCGACGGTGACCGACACCAGCTTGGGCGGAAAGCCTTCGGCGGTGGCGATCGCCGCGTCCTCGCGCACGCCGGCGATAATGCGTTGGGCAACCGGGCCGCCTCTGAGATAGCGGCTGTCATCGGAAAGGGACATCGAGATGGGGCCTTTATCTGGATTTTAGCCGCCACATAGCAAAGCAACCGCGAAAAGGCAGCGCGAAAAGCGAACCGCCATGCCGGTCGCGCGACGTGCCGGCGAAATTTTCCCGTCAATTCCTGCTGGCGGAAACAAAAAGGGCAGCACGGCTTGCCGCGCTGCCCTTTCGTGACTAGCCGCATCCCCACACGGCCCGTCCCCCGTTATTCAATGCTCCCGAGGCTTCTGAGCAAAATCATCGGTGAGGTCAACCGCAGATTACATCACTACAACCGTCGTGCCAACATTGACCCGCTCGTAAAGGTCGACCACGTCCTCGTTGCGCATGCGGATGCAGCCCGACGACACCGCGCCGCCGATCGTCCAGGGCTGATTGGTGCCGTGGATACGGTACTCGGTCGAGCCGAGATAGAGCGCGCGTGCGCCGAGCGGGTTTTCCATGCCGCCGGCGAGATAGGTCGGCAGATAACGGCCCTTGGCGGCTTCGCGGGCGATCATCACGGCCGGGGGCCGCCAATCCGGCCAGACGCGCTTGTTGGTGATCTTGTGGGTGCCGGACCATTCGAAGCCCGGCTTGCCGGTGCCGACGCCATAACGCCGCGCCTTACCGTTCTTACCGACCAGATAGAGGAAATTCTCTCGCGTATCGATGACGATCGTGCCCGGCTTCTGCGGGCCGTCATAAGCGACTTCCTGCGGCAAATAGAGGGGATCGATCTGCGGCCGCATCACCATGCGCTTGGCCGGCGCCTGCACCGCTGCGGTGCGCAGCTGATCGGGTTCGGCCAGCCGCCGGTAGCGCCGTTGCGGCTGCGCCTCTTGCCGGCTCTGCCGCACGATGCCCGGCGCATGGCCGAGCTGCAGCACCCAAGGCGCCGAAAGATCTGGGCTGACCACCACCGGCGGCCTCTCGGCATAGCGGTCGTTGGCATTCGCGGCACCGGCCGCAAGCACGGCCGCGGCGCCGAACAGTGGGAACAAGAATGTCTTCATCGCAACGCACCTTGATCGTCGAACATGCCGGGGTGCAAAGCCTCCCCGATTTCGCCGACATTGGGCGCGAAGCGGCAACCGAAACATGAATCGGAATGCGTAAAATGCCGATCTGTCAGTAAAGCTTTTGGTGTGGTTACCGCCCGGTTCAGGAATCTGGTAAAGCCGCGGTAAAGGCCGCGTCAAAACGCGTTAACGCCAAGACACGAACGGAATTCCGCCATGGATGAAAAGACAGGTCTGCTTGCCGGTCCCGACGGCATCGCCCGCTGCTTCTGGCACGGCAACCTGCCGGATTATCTGCACTACCACGACCACGAATGGGGCCGGCCGGTCGCCGACGACCGCCGCCTGTTCGAGAAGATCTGCCTCGAAGGTTTTCAGTCGGGCCTGTCCTGGCTGACCATATTGCGCAAGCGCGACAATTTCCGCGAGGCGTTTGCCGGCTTCGATGTCGACAAGATCGCCGCCTTCACCGACGCCGATGTCGAGCGCCTGCTCGGCAATGCCGGCATCATCCGTCACCGCGGCAAGATCGTTTCGACCATCAACAACGCCAAGCGCGCCCGCGAACTCATCGACGAGGCCGGCTCGCTGGCCGCCTGGTTCTGGAAGTTCGAACCCGGCCCCGACGAGCGGCCCGAGATCGTCGACCTCGCGCATTTGCGCGCCAATCCGACGACGGCCGTCTCGGTCCGCATTTCGAAAGAGCTGAAGAAGCGCGGCTGGAGCTTTGTCGGCCCGACCACCGTCTACGCCTTCATGCAGGCGATGGGGCTGGTCAACGACCATCTCGAGGGCTGCGTCTGCCGCGAGCCGGTCGAGGAGGAACGGAAAGCGTTCAAGCGGCCGAAATAGCGGCTCAGGCGCCGCCGGCGCCGGCGAGGAAAAACCCGGCAAGGATGGCCGCCAGCGCGGCGAACACCGGATAGATCACCAGCAGGCCGGTCATCAGCACGTCGCGCATCGTCGGTCCGCTGCGCTGTTGCGCCGCGATCTCGAACGGTCCGGCGATTTGCTTCGTCTTCGGCGCATAACCATCGGCCGGCCGCAGCCGGACCGAGGCGTCGCGTGCGCCGCTATCGATGATGTCGAACTTCTGTAGCGTGGCCATGGCCCCGAGCCCCTTGTTTCGGCGCGCTTATCGGCCCGGATTGTGTCGGCACGATGCCGCGCGCATGGCGCAATTGTTTCAGCTTCTTTTTCGCCTCTCCTTCTCCCACAAGGGGAGAAGGAGAGGCGCAAACCCTTGCCGCTCCCGGCTGCATCGGTTAGGACACCCGCGCCGTGGAAATCGGTCATTTAACCGATCCCCGGAAGCGCCACGAAACACCGAGTACCCATCCCATGGCCGACAAATCCGAAAAGATGAAAGCGCGGCTGCCGCGCGGCTTTGTCGACCGCGGCGCCGACGATCTCCGCGCCGTCGAGAAGATGATGGCGACGATCCGCTCGGTCTTTGAGCTCTACGGTTTCGAGCCGGTCGACCAGCCGCTGATCGAATACACCGATGCGCTCGGCAAATTCCTGCCCGACCAGGACCGGCCGAACGAGGGCGTGTTCTCGTTCCAGGACGATGACGACCAGTGGCTGTCGCTGCGCTACGACCTGACCGCGCCGATGGCGCGCTTTGTCGCCGAGAATTTCGAGCGCCTGCCGAAACCCTATCGCAGCTATCGCTCCGGCTGGGTGTTCCGCAACGAGAAGCCGGGCCCCGGCCGCTTCCGCCAGTTCATGCAGTTCGACGCCGACACGGTCGGCACGCCGGGTGTCGCGGCCGATGCCGAGATGGCGATGATGATGGCCGATGTGATGGAGGCGCTCGGCATCAAGCGCGGCGACTACGTCGTCCGCGTCAACAATCGCAAGGTGCTCGACGGTGTGCTCGAGGCGATCGGCCTCGGCGGCGACGAGAACGCTGGCCGCCGGCTGCAGGTGCTGCGGGCGATCGACAAGCTGGACAAGCTGGGCGTCGGGGGCGTGCGCCTGCTTTTGGGCGCCGGGCGCAAGGACGAGAGCGGTGATTTTACCAAGGGCGCCGGGCTGGGTAACGCGCAAATCGATGTTGTGATCAGCTATTTCACGGTCATGGCGCAGCATGATCCCGAACAAATTGTCCAGACACTGGGATCTATCACCCCAGGGCTCAGCAATCTTGTCGAGGAAAGGAAACTCGAACATCTCGGCATAACGAATGCCTCGTTTGTTGAGGGTCTTGCAGAGCTGGAGCAGATAAGAACCATGGTCGCGCAAAGCGGCTACGGTGAGGATCGCATCCGCATCGACCCCTCCGTCGTGCGTGGCCTCGAATATTACACCGGCCCGGTCTACGAGGCCGAGCTGCTGGCCGAGATCCCCAACGAGGACGGCCAGATCGTGCGCTTCGGTTCGGTCGGCGGCGGCGGACGTTATGACGGCCTCGTCTCGCGCTTTCGTGGCGAGCCGGTGCCGGCGACCGGTTTTTCGATCGGCGTCTCGCGCCTGATGACGGCGCTGAAGAACCTCGGCAAGCTCGATACTTCCGATGTCATCGCGCCGGTCGTCGTGCTGACCATGGACAAGGATACGGAAAGCCTCGGCCGCTACCAGAAGATGGTGGCCGAGCTGCGCGCCGCCGGCATCCGCTCGGAAATGTATCTCGGCGGCGCCGGCATGAAGGCGCAGCTGAAATATGCCGACCGCCGCGGCAGCCCGGTCGCCGTCATCCAGGGCGGCGACGAGCGCGCCAAGGGCGAGGTGCAGATCAAGGACCTGATCGAAGGCGCGAAGATGTCGGCCGAGATCGCCGACAACGCCGAATGGCGCGCCGCACGACCGGCGCAGGTGACCGTGGCGGAAGGCGATCTGGTCGCCGAGGTGAACAAGATACTGACGGCGCAGGCCGAGGAGCGGGCGCGTGGCAAGTAGGGCGCCGCTTCCTTCTCCCCCTGGGGGAGAAGGTGGCCGAGCGAAGCTCGGTCGGATGAGGGGTGTTCCAGGGAACGCCGACGCCTCATTTCTTCCGGCACCCCTCATCCGTCTTGGCGCGTCGCGCCAATCCACCTTCTCCCACAAGGGGAGAAGGGGAGGTGGCGTTTTATGACCCCCCGCCCCGCCATCGCATCCGACATCGCGACGCTCTTCGCCGCGCGCAACACCCATGCGGTCGAGGTCGCCGTGCTGCAGCCGGCCGATCCGTTCCTCGACATGGCCGGCGAGGATTTGCGGCGCCGCATCTTTCTCACCGAGAGCGAGACCGGGCAGACGCTTTGCCTGCGGCCGGAATTCACCATTCCGGTCTGCCTCGACCACATTGCCAGCCAGGCCGGCACGCCGCGCCGCTATTCCTATCTCGGCGAGGTGTTTCGCCAGCGCCGCGAGGGCGGCAACGAGTTCTTCCAGGCCGGCATCGAGGATCTCGGCGACCGCGACACGGCCGCCGCCGACGCCCGTTCGCTGGCCGATGCGCATGCGCTGCTGTCGCTGGTGCTGCCCGGCCGGGAGCTGGCGGTGACGCTCGGCGACCAGACCATTTTCGAGGCGGTGCTTGCAGCCCTTGGCCTGCCGCGCGGTTGGCGCATGCGGCTGGCGCGCGCCTTCGGCTCGGCGCCGATGCTGGAGGCGGCGCTTGCCGATCTCGCCAATCCGCCGCGCAACAGCCAGCTTGCCGGCCCGGTCGCCGCCCTTGTCCTCGATGGCGATCTCGACAGCCTTTCGGCGCATATCGCCGGCGGCATGGAAGAGGCCGGCCTGTCGGCAACGGCCGGGCGTTCGCCGTCCGAGATTGCGCGGCGCCTGATCGAGAAAGCCGAACTGCGCAGCGTGCGGCTGTCGAACGAGGCGTTTGCGGCGCTGAAGAGCTTTTTGGCCATCGACGTGCCGCTCGATAGCGCCGCCGGGGCGCTCGAAAGTTTTGCGATCGATGCCGGGCTTTCGCTGGGCGCCGCGCTGGGGAATTTTGCCGCCCGCGCCGCGGCAATCGAAACCCTCGGCCTGCCGATGTCTGAAATCAGCTACGACGCCGCCTTCGGCCGCCCGCTCGATTACTACACCGGCCTCGTCTTCGAGATCGCGGCGCAGGATGGCGACCGGCCGCTCGCCGGTGGTGGCCGCTACGACCGACTGCTGACGCTGCTCGGCGCCAAAACGCCGATCCCCGGCGTCGGTTTTTCCGTCTGGCTCGACCGCATCGAGGCGCTGCGGGAGACGGCGCCATGATCACGCTGGCGATCCCGTCGAAAGGCCGGCTCAAGGAGCAGGCGCTGGAGGTGCTGGCCAAGGCCGGGCTTGCCGTCAGCCTGCCCGGCGACGAGCGCAAATATCGCGCCCGCATCGACGGCCTTGACGGCGTCGAGATAGCGTTCCTGTCGGCCTCGGAGATATCAGGCGAAATCGGCCAGGGCTCGGTCGATCTCGGCATCACCGGCGAGGACCTTTTGCGCGAAAACCTCGCCGATTGCGAGACGCGCGCCGAAATCATCGCCCGCCTCGGTTTCGGCAATGCCGATGTCGTCGTCGCCGTGCCCGATATCTGGCTCGATGTCGACACCATGGCCGACCTCGACGACGTCGCCGCCGATTTCCGCCAGCGCCACGGCCGCCGGCTCAGGATCGCCACCAAATACTGGCGCCTGACCCAGCAGTTCTTTTCGCAAAAGCACGGCATCCAGGTCTACCGCATCGTCGAAAGCCTGGGTGCCACCGAAGGCGCGCCGGCGGCCGGGTTGGCCGATATCGTCGTCGACATCACCACGTCAGGCGCGACGCTGCGCGCCAACCATCTCAAGGTGCTGGCCGACGGCGTCATCCTGCGCTCGCAGGCCTGCCTCGTCGCGTCGAGGAAGATGCGTTCGGCGGCCGACGAGGCGGTGTTGCGCGATATTGCGGCAAGGATGGCATCGGTGAATTCAGGCTGACGTCGCCAATCTCCCCCCTTGAGGGGGAGATGTCGCCGAAGGCGACAGAGGGGGTCGGTACGTCTTGACGCGACTCTCCTAACGGACAGAACAGGCAGGTGCTCCACGCGAGACGACCCCCTCTGGCCTGCCGGCCATCTCCCCCTCAAGGAGGGAGATTGGCAGCTTGGCCGCTGGCACCGACCTGAAGCGATTTTCTTGGCGTACAGCAATTTTGTTCTTGCTTTGTGCCGGCAGCTATGCTACTAATTTCGCTATGGTGCCAATTGGCCCCGAAGACCCGCCCGCCGAGGCGGGTTTTTTATTTTCGGCCCTTACAGGCGAGTTCCCACCCAGCCCTGCCATCGGCGGGATTTCCACCACCCCGCTGGGCTGATAGGCTCGTTCTGTCTGCGGAGGACACGGCGATGCCGATCAATCTCGACGAGTTGAAGAATGCCAGCAATTTGCGCTCCAGGCGCGATGGCGGTTCGTTCATTGCGCCGGTCGACGGCACGGCGCATGTCTCGGGGGAGCGCAGCGTGCCGCTGCTCAACCTGACCATCCCGGCGCTGTTTGCCGATACGGTCGGCAAATACGGCACGCTCGATGCCGCCGTCTTCGTCGAGCAGGACAAGCGCTTTACCTGGGAGGAACTGTCGGAGACGGTCGATGCGCTGGCCGCCGGCTTCCTGGCGCTCGGCCTCGAGAAAGGCGATCGCGTCGGCATCTGGTCGCCGAACCGCTGGGAATGGCTGGTGACGCAATTCGCCACCGCCCGCATCGGCCTGATCCTGGTCAACATCAACCCGGCCTATCGGTTGGTCGAGCTGGAATATGCCTTGAACAAGGTCGGTTGCCGAGCGCTTGTCACCGCCGCCAAATTCAAGAGCTCCGACTATCTCGGCATGATCGAGACGCTGGCGCCGGAGATCGCCAAGGCCACCCCCGGCAAGCTCGACGCCAACAAGCTGCCGGCACTGAAGACAGTCATCCGCATGGACGAGGAGAATTCGCCGGGCATGTTCAATTTCGCCGACGTGCTGGCGATGGCCGGGCGCGACGAGCATGACCGGCTCGACCGCATCTCCGACGGGCTGAAACCCGACGATGCCATCAACATCCAGTTCACCAGCGGCACGACCGGCGCGCCCAAGGGCGCGACGCTGACCCACAACAACATCGTCAACAACGGCAATTTCGTCACCTCGGCGATCCGGCTCACCGTCGACGACCTGCTGTGCATCCCGGTGCCGCTCTATCATTGCTTCGGCATGTCGATGGGCACGATGGGCTGCGTCACCAAGGGCGCGACCATGGTTTTCCCGAGCGAGGGGTTCGATGCGGGCGCCACCCTAAAGGCGGTGGCAACGGAACGCTGCACCGCGCTTTACGGCGTGCCGACCATGTTCGTCGGCCTGCTCGACCATCCGGATTTCGCCTCCTTCGATCTCGCCAGCCTGCGCACCGGCATCATGGCCGGCTCGCCATGCCCGATCGAGGTGATGAAGAAGGTGGTGTCGCTGATGCATATGGCTGAGGTGACCATCGCCTACGGAATGACCGAGACCAGCCCGGTCTCGTTCCAGAGCAGCGTCGACGATCCCCTGGAAAAGCGCGTCTCCACCGTCGGCCGCGTCCATCCGCATGTCGAGGTCAAGGCCATCGACGCCGAAGGCGCCACCGTCGCGGTCGGCGCGCCGGGCGAGCTCTGCACGCGCGGCTATTCCGTGATGAAGGGCTATTGGGACGACGAGCAGAAGACCCGCGAGGCCATCGACGCCGACGGCTGGATGCACACCGGCGACCTCGCCACCATCGATGCCGAGGGCTATTGCAACATCGTCGGCCGGGTCAAGGACATGGTCATCCGCGGCGGCGAGAACGTCTATCCGCGCGAGGTCGAGGAGTTCCTCTATCGCCACCCCAAGGTCAAGGAGGTGCAGGTGTTCGGCATTCCCGACCCGAAATACGGCGAGGAGCTGTGCGCCTGGATCGTGCTCAAGCCCGGCCAGATCACCACGGAGCAGGAGATCAAGGCTTTCTGCGCTGGCCAGATCGCCCATTTCAAGATCCCGCGCTACATCCGCTTCCGCACCGAATTGCCGATGACGGTGACCGGCAAGCCGCAGAAATTCCTGATGCGCCAGGCGATGATCGACGAGCTGGGATTGGTGACGCAGAAGACGGCGTGAAAAGGCTTCCGTTTGTATCTACGCGTGACGGAGGCGTTGTTTGGGCAACATATTGAGGGGTGTTCCATGCGGATTGGATTAGGCGTGCTTTTCCTGGCAACTCAGCTGGCAGCCACCGCGGTGCTGGCGCAGACGGCGGCCGAGCGTGAGGCCTGCCAAGCAGATTACCAGAGATTGTGCAAGGGCGTGTTGCCGGGCGGTGGCCGCGTCGTCAAATGCCTGGCCGGTCACATGAGCGAGCTGACGCCCGAATGCAAGAAGGTCGTCAAGGCCAACACGCCCGGCTAGCACGCGAGCTTCCTGCGGGTGCGATTGTCCTTCCCTTGTGGGGAGGGGCTAGGGGGTGGGGTACGCTGCGATGGCGCCATGACCTGTCATATGCGATTTCTCTGGATGGTCGCGGTGCGCAACAGTGGTTGCAAATCGCCCTTCCACGGGATTTGCGGGAAGGCAAGAAGGTGACAATGAGTGGTCTCGCAAGATCGGCGGTTTCCTACGGCATGCCGCTGGCCGCGCTGGCGATGGCTGTCGCGGTCAGGGCCAGCGGGGTGTCGGTGGACGAAGGGTCGCTGGGCACCAGGATATTCATCGGCGCGCTGTCGAGCGCGATCATGTTCATCACGATTTTCGTGGTGCTCGACCACGCCGAGGCGGTGGCCAGGCGGGTTGGGGAGCCGTACGGCACGTTGGTGCTGACCATCGCCGTGACGGCAATCGAAGTGTCGATCATCGTTTCCATCATGCTGCACGGCGCGAACAACCCGACGCTTGCCCGCGAATCCGTGTTCTCGACGGTGATGATCACCTCCACCGGCGTTGTCGGCATGTGTCTGACGTTTGGCGGCTGGCGCCATCGCAAGCAGGCGATCGTCCGGCAAGGGACCAGCGCCTATCTGGCGGTTCTGGTCGCGCTCAGCGTCATGACGCTTATTCTGCCGACCTACACGCGAACCACCGATCCCGGCACGTTTTCGGCGGCCCAACTTGGCTTCGTCAGCGTCCTTTCAGTGCTGCTCTATGCCGGTTTTCTGTTCGCGCAGACTGTCCGCCACCGCGACGATTTCATCGATGGACAAGCGCATGGCGCCGCAGTGCGAACCGACGCTCACGAAAGCGTCGCCGCCGGCGCTGTTCTCCTGCTGATCGGGCTGATCGGCATCGTCATGCTGGCCGAACAGGTCGCCGCCAGCGTCGAGGATGCGCTCGTCGCCTACCAGGTGCCGCAGGCCGACGCCATTGTCGGCGCGATGATCGCGGGCTTGGTTCTGATGCCGGAGGCCATTTCGGCGGTTCGCGCCGCACTCAGCAACGAGCTGCAGCGTGGCCTGAACGTCGCCATGGGCTCGGCTTGCGCGACAATCGGTTTGACAATACCGGCAATCGCCGCCGCCAGCCTGCTGACCGGAAGAGGCCTGACCCTGGGGCTGCCGGCGACCGACACGGTGCTTTTGGTTCTGGCGCTTTTCATATGCAATGTAAGCTTTAGCACGGAGAGAACGACGTTCTTGACCGGCTTGGTGCATCTGGTGGTGTTTTTTACTTGGGTGTTTTTGATATTTGTGCCGTGAGGGTTGGAGGGAGGTGGCAAACCACTATCGACCGGTTTTCGAACGAGCGGTCATCCGTTTCCGCATTGAGTTGCGAAGTAGGCGAGCCGCAGAAGTTCCGGATGAGGCGATGGTCGAGAATTGAGAGTGGTGACAGCAAAGAGGGCTTGAGGGGTGGGCGCCAATTTGTCTCCTTTGCGCCGTGGGCGGACGCTTAGCACCAAGGCCTTGAACGTCTCGATCTGCAGCCGATTGCGGAATGGCGGCTTTTACGTTTGAAGAAGGATTGCGGACGTTCAGCCCGACGGGACCAAGATCTGCTCCCGGGTCTAGCCGTCCCGTCTCAATGGCGTCCCGGACCGCCCGGTGGATCTGCGTTGCCAGTGGCGGGTGGCGGGGCAGCCACAGGGTGGACATTTCAGCCGACATGGAAAATGATCATGTTGCCATGCACAACACTGCAGTGCTCTGATCTCGACGAAAAGCCTGAGCGTAGAAGCGGATCAACCGACCTCCGGGTCCAGCGAGCGAGGACGCAAATGGACACCCCAGAGAATGGGCAATTGCATCGCGACGCGGGCGGGCGACCCTGTCGATCGGCCGGCTGGCTTCCCCGCGCCGCCGTGTCGGCGGCATTCCTGCTCGGCATGGCTTTCAGCAGCACTGCGTTTGCGCAGGACCAGCAGCTACCCGTGGTGACAGCGGCCAAGCCGGTGGTCCGTGAAATCGTCGAAGACGACGAGTTCGTCGGGCGCTTCGAAGCCGTCGACCAGGTCGCCATCCGTTCGCGCGTCAGCGGCTATCTGGACAAGGTCAGCTTCCAGGACGGCGCACTGGTCAACAAGGGCGACCTGCTCTTCACCATCGACGAGCGTCCGTACCAGGCGGCTTATGATGCCGCCAAGTCGCAAGTGGACGTCGCCAAGAGTCTGCTCGAATTCTCCAAGATGCAGCTGGATCGCGCCGACGAACTCGCCAAGACCGGCAATATCTCAACCGCGACGGTCGACGACCGCCGGCGGGAATACCTTTCGGCGCAGGCGCAGATGCAGGGCGCGACGGCTGCGCTGACGACGGCCAGCCTGAACATGGAATTCACCGAGATCAAGGCGCCCTTGTCCGGCCGCATCGACCGCCGGCTGGTGTCGGTCGGCAACCTCGTGCAGCCGGATTCCACCTTGCTGACGACCATCGTTACGCGCGATCCGATCGACTTCTATTTCGACGTCGATGAGCGCCTGTATTTCAGCTATGCCCGCGACGCGAAGGAGCGCGGCGGCAGCATGCAGGAAGGCGCCGGCGGGCTCGAGGTGGTGGTTCGCGTCGCCGACCGCGCGGAGGCGGTATTCAAAGGCAAGCTCGATTTTGCCGAGAACCGGATCGACAACGCGACCGGCACCATGCGGGTGCGTGCAAGGTTTCCCAACGCCGATGGCATTCTCCAGCCAGGCATGTTCGGGCGCATCAACGTGCCGGGGTCGCTGCCGCATAGCGGCGTGCTGGTGCCCGACGAGGCGATCGGCGCCGATCAGGATCGCCGCATCGTGTTCCTGGTGGATGAGGCCGGGATGGTGTCGGCGAAGCCCGTGCGCACCGGCCCGCTTCTCGACGGCTACCGGGTCATCCGCCAGGGCCTGACCGGCGACGAGACAATCATCGTCAAAGGGCTGATGCACGCCAGGCCCGGCACCAAGGTGAAGGTCGAGATGGTGACGTTGCCGCCCAAGGCCGAGACCGCCGAGTTGCAGCAATGAGGTTCGCACATTTCTTCGTCGACCGTCCGATCTTCGCATCGGTCGTTTCGATCGTCCTGCTGATCCTCGGCGGGATTGCTTATACCCAGCTGCCGGTCGCGCAATATCCCGAGATCGCGCCGCCGACCATCGTCGTTCGCGCGCAGTATCCGGGCGCCGACGCCGAGACGGTCGCAGCGACGGTGGCAACGCCGATCGAGCAGGAGATCAACGGCGTCGAGGGCATGCTCTACATGTCGTCCTATTCGTCGGGCGACGGGGCGATGGCGCTGACCATCACCTTCAAGCTGGGCACCGATCTCGACCAGGCTCAGGTGCTGGTGCAGAACCGCGTGTCGGTCGCCGAGCCGCGCCTGCCCGAAGAAGTCCGTCGCCTCGGCATCACCACCACCAAGAGCTCGCCCGACCTGATGATGGTCGTGCACATGCTGTCGCCCGACAATAACTACGACCAGCTCTACGTCTCGAACTACGCCCGCTCGCGGGTGCGCGATATACTGCTCAGACTAGACGGCGTCGGCGACCTCATCATCTTCGGCGAACGCGAATATTCGCTGCGCATCTGGCTCGATCCGGAAAAACTGTCCGCCCTGGGGATGACCTCGGGCGATGTGGTGCAGGCGTTGCGCGACCAGAACGTCCAGGTGTCGGGCGGCTCGATCGGCGCGCCGCCGACCAGCACCGGCACGGCGTTCCAGTACACGGTCACCACGCAAGGCCGCTTCAACGACGCACGCGACTTCCGATACGTGATCGTCAAATCGACCGACGACGGCCGCCTGATCTCGCTGCAGGACGTGGCGCGCATCGAGCTCGGCGCCAAGGATTACGTCACCAACTCCTATCTCAACGGCAAACCGGCGGTGGCGCTCGCCATCTTCCAGCGGCCGGGCACCAATGCGCTCGCCGCAGCCGCGGAGATCCAGGACAAGATGAAGGAGCTTTCCCGCGACTTCCCGAAGGGGTTGAGCTACGACATCGTCTACAATCCGACCGAGTTCGTCGCCGAGTCGATCCAGGAGGTCTACAAGACGATTCTCGAGGCGATGCTGCTGGTCATCATCGTCATCATCGTCTTCCTGCAATCGTGGCGCATGGCGATCGTGCCGATCGTGGCGATCCCCGTGTCGCTGATCGGCACGCTGGCGGTGCTTTACGCCGCCGGCTTCTCGCTCAACATGCTGACGCTGTTCGGCCTAGTTCTGGCGATCGGCATCGTCGTCGACGATGCGATCGTCGTGGTCGAAAACGTCGAGCGCAATATCGCCAGAGGGCTGGCGCCCAATCCGGCGTCGCACCTGACCATGGACGAAGTCGGAACGGCCGTCATCGCGATCTCGCTGGTGCTGATAGCCGTGTTCGTACCGACAGCCTTCATCCCCGGCATTTCTGGGCAGTTCTATCTGCAGTTTGCGATCACCATCGCGGTGTCGACGGCGATCTCGGCATTCAATTCGCTGACGCTTTCGCCGGCGCTGGCCGCACTGCTGTTCAAGCCGCATCACGCCGCGGCGGCGCCGCCGCGCTTTTTCCTGGCGCGGTTCGGACGGGCGCTCGCCGACGGCTTCAATCGCGGCTTCGACAGGGTCGCCCATTGGTATTCGAGCATCATCCGCGTGCTGGTCGGCTCGTGGATAACGATCGCCGCCATGCTGGCCGTTTTCGCGGCCCTCATCTACGCCACGGTCTACATGGTGCAGTCGGTGCCGCGCGGTTTCATTCCGTCGCTTGACCAGGGCTATGCGATCGTCGTCATCCAGTTGCCGGACGGCGCTTCGCTGTCGAGGACCGATGCGGTCATCCAGCAGGCGTCGCAGATCATCCAGAAAACGCCAGGCGTCGACTACGCAGTCGCCTTCGCCGGCTTCTCCGGCGCGACCTTCACCAACGCCAGCAACGCGGGCGTGATCTTCGCCAGGTTCAAGCCGTTTGACGAGCGACTGAAAGCCGGCCAGTCGGCGACCCAGGTCATCGGCAATCTGTTCGGCAGCCTGCAAAGCATCAAGGAAGCCTTCATTATCGCACTGCCGCCGCCGCCGATCCGCGGCGTCGGCAATGCCGGCGGCTTCAAGCTGCAGATCCAGGAGCGCAACAGCGCCGACATGCGGCAGATCCTGGCGCTTGCCAACGAAATCGCCGGCAAGGCCAACAAGACGCCGGGGCTGACGGGCGTGTTCACCACGTTCTCCGCGTCGAGCCCGCAATTCTTCCTGGCGATCGATCGCGACAAGGCGCGCATCCTGAACGTGCCGATCCCCAACATCTTCGAGGCGCTGTCGATCAATTTGGGCACCGCCTACGTCAACGACTTCAACGCTTTCGGGCGCGTCTACCAGGTGCGGGCGCAGGCCGACCAGGCGTTCCGTCTCGATCGCGCCGACATCTTGAAACTGAAGGTGCGCTCGGCGACCGGCGCGCTGGTTCCGCTCGGCACGTTGGTCGAGATCCGCGACGTCACCGGCCCGGCGCTGGTCCAGCGGTACAACATGTACGTTTCGGTGCCGCTGCAGGGCAACGCCGCGCCCGGCGTTTCCACGGGCGACGCGCTGGCATTGATGGAAGGGATCACGGCAAAGACGCTGCCGGCCGGTACCTCCTATGAATGGACCGAGCTCGCCTATCAGGAGCGCAACACCGGCAATGCCGCTGTCTATATCTTCGGACTGTCGGTGCTGTTCGTGTTTCTGGCGCTGGCGGCGCAATATGAAAGCTGGGTGCTGCCGTTCGCCATTGTGCTGGTGGTGCCGCTCGGCGTGCTCGCGGCGTTGCTCGGCGTGTCGTTCCGAGGGCTGGACAACAACATCCTCGTGCAGATCGGCCTCATCGTTCTGATCGGGCTTGCCGCCAAGAACGCGATCCTGATCGTCGAATTCGCGCGGCAGGCGCAGGAACGCGGGCTGTCGGCCGCCGAGGCTGCCGTCGAAGCCTGCCGGCTCAGGCTGCGGCCGATCCTGATGACCGCCTTCTCGTTCATCCTCGGCGTCGTGCCGCTGATGATCGCAACGGGCCCGGGCGCAGAAATGCGCCAGTCGCTCGGCACCGCGGTATTCTCCGGCATGCTCGGCGTCACCTTCGTCGGCCTGTTCCTGACGCCGGTGTTCTACGTCACGCTCAGGTCGCTGTTTTCACGGCGCAAGCCCCGTGCCGAGGCCGAGCCTTCGGGGCCGGCAGAGGCGCCATCGGAGACGGCCGCCGAGTAGGGTTACGAATTCGCCGCGTCGGGCGCGGCTTATCACTCCAGAAAATCGGCGCGGCGCGGCAACGGCCACGATCTGCGCGATCTCGGCGTCGAGGTGCGGCGGAGACCCTGCTCGGTCTGATCCAGCCTAACAGCCGCATCCAGTTCAGCGAGACGATGCCGGGCGGCGAGGCCAATGCGATCTTCTATCTGGTCGACCGGGCGGGGCTTGAGGGCGCAACCGCGACCTCCGGAGTCCTCGCTTGCGATGTCTGCTTTCAGGACGCGGAGAAGCTGATCTCTACGGCCGAGATCGGACGCGAAGCGGTCATCCACGATCTTCAGGTTTTGACCCAGGACGGCCTTTCCCCGGTAGTGAGCGGGAAGGGCGCGGTCGTCGAGCGAGTTGTCAGCCGCCTATTTCCGCAGCCCATTAATGTGCAACTTGGGAAGCCGCTGACATCAATTCCTCCGGATTCGGCGCCTTGGGGGTATTGAGGCCAGCCTCCAGAACTTCAGTGAAGCTCCAGCGTACAATGCCCCCTCGGTCGATGAGAAACTGACCAACCAGCAGCTCCTTAGCGGAAGCCATCATCTGCTGATCGGCTTCCGTAATCTCATACCCCTCCTTCTTGTTGAGCAACTCGTTTATTGCGATGGGGTCCATAGGCTCGGGCAACTCACCCGGGAGATCGATACGGATCCCCATGACCTTGTCCATCCCGATCTCGCGCAAGCCGAAAGCACGGTGCGAGGCCCGCTCCGGGTCGGACGCGGCGAGAAGATCGGGTGTCGGATGGTAACGGAAATAGAGCCGTGCCCGCTCTACCGGCGTATTGACGACCGCCAGGCATTCGACGCCTTTCTCAGCCAGGGCCGGCTTGAGTTGCGCCATAGCCGCGACATTGCGCCGGCAGAACGCACAGTGCAGGCCTCGAAACAAGCCGATCAACAATGGGCTACGACCTCGAAAATCAGTGAGCGCGATTTTGCCTTCGCGGGAGATCGCATCGAGAATAATATTCGGCGCCCGGTCGCCCGGCTGCAGCGGGCGTTCGACATTACTCGTGGACATGGACAACCTCCTCGCCCCGGATAAGCACACTCAGCCATCCGGAGTTGAGTCCGTGCTGGGGGACGCCAGGGCAAAAATTGCTTTCGACCTTTGCCATGTTGCCGAGGTCGAGATTACGCGCGTTGCAGGTGCATCATAACACGAAAAAGCCTCTGCGGGTCGTCCGTTTCGCGAGCCGTCGCGAGCGCTGTGGTAAACAGTGTATCGTCTCATCCGTGCCATGGGACGACACAGCGGCGGGACCGATTGGATATTCACATGCTTGCGGTGCTCAAGTCTTGAAACTTGGGCGGCTTCGATGTGCCCGGACGTCAAATGCCGACCGCACAGATCGCAGATCTCTGCCCTCAGCGGAACCGAGCGCCGTGCAGCCGGTTAAGTCGGCATGAAGCTCCCCACCAACCGAGGCCACGCCATGAGTATTCTGCAAACCACGAAGAAAGCCGTCGAGCAGGTCACCGGCGTTGCCAGGCCGGGCAAGCGCGAGGTTTCCGATCTTCTCCGGCCGCGCAAAGCGAATGAATTTCGGTTCAGGGATGATGGCCTGGTGCCCAACCATCCGTTCTGGCCGCTTGTCGTCTATCGCGGCGCCGTCAAGCTGCCCGAGGAATTCGATCCGGCGGCGGTCATGGAGGCGCTTTTCGACGCAAATGGCTGGGGCGATAGCTGGCGCAACGGCATCTACGGCTACGTCCACTACCATTCGCGGATACACGAGGTGCTGGGCGTTGCGCGCGGCACGGCCAATGTCCGCTTTGGCGGCAGCAAGGGACGAACGCTGTCGCTGAAGGCCGGCGACGTCGCGGTGCTTCCGGCCGGCACCGGGCACCAGCGTCTTTCCGCATCCGACGATTTTCTCGTTGTCGGCGCCTATCCTCCATCCGGCACCTATGACCTGTGTACGACCGCCGCCGACCATGCCAAGGCAGTCATGACGATCCCCAGGGTCGGCCGCCCGCGCAAGGACCCTGTCTATGGAAGCAAAGGCCCGTTGCTCGCAGCCTGGGAAAAGGGCTGAAGTCGTTCCTCTCGAAGGCGCTTGCGGGTTCGCTTCGGGGCTAAAACCGGATCCTTGACCAACCTCAGCCGCTCACGCCGCCAGCACCGCCGCGTCCAGCCCGCGGATGATCTTCGCCAGTTCGACGCATTCGTCGTGCCGAACCTTGTTGCGCCGCCATGCGAGGCAGATCGTGCGCTGCGGCATCGGTTCCTGGAACGGCACGATCTTCAGATCGGGGATAGTGCTGGCCGGCCCTGCCGCCATTTCCGGGATGAGCGTGACGCCGAGCCCGTGCGCCACCATCTGTAAGAGCGTCGTCAGGCTGGTCGCGCCGTAGCTTGCCATCGCCACCGGCCGCACGCTGCCGCAGACGGCGAGCGCCTGTTCGCGCAGGCAATGGCCTTCCTCCAGCAGCATCAGCCTTTCCAGCGCCGGGCTTTCCGGCGGCACCGGCGGTGAGGCGAAGGCGGGGTCGCCGGCCGGCACGGCAAGGAAGAACCGGTCCGAGAAAAGTTCCTCGGTGACCAGGCCGTGGTAATCGAGGGGCAGTGCCGCGACGAAGGCGTCGAGCTTCCCCGAGCTTGCGTCCTCGACCAGCGACGCGGTCACCGCCTCGCGCAGTTCCAGCTGTAAGGCCGGGAAATGCCGTTTCAGCTCCGGCAGCACATGCGGCAGCAGATAGGGCGCCACCGTCGGGATGATGCCGAGCCGGAAGCGGCCTTCCAGCGCCGGGCGGCCGCGCCGGGCCGTCGCCTCCACGTCGCGGACGTCGGCAAGAATGCGCT
This sequence comes from Mesorhizobium sp. M0522, assembly GCF_040321085.1. NCBI lineage: Bacteria > Pseudomonadati > Pseudomonadota > Alphaproteobacteria > Hyphomicrobiales > Phyllobacteriaceae > Mesorhizobium > Mesorhizobium sp. M0522. The sequence continues at coordinate 237,068 of NZ_JAMYQW010000004.1, forward strand.
CGATGCGCGGCAGCAGGACCTGCGCTTCGTCGGTCATGCGCACCGATTTGCCGCCGCGCTCGAACAGACGGCAATTCAGCCGCAGCTCCATCTCAGCGATCTGCGAAGACAGCGCCGGCTGGCTGACGCCGGCGAGTTTTGCGGCACGGCCGAAATGCAGCGTCTGCGCCAGCGCCTCGAAATAATGCATCTGCCGGACGGTCAAACCGATCATAAGGAAAACCTATCAGAATAAACAGCAAAGGCAATTTGTCTTTATCGGCTGGGCGGGCTAGTCTGGAACCATTCCAGGAATGGCGCGGCCGCTGGCCCTGCCCGGAAAATCAACAAAATCCCGGAAAATCAACAAATCGGAGGCAAAGATGGACGCGAAAACCGACGACAACAGCGCCGGCAAATGCCCGGTCCCACATGGACCGGCCGCCAGGACCAACCGCGACTGGTGGCCGAACCAGCTCGACCTTGGCGTCCTCCACCAGCAGTCCAGCCTCTCGGATCCGATGGACGAGGACTTCGACTACGCCAAGGAATTCAAGAGCCTCGATCTCGATGCGGTGATCAGGGATCTGCACCAGGTGATGACCGATTCGCAGGATTGGTGGCCGGCCGATTTCGGTCATTACGGCCCGCTCTTCATCCGCATGGCCTGGCACAGCGCCGGTACCTATCGCATCGGCGACGGCCGTGGCGGCGCCGGCGCCGGCCAGCAGCGTTTCGCGCCGCTCAACAGCTGGCCGGACAATGCCAATCTCGACAAGGCGCGCCGGCTGCTGTGGCCGGTCAAGCAGAAATACGGCAGGAAAATCTCCTGGGCCGACCTGTTGATCCTCGCCGGCAACGTCGCGCTGGAATCGATGGGCTTCAAGACCTTCGGCTTCGCCGGCGGCCGCGCCGATGTCTGGGAGCCCGAGCAGGACGTCGACTGGGGATCGGAAACCAAGTGGCTCGCCGACGAGCGCTATTCCGGCGACCGCGAACTTCAGGGCCATCTCGGCGCCGTGCAGATGGGGCTGATCTACGTCAACCCGGAAGGGCCGAACGGCACGCCCGATCCATTGGCCGCGGCGCGCGATATCCGCGAAACCTTCGCCCGCATGGCCATGAACGACGAGGAAACCGTGGCGCTCATCGCCGGCGGCCATACCTTCGGCAAGACCCACGGCGCCGGTGATGCATCGCTGGTCGGGGCGGAGCCGGAAGGCGCCGGCATCGAGGCGCAGGGCCTCGGCTGGTCGAGCAAGCATGCCACCGGCATTGCCGGCGACGCCATCACCTCGGGCCTCGAGGTGACCTGGACCATGACGCCGACCAGATGGAGCAACAACTTCTTCGACAATCTGTTCAACTACGAATGGGAACTGACCAAGAGCCCGGCCGGCGCCCATCAGTGGACGCCGAAGGGCGGCGCCGGTGCAGGCACCGTGCCGGACGCGCACGATCCCTCGAAGCGCCGCGCGCCGGCGATGCTGACCACCGACCTCGCGCTACGCGTCGACCCGGCCTACGAGAAGATCTCGCGGCGGTTCCATCAGAATCCTGATCAGTTCGCCGATGCCTTCGCCCGCGCCTGGTTCAAGCTGACCCATCGCGACATGGGTCCGGCCGTCCGCTATCTCGGCCCGCTCGTGCCGAAGGAAGAGCTGATCTGGCAGGACCCGATACCGGCAATCGACCACGAGCTGGTCAGCGAACAGGACATCGCCTCGCTGAAGGCGAAGATCCTGGCCTCCGGCCTGTCCGTTTCCGAACTGGTCTCGACCGCCTGGGCCTCGGCCTCGACTTTCCGCGGCTCCGACAAGCGCGGCGGCGCCAACGGCGCCCGCATCCGGCTGGCGCCGCAGAAGGATTGGGAGGTCAACCAGCCGGCGCAGCTGGCCAAGGTGCTCGAGACGCTCGAAGGCATCCAGAAGGGCTTCAATAACTCGCAGTCCGGCGGCAAGAAGATCTCGCTTGCCGACCTGATCGTTCTCGGCGGCGTCGCCGCGGTCGAGAAGGCGGCCAAGGACGGCGGCCATGACGTGCAGGTTCCTTTCACGCCGGGCCGCATGGACGCTTCGCAGGAACAGACCGACGTCCAGTCCTTCGCCGCGCTCGAGCCGAAAGTCGATGGCTTCCGCAATTATGTCAGGGGCAAGCAGCCGATGTCGGTCGAAGCGATGCTGGTCGACCGGGCGCAGCTGCTGACCTTGACGGCGCCGGAGATGACGGTGCTCGTCGGCGGGTTGCGGGTGCTCGGCGCCAACACCGGCCAATCGAAGCACGGCGTGTTCACCGACAGGCCGGGCACGTTGACCAACGATTTCCTTGTTAACCTGCTCTCCATGAACACGGTCTGGGATCCGGCCGCCGGCTCCGATGAAGTCTACGAAGCACGCGACCGCAAGACCAGGGCGGTCAAGTGGACCGGCACCCGCGCGGACCTGATCTTCGGCTCGCACGCGCAATTGCGTGCGCTTGCCGAGGTCTACGGATCGGCCGACGCCGGGCAGAAGTTCGTCAGGGATTTCGCCGCCGCCTGGACCAAGGTGATGAACGCCGACCGTTTTGACCTCGCGGCCTGATCCGGGCATACGAATTCTCGACGCAACAAAAAGGGCGCGGGCCTCGACCCGCGCCTTTTTCGTTGGGCTTCCGAAAAGTCAGTCCTTCTCGAAGATACCGGCCTTGGCAACCACGCCGGCAATGGCGCCGCCGATCAGCGGCGCGACGATGAACAGCCACAGCTGGCCGATCGCCGCAGTTCCCGAAAACAGCGCCGGGCCGATCGAACGGGCCGGGTTGAGCGATGTGCCGGTCACCGGGATGATGGCGAAATGCAGGCCCGCCAGCGTCAGGCCGATGACCAGGCCGGCGAACGCCGTCGTGTGCTTGGCGTTGGTGACGCCGAGGATCACCGTGACGAAGGTGAAGGTTCCGATCAGCTCCCACAGGAAGGCCGAGCTGACGCCCCATTTCGTCACATCCCAGCCATTGGCGCCGAAGCCGCCGGTGTGACCGCCGACCTGTCCGGAGACGATGATCCACAGCGCCAACGACGCGATGATGGCGCCGATGATCTGCGCGATCCAGTAGGGAATGACGTCCCTGGCCGGCATCCGCCCGGCGAGGAACACACCGAGCGTCACCGCCGGATTGAGATGCGCGCCGGAAATCGGGCCGATCGCATAGGCCGCCGCGATCAGGCCGATGCCGAACGCCAGACCGATGCCTTCCTGGCCAAGCGGCAGCGCGCCGCCGAAGCCACCCGTCACCACCGAAGCCGTGCCGATGAACACCAATAGAAACGTGCCTAGAACTTCCGCCAGATAAGTTTTCATTGCCCTCTCCTCGTATCGATCCGCGGCTCCGCTTTTTCTGCGACGCGAATCACCGCGCAAAGAGTATTCGCAACCGGAAAACTTGCAAAGCAGAGCAGTTGCGCAAGCCGCTATGCTTGTGAGCACCAGACACGCACATTAGAAACGTGTAATATATTGATCGAATTGTTTCGTTCCGCATGCCGGCGCCCGCCTGGTGGCCGCGGCTCGCGATGCACCAACCCACATTCGTCACCCCTCGGCATGGATCGTCTCGCCGTCGGCGAAACAGAACTGTTTCAATCAGGGCACGAAAAGCTCTAAGAGCAGGGCCGGAATTAATTTGCTGAGTAATGGAAGACGACAATGAGACTGGGCGGGCGGCTGGCGGCAGCCATCGAAGTGCTTGACGACATTGGCCGGCGTCACCGGCCGGTGGCCGATGCGCTGAAGGACTGGGGCCTGTCGCACCGCTTCGCCGGTGGCGGCGACCGCGCCGCGATCGGCAACATCGTCTACGACGCGCTGCGCCGCAAGCGCTCGGCCGGCTGGCTGCTCGGCGAGGACACGCCGCGCGCCATCGGCTTCGGCGCGCTGCTGCTCGAATGGGGCCAGACGGCGCAGTCGCTGAACGAGGCGCTCGAGGGCGACAAGTTCGCGCCGCCGCTGCTTACCGCCGACGAACTGACAACGCTTGCGGCTCGCCGGCTTGCCGATGCGCCGCCGGCCGTCAGGGCAGACATCCCCGACTGGTGCATGCCGCTGTTCGAACGGGCGTTCGGCACGGCCTGGGTGGAAGAGGGTGCCGCGCTGGCGACGCGCCCGCCGCTCGACCTCAGGGTCAATACGCTGAAGGCCGATCGCGGCAAGGTGCTGGCCGAGTTGGCGGAGACCGGCGCCAAGCCTGCCCGGATCGCGCCGCACGGCATCCGCATCCCGCCGATCGAAGGCGACGGCAGGCACCCGAACGTGCAGGCCGAGCCGGCCTTCCAGAAAGGCTGGTTCGAGGTTCAGGACGAGGGTTCCCAGATTGCGGCCGAACTGGCCGGCGCCGAACCTGGAATGCAGGTGCTCGATTTTTGCGCCGGCGCCGGCGGCAAGACGCTGGCGCTGTCCGCGGCGATGGATAATCGCGGCCAGATCTTCGCCCACGACGCCGAGAAGGCCAGGCTGGCGCCGATCTTCGACCGCATACGCCGCTCGGAAAACCGCAATGTGCAGATCGTCACCAAGCCGGCCGAGCTCGCGCCGCTCGGCAGGCACATGGACATGGTCCTGATCGATGCGCCCTGCACCGGCAGCGGCACCTGGCGGCGCCGGCCGGACGCCAAATGGCGATTGACGCAGAGACAGCTCGACGCCCGCAAGGGCGAGCAGGAGACAATCCTCGATGCCGCCAGGGACTTCGTCAAACCCGGCGGCCTGCTGGTCTACATCACCTGTTCGGTGTTCGACGAGGAAAATGGCGACCAGGTTTCGGCGTTCCGGGACCGCCATCCCGGTTTTGTCCCGCTCGATCACCGCCAGCTTTGGGACAGCCGTTTTGCGGGCCACGAAGCGGCAATGCGGATAGGCGCTGCGGGCGGCATTTCGCTGTCGCCATTGCTGAGCGGCACCGACGGCTTTTACTTCTGCGCGCTGCGGCGGGCCGGCTGAATCGTTGCCATCGATACAGGGCTAAGCCGAATGCTGCAGTGCAGCATTTGCGATTGCCTGCCGCTCACCCCTCTGCGATAAATGCCTTTGCAATAAGATTTGCCGAGAAACGAAGGGCGACGGCCATGGCAGCAAAGATCGTTCCTGCTCCCGATTATGAGGACCGCGTCAGGACGTCCTTCGCGCGCCAGAACGCGATGATGACGATTGGCGCCGAGCTGACGCTGGTGACGCCCGGCATCATCGAGATCGAAATGCCCTATTCTGCGGCACTGACGCAGCAGCACGGCTTTCTCCATGCCGGCGTCATTTCGACGGCTCTCGACTCGGCCTGCGGCTATGCGGCATTCTCGCTGATGCCGGAAAATTCCGGCGTGCTGACCATCGAGTTCAAGGTCAATCTGCTGGCGCCCGGCAGGGGCGAGCGCTTCCTGTTCCGCGGCTCGGTGACCAAGCCTGGCCGCACCATCATCGTCGCCGACGGACAAGCCTATGCGTTCGCCGTCGATGGCGAGGCCAAGCTGATCGCCACGATGACCGGAACGATGATGACGGTGCTCGGCCGCGACGGCATCGAGGGCTGAGGAACGGGCAGGGGAGGATGGACGATCATGGCCGGCAAGGCACCTGGTGAGCTCACCCTGATATCCGGCAAGTCCGTTCTCTTCGTCATGGCGGCCGAAGCCGAATACGGTCCACACCTGCAGCGGCTGTTCACGCCGCTGCTGACCGGCGTCGGACCGGTCGAGGCCGGTATCGGGCTCGGCGCCGAACTGTCCCGGCTGCACGCCGGGAAGGCGCTGCCGGATCTCGTCGTGTCGCTCGGGTCGGCGGGCAGCCGGACGCTGGAGCAGACGGAAATCTACCAGGCCGTTTCAGTCGCCTACCGCGACATGGACGCCTCGCCCCTTGGGTTCGAGAAGGGCGCCACGCCGTTCCTCGACCTGCCTGTCAGCGTGCCGCTGCCGTTCAGGATACCAGGCATCAGGCCGGCGGCGCTGTCGACCGGGGCGGCAATCGTCTCCGGCGCCGCCTACGACACGATCGCCGCCGACATGGTCGACATGGAAACCTTCGCCTGCCTGCGCGCCTGCCAGCTGTTCGACGTTCCGCTTATCGGCCTGCGCGGCATTTCCGACGGGGCAGCCGATCTGAGGCATGTCGGCGACTGGATCGAATATCTGCACGTCATCGACGAGAAGCTGGCCGCGGCGGTTCAGCTGCTGGAACAGGCGATCGCCTCGGGCGCGATCGACTTCAAGCTTGTTGGGGCGGCAGGTTCTTAGCGTTGCCGAACAGCACGCCGATCATCCTGAAGCGAACGGCGTTGTCGCGATTGATGTAAGTGACTGACCCGGGCTCGTGATCGAGGGTCCAGCGTCCGGTCGCGCCGGTGTCCCAGTCGGCGACATAACCGTCATCGAGCATCCGCCAGCGCCCGCTTCGCGCCTCGCCATCGTCGAGCAGCATGTGCGCGGCACCCTCGCTTTCAAAATAGACGTAAGCCTCCTTGCCGTTTCGTTCCAACACGTGGGTCATGCCCGGAATGAGCATTGCAAGGGTTTCCTTCTGAAGTGCTGCCATGATTTCCTCCTGAATTGAAGTCGCCGATTGCCTTGACCGGCATCGCCACTTAGAGTGAACTAGTAGTCAAGATGCTTGACTATGTATCGGGCGAGAAGAATTTGGTCAAGGACCTTGACGAAAAACCTGAAGCGCTGCCGGATCACATAGGTTGGCGGCTGTGGCAGGCGAGCCGCGCCTGGCAGACCGAGTTCGCCGCTGCGATGCGCGCTGCCGGCCATCACTGGTTCACCGAAGCGCGTGCCGGCCTGCTTGGACACATCCCGCGCGGCGGCATGCGCCAGTCGGCGCTGATCGAGCGCTCGGCGATCTCAAAGCAGGCGATTCAGCAATTGCTCGATGGCCTGGAGACGGAAGGTGTGTTGCAGCGTCTGCCCGATCCGCAAGACGGTCGCGGCAAGCTTGTGCGCTACACCCGCAAGGGCCTGGACGCCCTGCGCGATGGCGACCGCATCAAGCTGCAGATCGAACGGAGCTATGTTGCCCGCCTTGGTCACGAGCGTTTCGCGGCGCTGATGGGCGCCTTGCGGTCACTCGATACAACGCAAACTGATGCATTGGACAAAGCCTCTGGCGTTCAGGACGACACACCGGAATCGAAGTGAAAGCGCGACCTCACAACCCATTGCGCCGACTCGTTTCTTTCTCTAAACGCTCGCCATGAAAACAGCCAATCATCCCGACACCGTCCTGATTGTCGATTTCGGCAGCCAGTTCACCCAGCTGATCGCCCGCCGCATCCGCGAGGCCGGCGTCTTTTCCGAGATCGTGCCTTTCCAGTCGGCCGAGGCGGCGTTCAAGCGCATCAATCCGAAGGCGGTGATCCTGTCCGGCGGCCCGGCCTCGACCGGCGACATCGGCAGCCCGCGCGCGCCGCAGATCGTCTTCGATGCCGGCGTGCCGGTGCTCGGCATCTGCTATGGCCAGATGGCGATGTGCGTGCAGATGGGCGGCGTCGCCGAAAGCTCCGACCATCGCGAATTCGGCCGCGCCTTCGTCGAGATCGCCAAGGACAGCCCGTTGTTCGAGGGCCTGTGGGCGCCCGGCCAGCGCCACCAGGTGTGGATGAGCCATGGCGATCGCGTCATCTCCCTGCCGAAGGGGTTCGAGGTGCTCGGAAAATCGGAGGGCTCGCCCTTCGCCATCTTCGGCAATGTCGAGCGCAAAATGTACGGCCTCATGTTCCACCCCGAAGTGGTGCATACGCCGGACGGCGCCAGGCTGCTCCGCAACTTCGTCCACAACATCGCCGGCATCGAAGGCGACTGGACGATGCGCGCCTACCGCGAGCACGCGGTCGAGACGATCCGCAAACAGGTCGGCAAGGGCAAGGTGATCTGCGCGCTGTCGGGCGGCGTCGATTCCTCGGTCGCGGCCTTGCTGATCCATGAGGCGGTCGGCGACCAGCTCACCTGCATCCTTGTCGACCACGGTCTGATGCGCAAGGACGAGGCATCAGGCGTGGTGGAGATGTTTCGCCAGCATTACAATCTGCCGCTGATCCTGGTCGACGCTGCGGACCGTTTCATCGGCGCGCTCGAGGGCGAGTCGGACCCCGAGAAGAAGCGCAAGACCATCGGGCGGCTGTTCATCGAAGTGTTCGAGGAGGAGGCCGAGAAGCTCGGCGGCGCCGATTTCCTGGCACAAGGCACCCTCTATCCCGACGTCATCGAAAGCGTCTCTTTCAGCGGCGGCCCGTCGGTGACCATCAAGTCGCATCACAATGTCGGCGGCTTGCCCGAACGCATGAACATGCAGCTGGTCGAGCCGCTGCGCGAATTGTTCAAGGACGAGGTGAGGGCGCTCGGCAAGGAGCTCGGCCTGCCCGACAGCTTCATTGGCCGGCATCCGTTCCCCGGTCCCGGTCTCGCCATCCGCTGTCCGGGCGGCATCACCCGCGAAAAGCTGGAGATCCTGCGCGAGGCCGACGCCATCTATCTCGACGAGATCCGCAAGGCCGGACTCTACGACGCCATCTGGCAGGCCTTCGCCGTGCTGCTGCCGGTGCAGACCGTCGGCGTGATGGGCGACGGCCGCACCTACGAGTTCGTCTGCGCGCTGCGCGCCGTCACCTCGGTCGACGGCATGACGGCCGACTTCTACCATTACGACATGGCATTCCTGGGAGCAGCCGCCACCCGCATCATCAACGAGGTACGCGGCATCAACCGCGTCGTCTACGACGTGACGAGCAAACCGCCAGGCACCATCGAGTGGGAGTGACGGATACAAATGGCGGCAATAGCGTAGTTTGAAGTAGTTACGACAAGTCTTCGTGGCACTCTTGAGCGACCTCCAATGACTCAGGATATTCCTCGTGTGATTTGATGGCGCTTTCTCGAAAAGTAAAGAGAGGTGTGGTCGGCGGAGTATATTGGCGTGCTGGAGCGTACAATTCGGCGGTTCGCTGGAGATCGGCGCAGCTGGCGTCGCAATCGGAAAATGAACGCAATCCTAGCCAGCGCAGCACGACAACTTGGCGACGTCCTTGGCAAAGCCGAGTGCCGCGAGCTTCAAGCCCTCGACAGTGGTTAAATACGGAAAGATCGCATCGGCGAGATCCTCGACATTGAGGCCTTGCCGGATCGCCAGCGCCGCGGTCTGGATACTGTCGGCTCCTTCCGGCGCGAGAATATGCGCGCCGAGCAACCGGCCACTGCTGGCATCGGCCACGAGCTTGATGAGCCCACGGGTGTCGCGAGCGGCGAGTGCGCGCGGCACCCGCTCGAGACCGATCGTCGAGACACGGACGGCATGTCCGGCGGCACGGGCCGCGGCCTCGGTGAGGCCTACGCTCGCCACTTGCGGGTCGGTGAAAACGATGGCAGGCATGGCGCTGTTGTCGTAGCGCAGGCTGTCGCCGTTGAGCGCATTCTTGGCAGCAAGCTTGGCACCATAGGCGGCCATGTAGACGAACTGGTCGCGGCCGGTGACATCGCCGGCAGCATAGATGCCGGCCCCGGAGGTGCGCATGCGGTCATCAACGACAATGCCGCCTTTCGGTGAGAGCACGATGCCGTGCTCGGCGAGCCCAAGGTCTTCGATGTTGGGCGTGCGACCGGTAGTGATCAGCACCTGATCGGCGTCGATCGTCGTATCGTGGCAGTCGATGGAAACGTCGAGCACAATGCCGTTCTCGGTCCCGCGGATAGCACGGTAGGCGATGCCAGAGACCACGGTGATCCCTTCGTCCTCGAAATACCCCGTCAGGGCCGCGCCGATCTCGGGCTCGGCCTCGGGGAGCAGCCGAGACCGGCAAACGAGCGTCACCTTGACGCCGGCGCGGGCGAACATCTGGGCGAGTTCCGCCCCGATGTAGCCGCCTCCGATGACGAGCAACGATCGTGGTAGCTCCTCAAGATCGAGCGCGGTCGTACTGGTCAGATAGGGCACGTCCTCAATGCCAGGGATGGCGGGAACAGCCGGCCGCGCGCCGGTCGCGATAATGATCTTGCCGGCGGGAATGCGCGCGCCGTTCACCTCGACACCACCTTCCACGAGACGCGCCGCGCCCTCATGATAGGCGATGCCGTTATAGGCCGGCAGCAGATCCACGTACTTGGCTTGGCGCAGTTCGGAAACGAGTGCGTCCTTCTGACGGATGGTTCCGCGCCAGTCCGTCAGCTCGGCCTCGGCCGTGATGCCGGCAAAACGCGCTGCCACGCAAGCATTGTGCAGCGTCTCGGCGGCGCGGATCAGCGTCTTCGACGGTACGCATCCGATATTGACGCAGGTGCCGCCGATGGTGCCGCTGCCGATGAGGGCCACCCGTGCGCCCTGATCGGCAGCTGTGATGGAGGCCGAGAAGCCGGCCGAACCGGCACCGATCACCGCAAGATCGTAGGCGCCACCATTGCGACCGTTCGTGCGAAAGCGACAGTCCGCGACTGCGGCCGTCTTCGATGTCGAGCCGACCGAGGATTCTGCCGCGGTATCGAGGCCAGCAAGGCTGGGCCCGAAAAGAGCCCGGCCAGCCTCCAGCGCTTGCTCGATCGACAGCCGGAATCCGGGCTCGTCCGTGGAGCGCTCGCCGCGCCAGGCAGAGAGGTGGTCGTCCGAACAGAAGAAGGCGGTCGTCGCACATAGCGAGCTGGCGGCGCACGCGCCTTCATAGCGGACGCTATGCCACATGACGGCCGATCGCGGCTCGATCTCGGCCAGCCCCCGCCCTTGGTTCCGCGTGGCGATCCGGATCGGTGCACCGCAATGGCGGCAGCGCGAAGCTATCGCGATGTCGCGATCGGTCATGGCGCCGATGCCGAGCGCGTCGACAGCGCACATTGCGTTGAGAACACGCCCGTCCAGTGTGACGTGGTGCCCCGTGTCTCGGTCCGTGAAGGGATAGGCGCCGACGATCCGCTCACAGTCGAGGACGACCAGGTCGCGACCGCGGAGCTCTTCGAGCAGAGGCCGGATGGCCGTCCCGCTCAACCCCGCGCGCTCCGCGAGCGCGCCTGCAGTCGGGGCTCGTCCGTTTTCGGCGTAGAGTTGGAGCAGTGCGACGCGAACGCGGTCCGTGGCGGGATCGTAGCCGCTCCAGCGATCGAACACATGGTCGGAGCCGACCATGGCCTGCAGGGCATCTTGGACCGCCGGCGATGTGACCACGGACCAGTCCGGAAACGTCACGCCGGGTCGCACGGTGTAGCTGGGCAGCGTCGCGGACGCCGAAGCTGCAAGCTTGTCCCGTGATGAGGAGGATGCGCAGCAATCATTCATGGTTTCACGCCTTCCTTATGAATCCTCGTCTCGCAGCCCGCCGCTTTTGCCCGGCAATGGTGGAAGCCTCACGCGACGAGACCGAGGCCCGCGACGATCAGGGAAACACCACCGGACCCGCACCCGCCAGCCATGCACTGAGGCTGGCCAGGGGCAGGCCCACGGCGAGGAGTGGCGCCGCGCAGCAAATCGCTGCGAGAATGGCGCCAACCACGCCTGCGCGGACCAAGGCTCGGTCACGCATCTCAACTGCCCTGCTGCACCGGATGAGCCGGATAGCCGGCATTCATGCTGGCGGTCGCAATGGCGTTCGGGTTCGTCTTCGTGTCATCGAACGTCACGGTCGCGGTCTTGGCTTGGAACGAGACGGCCACCTTCGCAACGCCGGGGACCGCCGCCATCGAGCTCTTCACGATGTAGGGGCACGAGGCGCAGGTCATGTTGTCGACAGCGAATGTGACGGTCCGCTCACCGGCGAAGGCGGCTGGAGCCACCATCACCGAGCTGATCATTGCGAGCGTGTTCAAATACTTGTTCACGGGACGGGCTCCTCTTGGTATTAGGCGCGAAGCAGCAGTGGGGCGACATAGTCGAAGGCGAAGGCGGCGATCACCAGCACGGTCGCGATCCAGAGCGCGAGCTGCACGAGGCCGTTGGGGATTGGGCGCGCGCAAGCGGCGTCATCGGCGCAGGCTCGCCTGGGCTTCCAGTAGACGAGGTAGAAGCCGCATCCGAGAAGGCTTGCCGTGCCGGCGACGAAGAATGGCTTGTAAGGCGCGAGCGCCGTCAGATTGCCGATCCAGGCCCCGCCGATGCCAAGGCTGAACAGAAGCAGCGGCACGATGCAGCAGGAGGAAGCGGCAAGCGCGCCGAGAATGCCGCCAAGGGCGATCAGGCGTTGCCGTCCGACCTCGCCCCGCTCGGACGCGGCGAGAACTGTCGTAGCGGCCGCCGTGTCTGCCGTTCCCGGTCGCGATGCGAGCATATCAGGCCTCTCTTTCCTTGCCGAAATGCCAAGTCTGTCGTAACATGCAGTCTGTAGTCACTACAGGGTCAAGAGAGATTTTGCGATGCGCGATCACACCGTGGTGAAGGGCCTGCAGCGGGCCGAGCTCGCCCAGCGAACGGGATGCAACCTGGAGACCGTGCGCTACTACGAGAAGGTCGGCCTTCTGCCCGAGCCGCCGCGTACGACGAGCGGCTATCGCAGCTACGACACCATGCACGAGCGGCGCCTTTGCTTCGTGCTACGCGCGCGAGAGCTAGGCTTTTCCCTCGATGAAATCCGCGAACTGCTGCGCCTCGTGGATGAACGCGATCGGCCTTGCGGCGAGGCAAGAGATGTGGCCGCCGCCCATCTTAAGGACGTGCGGACGAAAATCGCTGACCTCAAACGGATGGAGCGCATGCTGAAGGAGGTGGTCGCGCAATGCGCTGACGGCACGTTGCCGGAGTGCCCGCTGATCGAGACGCTGTTCCAGGAGCGAACTACCGCATAAGTGCGTCCGAAGGCGACTGGACGATGCGCGCCTACCGCGAGCACGCGGTCGAGACGATCCGCAAACAGGTCGGCAAGGGCAAGGTGATCTGCGCGCTGTCGGGCGGCGTCGATTCCTCGGTCGCGGCCTTGCTGATCCATGAGGCGGTCGGCGACCAGCTCACCTGCATCCTTGTCGACCACGGTCTGATGCGCAAGGACGAGGCATCAGGCGTGGTGGAGATGTTTCGCCAGCATTACAATCTGCCGCTGATCCTGGTCGACGCTGCGGACCGTTTCATCGGCGCGCTCGAGGGCGAGTCGGACCCCGAGAAGAAGCGCAAGACCATCGGGCGGCTGTTCATCGAAGTGTTCGAGGAGGAGGCCGAGAAGCTCGGCGGCGCCGATTTCCTGGCACAAGGCACCCTCTATCCCGACGTCATCGAAAGCGTCTCTTTCAGCGGCGGCCCGTCGGTGACCATCAAGTCGCATCACAATGTCGGCGGCTTGCCCGAACGCATGAACATGCAGCTGGTCGAGCCGCTGCGCGAATTGTTCAAGGACGAGGTGAGGGCGCTCGGCAAGGAGCTCGGCCTGCCCGACAGCTTCATTGGCCGGCATCCGTTCCCCGGTCCCGGTCTCGCCATCCGCTGTCCGGGCGGCATCACCCGCGAAAAGCTGGAGATCCTGCGCGAGGCCGACGCCATCTATCTCGACGAGATCCGCAAGGCCGGACTCTACGACGCCATCTGGCAGGCCTTCGCCGTGCTGCTGCCGGTGCAGACCGTCGGCGTGATGGGCGACGGCCGCACCTACGAGTTCGTCTGCGCGCTGCGCGCCGTCACCTCGGTCGACGGCATGACGGCCGACTTCTACCATTACGACATGGCATTCCTGGGAGCAGCCGCCACCCGCATCATCAACGAGGTACGCGGCATCAACCGCGTCGTCTACGACGTGACGAGCAAACCGCCAGGCACCATCGAGTGGGAGTGAGGGAAACGGCGATGATAGGCGGCTCTAGCGTAGTATTTCGCAGAAAATACAATGATTTGCGGGCAGGGCAGACTGCTAGCCAAGGCACATTATCAATGGAATTGACAAATCTATCGAGTCATTGAAATCGTCAAGTTTATCGGAGCGCCTGGCGCGGCTCGCAACTTGTAGCAGATCACTCTGACGGTACTTTTGACGGTGTTTTTCGTATCCGACAGAGCATTCTAAAAAGTACCGTCATTCGTTTTTAGGGTTTGACGGTACTTTTCTGTGTGTCAACGCTTTGAAATATATAACGAAAATGCCCCGTAGCATGACATTTCCGCGCTGACGGTACTTTAGTTATCGACATAGATAGTTTCAGCTTTGGCTGCGGTACCGATCGATGTTCCGGACCCGATCGCATATCGTCGGATGGCACCGTCGCATCACCTATCAAATGTTGTCCCGACTGCTGCCGGATCTGCGATGGAGAGAAGCGTCGACCGCATCCAGGCGGGAGCTTGGACCGCGGTAGATGCGAGCGTCTTTTTATAGTTGGGAGAAAGATGAGGTGCCGCGATCTGTGCAAGCTCGGCCGCGCGCGCCGGCCCAATATGACGAAGCGCCTGGACCACGGTCCCGGCCAAGCTGCCCGGAGCAATCAAATGCTTATCCGCCCGCGTGGTCGTTGCCACCGTGCGCGGCGATGAACATGGCGACGGCCGACCGGCAATAGGATTCGATTTCGTTGTCGTCCTCTGCTCTCGCCTGATCGAAGCGTGCGATAATCAGGAGATCGGATCCTTTGAAAAGCGCGGCAAACAAGCGGGCAGACCGGAGAGGATCGGGCACGTTCAGAACCGCCTTCGCGTGCAACTGGCGCAACAGGGCCTCGATTTGGGCGATGACATGGGCGGGGCCAGCTTCGTAATGGAGCTTGCTTAACGACTTTTGATTCGTCTTGTCGGCCATGACCATGGCTTCGACACTGCGGACGTCCGGGCTCAACAGCGTGCGAAGCAGGGATGATCCCACCGTCATGAGCTGATCTTCGGCCGAACCGTCGACGCCTTCAAAAAGGGCCTGTGGTGCAAACTGATGGCAGCGGGCCGCGATGGCCGCGCTGAACAGCGCCTCCTTGTTCTCGAAGTGCCGATAGATGCTGAGCTTGGATATCTTCGCCCGCTGGGCGACCTTGTCCAATGTCGTCGCTTGAAAACCCAATTCCACAAAGAGTTCGCACGCGGCGTCGACTATCGTTTGGCCAAGCGCCTCGTTGGCGGGCCGGCCGCGCCGGCCCTGGCTGTTTTCGGTCACGACAATTCCAGTACTTGACAGTATTATAATTCTTGCATTACGATACCATGCAGTATCTGAAATGTGCAAGCCAACGGGTAGGTTTCAACCTGTCCTCCAAATCAAGTTTCCCCGGGCCGCCCGGCGATATCGAATGCGGCATTGTCCGGCCGGTCAACACAGTGATGGGCGACATTCTCGTCGATGCCGAAGCCCTGCTCGCTGACCGTCTCGAGCGCGTATCGGTGGACGATATTTCGCGCCAGGCCCAGCCCAACCCCCTCCATCCACAACACGGAGCTTATCACCATGGATGACGTCATCATCATCGGCGGCAGCTTTGCCGGTCTAGCCGGCGCCCTGCAGCTCGGCCGTGCCCGCCGCAAGGTCACCGTTCTCGATACCGGCCTGCCGCGCAACCGCTTCGCCGGCCACTCGCATGGTCTGCTCGGCCACGATCACAAGCCACCGCTGGACATCCTGGCCGAGGCGCGGCAGCAGCTGGCGCGTTATCCCACGATCAGGCTGGTCAATGCCCGGGCCGACAGCGTCTCCGGCGCCGTCGACGATTTCTCCGTCCTCACTGGCGATGGCGAAAGCCTTGGGGCGCGCCGCCTGATCCTGAGCTATGGCGTCGCCGACCAGATGCCTGATGTTCCGGGCTTTGCCGAAGGCTGGGGCACGTCCATCGTGCCCTGCCCCTATTGCGACGGCTTTGAAGTCGCCGGCCAGCATTGGGGCCTCGTCTGGTCCGGCCCGCAGTCGCACCAGTCTGTCAGGCTGTTCCACGATTGGACCGACAGGTTGACGCTCTTCGCCGATGGTCACGACATTCCGCCCGATATCCGGGCCGATCTCGCGCGTCGTAACATACCTGTCGTCGATGGCCGGATCACCGAGATCGCCCATCACGGGGACCATATCGCCACCGTCAATCTCGATACCGGCCCCAATGTCGCGGTCGACATCCTGTTCGCGCATCCGCGCAACAAGCCGTCCGCAAGCCTGCATGAATCACTGGGCCTCGCCACGGTCGATACGCCCCTCGGCATCGCCCTCAAGGTCGACGAGCGCCGCGAAACCAGCATGCCCGGCATCTACGCCGCCGGCGACCTCGCCAACCCCCTCATGCCCTCGGTCACCACGGCATCATCGCACGGCGCGATGGCGGGCATCTTCTCCCAGCAGTCGATGCTGGTTTGAGAGCACAGATTTCCTTCTCCGGTTGCCGCGGGCGATCATATTCTGAAGGTTGCGGGCCGGTGTCACGGAACGCGGGCCCCCTCTCCCCTGAGGGGAGAGCCTAGCAAAGAAAGAATCAGAACAAGGATATGGCATGGCAGAGAAAAATGTTTATCAGGTAGCCGACTGGAATGGCCAAAGCGGGGAGCGCTGGGTCGCTTACCAGGCCCGGCTCGATGCCATGATGGCGGTGTTCGGCCAGGCCGCGATCGAAGCCGCCGCGCCCGCCACGGGCGAACGCGTGCTGGACGTCGGCTGCGGCGCGGGGGCGTCTAGTCTGGATCTGGCCGCCCGCGTCGGCGCGGGGGGCCATGTGCTAGGCGTGGACATATCCGAACCGCTGATCGGCAGAGCGCGCGCGCTAGCGCCGCAGGATACGCCGGCCCTGTTCCAGGTGGCCGACGCCAGCAGCACCGCGTTGCCCGAGGGCGCGTTCGACATCCTGTTCTCGCGCTTCGGAGTGATGTTCTTTGACGATCCTACGGCGGCGTTCGCTCATATGCGCCGTGCGCTCAAGCCGGGCGCGCGGGTCGCTTTCGTCTGCTGGCGCGGCATGGCCGAGAACGATTGGGTGCGCTTGCCGATGGGCGCGATCAAGGGCATCGTCCCGCCGACGGCGCCGCCCGATCCCGAAGCGCCCGGCCCGTTCTCGTTTGGCGACCAGGGGCGGGTGGCGCGTATTTTAACGGCGGCTGGCTTCACCGATGTCGCTATCGCGCCATTCGATGCCTCCATCCCGTTCGGCGAGGGGGGGACGCGGGACGCGGCGATCGACGACGCGGTGGAGATGACACTCGAGGTCGGCCCGCTGTCGCGCGCTCTCGCTGATCAGCCCGACGACATCCGCGCCCGCGCCTCGGCCGCGGTTCGTGCCGCCTTCGCGGGCCTCCCCGGCGAGCGGTCGGTGATGATCGACGGCGCGGCGTGGATCGTCATCGCACGCAATCCGGCAAGCTGACAGGGATTAACAGGGGAGACGCCCCCGCTCGGTGGAGCGGGGCGTCTTTGGCCGGTCAGATTGATGTCCCTTCTGGCTTGGAAGCCGCCATTAGCGAGCTAGAGGCTTTGATGGCGGGGTACAGCGTTTGCACGACACTCGAAAACGTTGGTGCACGTGCTTACGGAGCACGTAGCGGGTACGACGTCCGCACGCGATGTATTCGAGGCTGCACAGAACGCCGCCAAGGCGTAAGTCCGGGACGGATCAAGGCATGAGAGGAACTGCGTGTCGTTCAGGCTCTTGCGAGCCGTGACGGTCTTTTTGCCGACGGGATCGTGAAGGCACAGCTAAAGAATGTCGAAAATCGACCAATCGATGCCGATAGTCGCTGAAACCGAGCAGATTTTGAATCGCCGAAATTCTCCTTTGAATTCAAGAGCGCAAATTTCTGACGGATCGGGGAGACGGTTCTTCATTGCGTGCAGAAAGAATTTGTGCAGGGAATTCAATGCGTTACGATCACTTAAAACAATCGAGTGGGAATGATGGGGCGTACGGTAGAGTAGGTTGGAGTACTGTCGGATATATTCGGAAATTGTTGGTCAACGATAGGAAGCGATAGTTCGCGGGCGATTCTGCAAGAACAAGCAGCCGTTTTGCAGGTCGGCGATAGACCTTCGATTATGTGTAGAGAGGCTCAAAGGGATCGATACACCGCGCCGTCCACAGCACATGCTTTGGATTGGGATTGGAGCGCCGATCCAATTCCTCGGACAATAGACGTCATGTTCCGTGGATTTGTATCATGGTCTAAGCCCCGGGGCGGGACCAACGAGACGAGCGCACGGCCGCCGAGCACAGCGGGGACGGCGCCGTAGCTGAATACGTTCTCGTGCCTCGCATAGTTTCAGAGTGCTCCCGCAATGCGTGGATCGTGCGCATGCCGTGCGCCAGATCCCTGTAGACTTAAGCGTGCCATGCTTCAGCAGCTTGGCCGACAGCGGACCCGAGTTGGCGAACGGAACAATTTGGTCGTCCTGCTACGCGACGAAGCGGACCACGCCACCATCCACCCGCAAAGCCGCGCCGGTGGTCGCCGAAGCCTGCTCCGAGCATGTGTAGATGATCATGTTGGCCACCTCATCGGTGGTCGCGAAGCGGTGGATGAGGCTCGTCGGACGCATCGCCTGCAGGAATCCCTGCTCGGCTTCGTGCTGCGTGATTCCATTTGCGTCAGCCTGTTTCGCCATGAAGTTGCCCAGGATCTCAGAGCGGGTAGGTCCCGGCAGGACGGCGTTGACGGTGACGCCCGTGCCCGCGACCGCCTCGGCAAGCCCGCGTGAGACCGCGAGTTGAGCGGTCTTGGTCATGCCATAGTCGAGCATTTCCTTAGGGATGTTGACTGCGGATTCGCTACTTATGAACACGACGCGGCCCCAGCCTTTCGCCACCATCCGCGGCAGGTAATGACGGCTCGCGCGCACGCCACTCATTACGTTCAACTGGAAGAGGTCAAGCCAGTCCTCATCGGGGATATTTGCGATATCCTCGACGCCGTTGTAGCTCCGGATGTGTGCTGTACCGACGTTGTTCACAAGGATATCGGCGTCCGGCGCATGCGCGATCAAGGCCTTTGCCCCCTCCGCTGTCGCAAGATCAGCGGCGATACCCGAGATGTCGCTGCCGGGGAAGGCCTGCCGCAGCTGCCGCACCGCCTCATCGACCCGAGCGTTTCCACGGCCGTTGACGACGACCGATGCACCGGCACGCGCCAACCCCTCCGCCGTCGCGCGGCCGATACCGGCGGTGGATCCGGTAACGATGGCCTTGCGGCCTTTGAGTTCGATATTCATCTCATTCATCTCCAAGATTAAATAGGAAGCGCAATCAATCCACTGTCGTCTTCGCTGTTTCCGCCTCCGCTGCGTGGGCGAGGCTTTCGACCCAGTCTTGGTGATACCGGTAGAGTGCGCCGGGATGTTTGCGCCCGAGCTCATCGAGGAAGAAGGGGCCCTGCTGCGTTTCCTCGGTCAGCACATGGCAGCCATGGTCTGTAGGCGTGATGACCCAGCCATGGTATGCGCTTGAGCCGGTCTCGTCGCCATCAACTGTCGTCGCCCATGCGAGCCTGCGAAGGGGCTCGCATTCCGTCACGACCAGACTCATCGGAAATCCAACCGTCACACGGCTGTATCGCGTTCCGAGCGCCAGTTCCGGCTCCCCCGTCAGAATCTTGACCTGATCCTCGGCGGGAAAGTAGCTCGACCAATTCTCGGCTTCGACGAGCAGCTTCCAGACCGCTTCAGGCGGCGCCTTCACGTCAATGTCGTTGAGTGCGTAGATGGCCGACGTTTTCGGATCATATCGCTCGGGCCAGGTCACATGGTCGTACATCGATTACTGCTCCTTCTTGAACAAATCCTGGAAGATGAGCTGGCCCCAAGTGCGGCCGCGTGCCTGCACCAGCGCGCCACCCTCGTTGAGCTTTCCCAGCTTGACGGGTGCGAACCCGAGTTGTTTGGCCAAGGCCGCCACGGGAGCGGTCGCGTCCTCGTCGTCGCTCGACAGAAAGACGACACGGTGCCCGCCCTCGACGATCGGATCGGCAGCCAGGGTGGCCGCAACCAGATGATTGAACCCTTTCACGAGCTTGGCGCCGGTGAACGCCTTCGCGACGAAGGCGGAGGACGGGAGGCCGTCCAGCTCTTCAGGCACTGGAAACGCGTTCGTCGCGTCGATGACCGTCTTGCCTTTCCAACTCGGCAGGGCTTTCGCAACCTCGCGATGCTCCCCGAACGGGACCGCCAAGATAATTGTGTCGGCCTCGAGTGCATCCCGCAGCGACTTGGCGACGACCGTGGGTCCAATCGCCCGAGCCTGCGGCGCCAACGCCTCGGGCGGCCGGCGGCTCGCGACGGCCACGTCGATGTTTTTACGGGCGAAGGCGTGGGCGAGGGCCTGGCCTATCTTACCGAATCCTACAATTGCGTAGCTCATAATGCTTCTCCGATCCGTGTTGGTATTGATTCCCCGGCCTTCAACGGCGCTGGGTTATTCGTTCCGCTGTGTGGCGACCTTTGCGTGGTCGTTCCACCATGGACACGCTAGTTCCCGCCGGTCAGCCGCTTCCCGCGATCCGGCGCGATTTCAGATGGCCGAGAAGCCGCCATCGACGGACAACTCCACCCCATTCACGAAGCTCGAATCGTCGGAAGCAAGAAACAGCGCGGCCGTCGCAATTTCCTCAGGACGCCCCATCTTTCCCCGCGGGATCAGGGATTCGAACATCTGCTTCGCCTCCTCGGTGAGAACTTGGTCCTGCATCGGTGTGGCGATCGGCCCCGGGTGCAGCACGTTCACCCGGATATTCCTGCCCTTGAGTTCGTTGAGCCACCCGCGTGCGAATGCGTGCAGCGCCGCCTTGCTCGCCGCATACACGCTGTAACCAGGAAAACCTTTCACCGAAGCAACTGACCCGGTCATGAAGATCGATCCGCCATCGTTGAACAGCGGCAACGCCTTCTGAACCGTAAACAGCGTGCCGCGCGTATTCAGGCCGAAGGCCGCATCGAAGTGCTGCTCGGTAATCTCGCCCAGTGGGACGGCTTCGCCTGTGCCGGCGCTCGCGTACAGGACGTCGATCCTGCCCTTTTCCCGCTTGACTGTATCGAACAGGCGGTCGAGGTCGTCGAGATTGGCCGCGTCGCCGCGCACGCCGGTCACGTTCCGGCCGATCAGCTTGACGGCCTCGTCCAGCGCCTCCTGTCTCCGGCCCGTGATGAAAACATAGGCGCCTTCTTCAACGAACCGCTTGGCGCTCGCCAGCGCCATGCCGCTCGATCCACCCGTGATGACTGCAACCTTACCCTCAAGCTTTCCCATGACTTCTCCTTTCGTGGTGTCGGGACAGCATCTGCCTCCGAGAACCTCGAAATGGGTCCGCCGGCGTCAGTTGTTGAGTGCGGAAGCGCGCACATCGGTGGTGCGAAATCGATCCGGCTGGACGACTGACGCCAGCCGCGACGATCGGCGTCCGCCGTTCGGAATTGAGCCGCGCTCGTCGACATAGGCTATGATGACCGCTGTTCGATGTGTTAGATACGGGCTTTGGAAGGCGCACCGCGCGGTGCCGGATTGCACCATGATCGACTGGGATGACGTTCGCTACTTTCTTGCCGTCGCGCGCGGAGGCTCGGTGCGGGCCGCCGCCGAGCGCCTCGGTGTGAACCACTCGACCGTGCTGCGACGTGTCGCCCAGCTCGAGGAACGCCTCGGGGTGCACATGTTCGAAAAGCTGCCTTCGGGCTACCGCCTGACGGCTGCGGGCGAGGAGGTCCTCGAGTTCGCGGACCAGATGGAAGTGTCGTCGCACCTGCTGGAGACGCGCGTCTTCGGGCGCGACCAGAGCGTGCGCGGGCTTCTGCGGGCGACGCTGGCACCGCCCCTCGCGACACACCTGCTCATGCCGGACTTCGCCGATTTCGCGCGTCTGCATCCGGACATCGAGATGGAAATCTTGTCGTCCGGCGAGCTGGCAAATCTGACCAACCGAGAGGCCGACGTCGCGATCCGCGTCGTCTACGATCGCAAAACCCTGCCGCTCAATCTTCACGGCCTGAAGGGACCGGAGCTGTTCGGCGGCGTCTACATGTCCTGCGATCGACTAGCCGCGTGGCGTGCGGGCGCGCCTGATCCCATCCGGTGGATCGTCATAAGCATTCATGGAATTCCGGAATGGGCCAGCGAGGGTGAGGTTCGTACCACGGCGGTTCCCTTCAGGACCACGGACGCCGAGGCGCAGATCGTTGCTGTACGGCAAGGGCTCGGGATCACGACACTGCCCTGCTTCGTCGGCGATGCCGACCCCCTACTGGTGAGGGTGCCGGGCACCGACCTGCACATGTACGGAACGCTCTGGCTTCTCACACAGGGGGAGACACGCAAGACGAAGCGCGTGCGGCTCTTCACGGAGTTCGTATCCCGCAGGCTCGCCGCGTACGCGCCGCTTCTCGCGGGGCTGTCCATATCGCGCGACTGATGCCTGGCAGGTCGCCGATGGCGCTGTCTCGAGCGTACCGCTGTAGAAGGGCCATTCTCGGCGTCGAAAAACAATTGCTCTTTGAAGACTGTGGCGCGTACAGCTATTTCGAAATCCATGATTGGTATGAGAAGCTTTGCCCGAGCACCGCGCCGCACGAATGATGACGCGCAGCGCAATCAAATTGGGGAGGATTCAAAATATTGGTATGCGATGTTTGATTGTCACGGCTCATCCACTCAATCCAAGCCTTTGCCAAACGCTTTCGAACGCAGCTATCGACACCCTGATGGATGCGAAGCACCAGTGCCGACATGTTGATCTGTATCGATCTGGCTTCTTCCCGGCTCTTACACCGGCGGAGCGCGCGAGCTACTATTCCGGATTCGAGACTATAGAGGTAGCTAAAGAGATTGAGGATCTTCTCTGGGCCGAGACTATCGTCTTGATTTTTCCCACGTGGTGGTTCGGACCTCCAGCTATATTGAAGGGCTGGTTCGACAGGGTATGGGTGCCTGGTATTGCATACGATCACGCAGCCGATCTTGGTGCCATACAACCGCGACTTCGCCAGTTAAGGAAGGTGGTTGCAATAACCACTTTGGGCTCACCTTGGTGGGTCGATTGGCTGATCCTCAGGCGGCCAGTGCGGCGTGTTCTCAAGACAGCTATTCTGAATACCTGTGCTCCTCAAGCCTCGCTTACGTTCCTTTCATTTTACAAGGTTGAAAGTCTGCCTAGGCAAGGTGTCGATGCTGCGATAAATCGCATTAGATCAATGCTACAGCATCTATAGCTAAGCCCCGTCACAATGCTCCTTTTCTTTGAAGGGCGCAGGTAGAGCAATGCCCGTGGGGACAGCGCGGCTCGTGACCGCTGCCCTTATCGGTATGTACGCGCATACGCGCCGAAAGCGTCACCATCGGTAGATGGCAGCACCGCGGATATCTACCGTCACGACATGGCATTCCTGGGCGCCGCCGCCACCGGCATCATCAACGAGGTACGCGGCATCAACCGCGTCGTCTATGACGTGACGAGCAAACCGCCAGGCACAATCGAGTGGGAATGAACTCAATTCGGTCCGACGGACGTTAGGGTGTCGGATGGGTTGTGATCAGGCGGGAACGTACGTCACTCTGATCGCGTCCTCGCCAACCCGGTCGCTGGCCACGAGACGCAGCGGCGGCCGCGGGCCGGCGAAGAATGGCTTGCCGCGACCAAGCACGATGGGACGCAAGTAGAGCCGGTACTCATCGATAAGGCCAAGCTCGGTCAGACTACCCGCAAGCTCCGGTCCGGCCACTTCGATCTCGCCCTCGTGTTCGGCTTTAAGCGCCCTAACGAACCCTTTGAGATCGTCGTCCACCAGCGTGGCGTTCGGCCCGACCGACTTCAGGGTGCGAGAGACGACCCATTTCGGCTGCGCCCGCCAGGCCGCCGCAAAGTCGCGCCCGACGTGGTCCTGTCCCGGCTGATCCTCGTCCCAATAGCGCATTACCTCGTACATGCGCCGGCCGTAGAGGCTGCCGGCGATCCCGCGCACATGGGCGTTGAAGTGGCGATGGAGCGCCTCGCCCGGCATCGGCAGCCCGGGCCCGCCCTCGGCGCCAGCGACATAGCCGTCGAGCGACTGCATCATTCCGAACACAAGCTTCGCCATGCACAGGCTCCTATCGATCGACGACGATCCGAAGGGATCGCATTCATTTATACCTCGCCCTTACTTCGTCGGTTCGTTGGCTGCACACATTCTCTGACGTGTTCACATTGGCCGATAAATCTGCGCCACTGCGCCCCCCCGGAAAGGCTTTCGAGCTCACCAGCTTGAGAGACATCGGCGCGGCGAGTTCGGAGAACAGCGGCAGGCCTTTGCCCAGCGCCACGGGGGCCACCATCAGGGCGAGCTGGTCGACCAGTCCTTGGGCGACGAGACTGCGGGCGAAGCTCACTCCGCCGTGGGCGATGATCGGCTTGCCCTCTTGGGCTTTCAACTTCGCGACTTCCTCCGCCAAGTCACCGCTCGCCACATAGGCCTCCGCCCAACTTTCACCACCGGGCTGCAACTTCGCCGGCTGTCCGGTTCCCGCGTTGACGGCGCGAGCCTCATCGAGCGCCGCCGACTTGCTCACCTCCCTCAGGATCTCCGGTCCCCGTCGTGAGAAGACGGCCTTGGGGATCTGGTTCATCGGCGCCGCGAACTGCTCGCAGGAGGTCGGCCACCAGGCGGCCATGTCACGGAAGCTGCGGCTGCCCATGATGTGCAGGCTCGAGTTCCATATGAACTCTACGCCCCAGGCCTTCGCCTCTTGATCGGCGCCGAACATCCATGTGTTTCGGCCATCCAGGTCACTCACGAAGCCGTCGATCGATATGGACATCTTCAAGATCAGGTCTCTCATCGCGTCTTCCTTGCGCTGGTGAGACCCAAGGACGGGCCAGATCGGTCAGTTCCGACAATTCGTTGCGGGATAGTCCGACAACGCTTGCACGCCGCCGA
Organism: Mesorhizobium sp. M0522; assembly: GCF_040321085.1. Lineage (NCBI taxonomy): Bacteria > Pseudomonadati > Pseudomonadota > Alphaproteobacteria > Hyphomicrobiales > Phyllobacteriaceae > Mesorhizobium > Mesorhizobium sp. M0522. The sequence continues at coordinate 261,794 of NZ_JAMYQW010000004.1, forward strand.
AGAAGGGATACCGAGCTTCCTTGCCTAGTCGGCGAGGGTGTCGTTGATGCCGCGCCAAATTCTGGTTCAGCGCCGTTTGTCAAAGCAGCGCACCTGAAGGTTGCGGCTGAGGCAACTGCCGTCCGCCAGGTGGCGAGAGGCATGGGAGACGAAGCCGCTGCACGCCGACTGATTTGATTCCCAAAACCGGATACGGGTCTTGCCGTAACGGCGCCAATCAGCTTATCGATTTTTCTCGGCCGGGTTCTCCTTTCGTGGCGCCGAGGCGGGTAAGCAGATTGAGCGTGATCCTGCCGACATCGTTCATGGCGCCTGCGGCTGGCAGCGCGCCGCACCAGGCAACCGAGCTTGCGGAAAAGATCAAGCCGCCTGCTGCGAGCTTTCGCAGGGTCATTTCGGCGCAGCGGCGGGCGATGCGTTGCCTATCCCCGCCCTCGTACCAGCGCGTCGGATCCTGAAAGAAGCTGTCGGGAAATCCCGTCGCACGCGCGATCACGACGGTGTCAGCGGAAGTGCCGAGGGCTGGATCCGTCGCATCCACTTCGTAGCCCGCGGCACCGCCCAGCACGATGCCGTCGGTGCCGAAGGTCGCATTTTCAACGCCTTCGAACAGCCATGCGCATCCTGCTTCATGGCTTTCCTCAGTGCGCGTGAAGGGGCGTGCGCCATCGAAACCCATCAATGAGATTGCACCGCCGATCAGCGAGAATTCGCCTCGGCCGCGGCAGCGGAGATAGCCGCCTGGTTCGTTGGTGATCGACAGCGCCTGTTCGGCGACCGGGCCGTCCCAGGTGCGGCCGGCCTCCAGCGGCGAGCGCCGCAACTCCATCAGATCGTCCTTGAAAGCCACAGTGGCAGCAAAGCCGTTTCCGCCGAGATAGGCGATGCTGCCGCCTTCGGCTACAAACTGCCGCAGCGCCTGCTCCATCTCGATCGACATATATTCGGGATGACTGCCGGTGACGACGGCTTGATGTCGACGCAAACCGTCTATGCCGCATTCGTGCAAATCGTGATCGGTCATGACGTCAAACACGATTCCATTGTCGTGGCAGAATCGGAGGAAATGCAGATCGACCGGCAAATTGTGTGGGCAGCCGCAGAGCGGATAGTCGTAATCGTCCCTGAGCGTCACTTTCGGCTTTTTGTAGGAACAGATGGAAACACCGCTAAGGTCGGAATGATAGTCGTAAAGAGATTTCAGATTGTTGGCGATCGCGAAGCGATGTCCCCGGTCGTCGCCTTTCCATTCATAAAGATGATCCGGGAGATATTCGTCCGCATAAGCGAGATAGGTGGCCGTCGGCACGAGATACAACAGCGGCGACGAAACCTGTGAAGAGGTGACGAAGAACACCACGCGTTCGTAGCCACCCTCCCATTCGACCTGGAACGCGTAGACGCCTGGGTGTGCGTTTTCAGGGATCGTCGCGCGGTGCGATGCCTGCCACTCAAGCGGGCCGATGTCGTCGTCGTGGCAATGGATAGCGTCGTAGTGCGACGGCACCAAGCGAGGCTCGAAGCTCGATCCGTCCCAGCGTGCCGAAGTCACGCAGAAGGCTGGCTGATTGATCACATCTAGGAGCAGCGGATCTGCTCCGCCCGACGACAGGATCGGTTGCGTTGGTAACAGCGTTGGGAAATTCCAGGCAACAGTCCCGTGTGGGGTGTCGAGCCGGATCGCAGCAAATTTCGCGTTGAGGGTAGGTTCGTGGTTGGTGGCACTTGCGCCGAAATGGATGCCGTGCGCCTGGAGGTTCCGCGCCGGGCCGCCAAAACCTTCATGGAGTTCGTAAGGCGCGAGAAGATCATGGGATTTGATGCGCAGACGCGATTGTTCCTGCCGCAGGTCCAACTCGACGGTGAGCCACACACCAGTTGGCGCCTTTTTCTCGACAAGGGTTTCGCCGCCGATTTCCACGACAAATGCGCCGTCGCGGAGGCGCAGCCCGAGGGCGCCTGCCTCCAGGATCGTGCGCGCACCTTCGTTGCGCGTGAGGAACAGCTCGAAACGAATGCCGTGGACGGCTTGTACTTTGGCCAGTTCGCCGGCTCGCACGAACAGGAACGACCCTTGGTCGAAATGCCGACGCCGTGCTTCACCTACCGTTTCGATGGGCCAGGCGAGAAATTCCGGAGCCGGTTTGTCGAGCCGGCAAATTCGTGTGGCCTTTATCGGCCGATCGCATGACAGGCTGAGCTTGATCCGCTGGCCTGCTTTGGCACTCCAGGGGGTGGTATAGCCAACCACGCTCATCGCGTCGTGGTCTACTGCGCGCTTCATCTATCCCCTCCCGATGAACTCCAGATGGGCTGGGGCGAACCGCGTAGTCCGGTCCGATGTCGGCCAATGCGCTGCCGCGCTGACAAGCAAAGTTCCGCATGGCGCACTACAGCCATGATGTACATGCTTGTATAGATAAGCTGCATTCGGATAGTCTCGACGCGATCGGTCCAAGCGCGACATTACCAAGGAGGATGACATGCGCAACGCATCTCTCTTCGATCTGTCAGGCAGGAAGGCGCTTGTAACCGGCGCAAGCCGTGGCATCGGGCGCAGCATCGCCGAGGCGCTCAGCGCGGCCGGCGCCGACGTCGCGGTCACGGCGCGCAGCGTGGCCTCGCTCGAGAAGACGATGGCCGCCATCCGCACCGCCGGCGGGGTCGCGCATGCCATCGCCCTGGATGTCACCGATGTCGACCGCTGCCGGGCGGCGACAGCCGAGGCCGGCAGCCTGCTCGGAGGTCTCGATATTCTCGTCAACAATGCGGGGGTGGAAGAGGTCCGGCCTTCACTCGATGTCGACGAGGCCTTGTGGGACCGGATTGTCGATACGAATCTCAAAGGCGCCTTCTTCTGCGCCCAAGCCGCCGCGCGGCAGATGAGAGACGCCGGACGGCCCGGCGTCATTATCAATCTCTGCTCGCTGACCTCCGAGGTCGGGATTCCCACGGCGGTGCCGTACGGCTCGTCGAAATCAGGCCTCCTCGGCATGACGCGGGCGCTTGCAGCGGAGTGGGCCGATCTCGGGATCCGGGTCAACGCCATTGCGCCTGGCTATTTCAGGACAGCGATGACAGACGTGTTCTACAGCAACGAGGGATGGCAGCAATCGATGCTCGCCAAGATTCCGCAGCGCCGTTTTGGTGATCTCTCGGACCTGCACGGAATCGCGGTGTTCCTCGCTTCGGATGCGGCAGCCTACATAACCGGCCAGTCCATTCCCGTGGATGGAGGCTTTCTCGCATCGATTTGAAGGCTTCAGGGGCCGGAGACGTGTCCCAGAAGTGATCGACAAGCGCTAATCGTAATTGCGTTCTAAGAAAAGGAGCCGCCATGTCTGACGTCAGCTTCCACCGCCTGTCATCCCTCAGTGTCGATCAGCGGGCCAGTTTACTGAAACGCGCCGAAGGAGATCTGTCTTCTTTCATCGAAAAGGTCTGTCCAATCATCCAGGCTGTCAAGGATGAAGGTGACGCGGCACTGCTCCGGTTTGCACGCGAACTCGACAAAGCCGATGTTGCCGACGGTGGACTGAAAGTTTCGGAAGCGGAGTTCGACACGGCATTCGACAAGGTCGAGAAGGATGTCGTCGAGAGTATCCGGTTCGGCATCGAGAACATAAGGCATTTCCATGAGGAGCAGCGCCCGGAGACGATGTGGCTCAAGGAAGTTCGGCCGGGCGCCTATGCGGGTGACCGATACACACCGATTGCTTCCGTTGCGCTTTATGTTCCGCGCGGCAAAGGCGCCTTTCCCTCGGTGACGATGATGACCTCGGTTCCGGCGGTGATTGCCGGGGTTCCCCAGATCGCGATTGTGACGCCTGCGACTTCGGATGGTTCCGTCGACGCCGCGACGCTGGTTGCTGCCCGCATCGCCGGCGTGGAGACCGTGTACAAGTGCGGCGGCGCCCATGCGGTCGCCGCCGTCGCCTATGGGACCGAGACTGTGAAGCCTGCCGTCAAGATCGTCGGGCCGGGGAGCCCCTGGGTGGTGGCGGCAAAGAGCGTGTTGTCCCCGATCATCAACACAGGTCTCCCCGCCGGTCCGTCCGAAGCGATCATCTTTGCCGATGACAGCGTCGACGGCGGCCTGGCCGCTCTTGACCTGTTGATAGAGGCCGAGCACGGGCCGGATTCCTCGGCCTACCTGGTGACGCACAGCCGCAAGGTCGCCGAAGCCGCGTTGATTGCGATACCGGAACACTGGTCCCGAATGAGCGAACAGCGTGTGGAGTTCTCGCGCGCGGTGCTGACTGGAAAGCGCGGCGGCATCGTGCTGACCGAGTCGCTGGAGGACAGCTACCGGTTCATCAACGACTATGCGCCGGAGCACCTCGAGATTCTGTCAACCGAGCCATTTGCGCATCTCGGACGTATCACGGAAGCCGCCGAGATCCTCATGGGTCCGCATACGCCGGTGACCCTCGCCAACTTCGTCCTGGGACCCAATGCGGTGCTGCCGACCAGCCGGTGGGCGCGAACCTTTGGACCGCTTTCCGTGACGGATTTCGTCAAGAGATCGTCGGTCGGCTATGTGACCTCGGCGGCCTATCCGGAACTCGCCCTGCATGCCCGCAGGCTCGCCCGCTACGAAGGATTCAGCTCGCATGAGAACGCGGTTTCGGAGATCCGCGATCGCTATCTCGCCGGCTGAGCGGAAACGATGACGATGAGGGCGGCGCGACTCTATGGACCCGGCGACTTGCGCGTCGAGGATATCGCCGCGCCAGGCGCTCCCGAGCCGGGCTGGGTGAAGCTGAGGGTCGATGCCGCAGGCATTTGCGGTTCCGATCTCCACAACTTCGGCACGGGCCAATGGATAAGCCGATCGCCTTCGACGGCTGGCCATGAGCTGACAGGCACGGTGATCGCCATCGGCGACGGTGTGGACACTGTCGCTCTTGGCGAACGCGTGGTCGCCGATTCCCGTTTCTGGTGTGGAGAGTGCGCGCAATGCCATGCAGGCAAGCGGCATCTTTGCACGTCGCTGGGCTTCGTCGGCGAGATATGCGACGGCGGATTTGCCGAACAGGCGGTCCTGCCCGCGCGCCTGCTGCACGTCGTCGATGCCGCGCTTGACGAACGGGTCGCGGCGATGGCCGAGCCGCTGGCTGTAGCGTTGCACGCAGTGCGGCGTCTGCCGAAAACGGCCGGCTCCGTTCTTGTCGTCGGCTGCGGGACTATCGGCGGGCTTGCCGCACTGCTGCTTTCCCGGACATTCGCAGGTACCGTGCTCGTCGCCGATCGCAACCCTGGCCGCTGCGCCCGCGTGGCGCGTGTGACCGGCGCCAGCATCGTCGATTTGAACCGGGACGCCATTGCCGCCGCCACCACGGATGCCCCCTTGCTCGCTGCCGTCGAAGCAACCGGCAGCGTCGCAGCACTCGGCCAGTTGCTCGAGGTTCTCGATGCCGGCGGCACCGTTGCGATGGTCGGCATATTCCATGGGCGCCTCGATATCGATCCCAACATCCTGGTTGAACGCGAAATAGCATTGCTGGGATGCCACGCCTTTGCCGATGAGCTTCCCGACGCCATTCGGATGCTCGGCGAATTGACCGAGCCCATGGTCGAACTGATCGACCGCGAGATCGGCCTGGATGATGTTCCCGCAGCCTATGAGCGGCTGTTGGCGGGGCAGGGTGACGGCTTGAAAACAATCATCCGGATGCGGTGTGCCGGGCGCCTGTGATTTCCGAACCTTGCCGGAAAGGATTTTTGAAATGATAACTTTGCCCGACACCGCCAGCCCTCTTTACGAGAAGGTCAAGGACTACATCCTGACGAACATCGGAACGGGGCGATGGAGCAAGGACCGCAAGCTGCCGTCCGAAAATGAATTCGTGGCGACACTCGGCGTGTCTCGGATGACGGTCCATCGTGCCTTGCGGGAGTTGACCTCTGCGGGTTTTCTGATCCGGCTCCAGGGCGTCGGCACATTCATCGCGCCACCTCGACCGCAATCCGCACTGATCGAGATCAACAACATCGCGGCGGAAATTGTCGCGCGGGGAAACAGGCATCGCTCCGAGGTTATCGTCCTCGAAAAGATCATGCCGACAAAGGAGCTCGCGCTTTCGTTCGAGTTTGCAAAGCGCGTGTCGGTCTATCATTCCATCGTCGTCAACTTCGAGAACGACCTGCCTGTGCAACTGGAAGAGCGCTTCGTCAACCCGGGCCTGATACCCGACTATGACAAGCAGGATTTTTCCAGGACAGCGACTTACGACTACCTCATGCAGAAAACCCCGGTGACGGAGGTCGAGCACATCATCTCGGCGACCCCTGCCGATGCCGAGACGGCGCGGTATCTGGGCATCGACGTCGGCAGCTGCTGCCTGTTTCTGCATCGCCGGACATGGACGGGCGCCGTCGTTGCCACGATCAGCAAGCTGACTTACGTTGGCAGCCGCTACTCGCTTGGCAGTCGATATTCTCCATCCAAAAAAACCTGATCGCAGTGAAGCGAATCAGAGTCGGAAGGAGGGGCTAACTTGTATATGCATGTATGTATTTAGCCTTGACATCCGCTGTTGCTGACGTTGAAGTGTCGTCGCACTTTCGTTGAACGAACAGCTAAGATGCCGAGGCACGGTGCCGCAAGAGCAGAAGCCCGCATTCTCACCAGGCCGGATGTTTGGTTCAAAAAAGCGGCCTGATCATCAAGGGGAACAAGATGATGCGTAACCTAGCAGGACAATTTCGGGCACTCGTTATGGCTGCTGCCGTCGGGTTTGCCCCGGCGGTCTACGCGGCCGACACGACAATTCCGGCGACGCCTGAGGCAGGAACATTCAAGATCGGCATCGAGCCATGGCTTGGCTACGGCCAGTGGCACGTCGCAGAAGCCAAGGGTCTGTTCAAGGCAAACGGGCTGTCCGACGTGCAGATCGTGAACTTCGCCGAGGACAAGGACATCAACGCCGCCCTGGCGAGCGGCCAGCTCGATGCGGCCAACATCGCGACCCACACGGCTATGGGAATGGTTGCGGCCGGCCTGCCGGTGAAGATCGTGCTTCTGCTCGACGTCAGCATGACGGCGGACGCCATGATCGCCGGCAAGGACATCGCCTCCGTCGCCGACCTCAAGGGCAAACAGGTGGCTTTTGAGGAAGGCACGACGAGCGACATCCTCCTCAAATACGCGCTCGCCAAGAACGGCATGTCCATCGCCGATGTCCAGCCGGTTCCCATGCCGGCGGCGGATGCCGGCAGCGCGTTGATCGCTGGCCAGGTTCCGGTCGCGGTTACCTATGAGCCTTATCTCACCGCGGCCAGGGCACAGAACAAGGACGTCAAGCTGCTCTTCACCGCAGGCGAAGATCCCGGCCTGATCAGCGACGTGTTCGTGGTGCGGGATGAGGTGATCAAGTCGCGTCCCGGCCAGGTGCTTGCCATGATCAAGACCTGGGATGCGGCCCTGAAGGCTTACAATGCCGACACGCCCGACGGCCGGGCGATCATCTCCAAGGCAGTCGGTTCGAGCGTCGAAGACCTCAACACCGCCTTTGATGGCGTGCGTTACTATACTCTCGCCGAAAACAAGGATGCGCTGACGGGCGAATTTTCCACCAAGACATTCGCCGATGTCGAGGCAGCCGCCAAGAACGCCGGGCTGCTTCAGGCGGACGTGACGCCGGAGCAGATGATCGACCCGTCATTCGTCAAGGCCGCGAAATGACGAGGGCCGGCTCGCGGTGGTGACGCAAATGTCCGAGCAGCGTGCGACCAAGCCAAGCCCGTCTCACGCAGCGCCGGAGCCGGTGATCAAACAGCCGATGCGCCGTCGCCGACCCTCCGGGTGGGGCGCGCCCATCGCACGCTCGCGCTTCCTGATGATAGCAGTGGCGGTTTTTGCCGGCCTCGGTCTTGCTTGGTGGGCGGCAACAGGGCTGGGGCTGGTAAAGCCGATTTTCCTGCCCTCGCCGGGGAGCGTGGTGACCCAGCTCGGCAAGCTCTCGGGTGACGGCACGCTGTGGCTGGATCTCAGGACCTCGATATACCGTATTTCTGTTGGCTTCCTCATCGCCTCGGCATTGGCGATTCCGATTGGCGTGCTGATCGGCAGCTTCAGGACTTGGGAAGCGGCGATCGAGCCGCTTGTGGATTTCATCCGCTACATGCCGGTGGTCGCTTTCGTGCCCCTCTCCATCCTGTGGTCGGGGACGGGCGATGCCCAGAAGTTTCTGATCATCTTCATCGGCACCTTCTTTCAGCAGGTGCTGATGATCATGGACAATGTGAAGCGGGTTCCCGCTGATTTCATTGGCCTTGGCAGGACGCTCGGGCTGCCGGATCGCAAGATCCTGACGCGCATCGTGGTTCCCAGCGCCTTGCCAGGCATCTGGGACACGTTGCGCATCAGTCTCGGCTGGGCATGGACCTGGCTGGTGTTGGCGGAACTTGTCGCGGCGACATCAGGGCTCGGCTACCGCATCACCGTGTCCCAGCGTTATTTCCAGACAAACACCATCATCGGCTACATCCTGCTGCTGGGCGTGCTTGGCCTCATCACCGACCAGGTCATGAAGGCACTGGGAAAAGTGCTGTTCCGGCAGGAGGGCCACGTGCAATGAGGCTGAGCCGATGAGTTTGCCCAAACTGCGGATCAAAGGTCTCCACAAGAGCTTCGGCACGGGCGCGCGGCGCACGGAAGTGCTGCGCGATATCAATCTCGATCTTGCCGACAACGAGTTCGTCTCGCTGGTGGGCACGTCGGGTTGCGGCAAGAGCACGCTGCTGTCGATCGTTGCCGGACTGCAGGATTTCGACGCGGGAGATCTTGCCATCGATGGCGCGCCGATCCTGCAGCCGGGCCTCGACCGCGGCGTCGTCTTCCAGTCCTACACCCTGCTTCCCTGGCTGACGGCGCAGCAGAACATCGAGTTTGCCCTCAAGGCCGCGGGTCATGATCGCGCGACCTGCCGCAGGATAGCACGCGAGCATCTCGATCTGGTCAAGCTCCCTCACAGCGCCAATCGTTATCCGTCTGAGCTTTCGGGCGGCATGAAGCAACGGGTGGCCATAGCGCGTGCTCTTTCCTATCGACCCAAAATGCTTCTGATGGACGAGCCCTTTGGCGCGCTCGATGCCTTGACCAGGCATCAGATGCAGGAACTCCTGACGCAGATCTGGGAGGAGCACAGGCTCACCGTGCTCTTCGTCACCCATGATGTGGAAGAAGCCGTCTACCTGTCGGACCGCATCGTCGTGATGGGGATCGGCCCGGGACGCATCATGCAGACCTTCAATGTCGATATCGAGCGCCCGCGCCGGGAAGAGATCATGGAAACCCCGGCCTTCATGGATTTGCAGCGCAGCGTACACAAGGCGATCCGCGAGGCTTCAAAACGTCCCGAAATGGTTTAGGCGGGCCACTCAATTACTTACAATCGGCGACCAGCGTTGCGCCCAATCTCGATATCGCGCCATCGCGATTCCTGACCAGGGGAGCCGCGATCGGCGGCTTTCTCCTCAACCTCGAAAAAAATTTGCAGGACAATGTCGATTTCCTAAACTCCGTTCGTCGTTTCGATGCCGGCCGGTGAGTCCGGCTCAACAAGGAGACAGACGATGCGTGTGATGGTGCTCGTGAAGGCTACCGAGGACAGCGAAAAGGGCTTTGTCCCCACGCCCGAGGCGAAGGAGGCGATGGAGGCGATGGGCAGGTTTAACGACGAGCTGCGCAATGCCGGCATCTTGCTCGACGCCGATGGCCTCAAGCCCTCCTCGCAGGGCAAGCGCGTTGCGTTCGATGGTCCCCGCCGGACGGTCATCGACGGGCCTTTCGCCGAGACCCGCGAACTGGTCGCCGGCTTTTGGCTCTGGGAAGTCAAGGACATGGACGAGGCTGTCGCCTGGGTGAAGCGCTGCCCCAATCCCATGCCCGGACCGAGCGAGATTGAAATCCGGCCGCTTTACGAGATGGCTGATTGGCAATGGGAATCTGACGCCGGAGGTCACGGAAATCCATGACCGGACGCGCAAGAAGCTCAGCGGCAACTGAACCTGTCGGCCGCAACCTGCTTTGCCTTCGTTATGGCTTTGGCCGATAAGGCAGCATGACGGCAGGCGAGACGCAGCAGGCGATCGAGGCGATTTTTCGCATTGAACGAGCCCGGCTCATCGCGGGCCTGGCCCGCCTCGTGCGCAATGTCGATCTTGCAGAGGAACTGGTGCAGGACGCCCTGGTCATAGCCTTATCCGAATGGTCCAGGACCGGCGTTCCGGCCAATCCCGGCGCTTGGCTGATGACGGTCGCCAAACGCCGCGCCATCGACGCGATCCGTCACGACAAGATGCGCGAGCGCAAGCATGAGGAGATCGCGCGGGAGCTGGACGGCGAGTGCGATGGTACGGCCGAGGAAACGAAATGGCCATGAACGACGATCTTGGCGACGAGCTGCTGGGCCTCATCTTCACAGCCTGCCACCCCATACTTTCGGCCGACGCCCGCGCGGCCCTCACGCTGCGTGTCATCGGCGGCCTGACGACAGACGAGATCGCCCGTGCTTTCCTGTCGAGCGAGGTGACGATCGCCCAGCGCATCGTCCGCGCAAAGAGGACGATCGGAAAGGCCGGGCTCAGCTTCGAGGTGCCGCGCGGCGCCGAGCGTGCGGCGCGTCTGTCCTCGGTGCTGGAGGTCATCTATCTCATCTTCAATGAAGGCTATGCTGCCACGGCAGGCGACGACCTTGTCCGGCCGAGCCTGTGCCTGGAGGCACAACGGCTCGGCCGCATGCTGGCGGGGTTGATGGCCGAGGATGCCGAGGTGTTCGGCCTGCTGGCTCTGATGGAAATCCAGGCATCGCGCCTGCCGGCACGCATCGGGCCGGACGGCGCCCTCTTGACCCTGACCGAGCAAAACCGCGCGCGCTGGGACCAGCTGCTGATCCGCCGAGGCCTTGACGCGCTGGCCCGTGCCGAAGCCCTCGGGGGCGATGGCCCCTATGTGTTGCAGGCCGCGCTTGCAGCCTGTCACGCGCGGGCGCGCAGTCCGGCCGACACCGACTGGCCCCGGATCGCAGCGCTCTACGACCGGCTGCGTGCAGTGATGCCCTCGCCGGTGGTCGATCTCAATCGAGCGGTCGCCCACAGCATGGCCTTCGGGCCCGAAGCGGGCCTGCGGTTGGTAGACGAGATTGCCGACGCCGCCGCCTTGCGCAATTATGCGCCATTGCCGGCGGCGAGGGGCGATTTTCTGTTTCGGGCCGGCCGGCTGGCCGAGGCCCGCGCCGAATTCGAGGCTGCGGCCAAGCTCACCCGCAACGTGCGCGAGGCGGCCTTTCTCCTCGCCCGCGCAGACGCTTGTGGTTGACAGCATCGCTCTCCGTGCCGGACACGCCGCTCGGCAACATCGAAAGCCGCCAGTTCGCTCCCGGCCAGCCCCCTTCAATGAGCGTGATCAGCTCGCAACGCGAAAGGGATTAACGATGCGCAAGCCTTCGTCGAGCGCCATTCCGTGCTGCATGTCCTCTGACCAGAGTGTATCGCAGCCAACGTGAACCGCCGCGGAGGCGATCATCGCGTCATAAGTGGAAAGGCCGTACCGCTCGGCGAGCCTCAATCGGTTTATTCATTTTGGAGGAGAGGGCCTCGATCATGCCAGCAACTGCGTCGGCACGCCGAGAATCGGTCCTGCCTCGGCGAGCCGCTGGTCGAGGGTCCACACCGTGGCGCCATGCTCCGATGCCGTCGCGAGGTGCAGGGCGTCGCCAGCACGAAGCCCGAGCATATGCTGATCGGCGAATTTCGCGGCGACCCGAAAATGCCCGCCCGTCACCGGCAGCACGGTGAAGCTCTCAGCGACAAGCTTATTGAACATCGCGAGCGCTGCCGCGCGTTGCTCCAGGTCGATCTGTCCGGTCCGAAGCTTGATCGCCATGGCGGAGGACATCTCGGTGATGGTCCAGTCGCTGATCACAAGTTGCGCTGGGTCCTGCTCCGCCAGCCAGCCCTGAACGCGCGCGGTCATGGCTTCGTTGGATAGTGCCGCGATGATCAGCGAAGTATCGAGATAGGACGTCAATAGCGATCGCCATCTCGCATCGATCGCACCAGATCGGCGGCAGCCTGGGCCTGCAGAGGCATGGTTGCGGTCAGGGATTGGAGCAGGACGGCGTCGATCCGTTTGCGAGGGCGGGCCACGGCCGTGAGCCTGGCGACGGGCTTGCCACGCCGGGTTATGTCGATCGAGTCTCCAGCCTCGACCCGGTCGACGAGCTCACTCAGATGTGCCTTGGCGTCCGCCAAATTGACCGCGTCCATCTCAGCTCCTGACCATGTAGATGGTCATGTAGCGTATAACGCGTGACAATTCCAGTGCAGAGCACGGCGAATAAGCAACTGGCTGCGTGAGCGAAGCAGGTGACCTGCAACGAGAATTATGCCGCTTCCCGCTTGACTCACACATATCCCGGTGGTTATACATCGATCAATAGCCGAAGGGTTATCGATCCCAATGCCAAACGCTCACGATGTACTCTTCAGAACGCTTGCCGATCCGACTCGGCGCGCTATTTTTGAGCGGCTGTGTCGCGAAGGAGAGCAGACGGTCGGGGCTCTGACGGCTCAGGCCGGGATCTCGCAACCGGCCGTGTCAAAACATCTCGGCGTTTTGAGGCAGGCCGGGCTCGTGCGCGACCGCCATGCAGGGCGACAGACCCATTATAGCGCGCAGCTTGCTGCGCTTGCCCCCCTGATTGACTGGACAAGCCAGATGACCGGGTTCTGGCAGAGCCGGTTCGACGACCTCGAAGACCTGCTCAAAAGGATGGACCAGTGAACGAAATGGCGACCGAAACGCTCTCCGTCGTTGTTGAACGGGAAATCGCTTATCCGCCCGAGAAGATCTGGCGCGCGCTCACGCAACCACACTTGATCGAGGAGTGGCTCATGAAAAATGACTTCAAACCTGTCGCGAACCACCGCTTCAATCTTCACGCAGACTGGGGCGCTGTCGAATGTCAGGTGCAGACGGTCGAGCCGAACAGAACACTGACTTACACGTGGGATACCAAGGATCTCAAGAGTGTCGTCTCCTGGACCCTCACCCCCACGAGCACCGGAGCCCGCTTGCGCATGGAACAGTCGGGCTTCCGGCCGGATCAGCAGCCTTACTTCCGGGGTGCCAAAGTCGGCTGGCCGAGGTTCTTTGACGATCTGGAGCAGGTTCTGGCGCGGACGGACTGAGATCCGCTGGGCTATCCAAGCAAGGGCTCTGTTACAGAGCGACATCACGAGGCGATAATGGAGGCAAGCCAATGAAGATCAAGTTGGCCAAAGTATACGTGGACGACCAGGAAAAGGCACTGGGCTTTTACACCGAAACGCTCGGCTTTACCAAGAAGGCCGATTTCAGCAATGGGCCGTTTCGCTGGCTGACCGTTGGATCACCCGACGAGCCGGACGGTGCCGAGCTGCAACTCGCGCTCAATGACAACCCCGCTGCAAAGACCTACCAGCAAGCCATTTTCCAGCAGGGCCAGCCCGCGGTCATGTTCTTCACCGATAACGTCAAGGGCGACTACGAGCGCATAAAAGCGCGCGGCGCCGAGTTCACGATGCCGCCGACCGAAGTAACCGGCTCGACCATCGCCCAGCTGAACGACAACTGCGGCAATCTCGTTCAAATCACCCAACTGGCGCGCTGGTAAAGCATGCGTTCAGTGGCGTGGCTGCCCGGCGGGAGTCGCCAAACGGGCCGCCCGATCCGCTTCGGTTCGTCTTCAGAGGAGGTCTCAATGGATTGGAACAAATGGGTTCGGCAGATCCACCGCTGGCTGTCGATTATCTTTGCGGCGGTCGTCGCCGCCATCTTCATCAGCCTGGGAGCAGGCAAGGAACCCGCCTACTGGGTATACCTCTTGCCGCTGTTTCCACTCGGCTTGCTCCTGCTTACCGGTCTGTACATGTTCGTGCTGCCTTACGCTCCCAAGTGGCGCAACGCAGGGGGCACCGGCGCATTGGAGTGAACGCATGGCCACAAGACGTCCATCAAGTCAGCGGCGGTCGCGAAGAAGCCCGCCGCCAAGCCTGCAGCCGCCAAGCCGGTCCTCCTCGCAGCCGGCAACCCGCAGATCCCGAAGGGTGATGGTGACGCTCCTGTGCAGGCCTACATCGCGGCCATGCCGGGCTGGAAACGCGATGTCGGCCGCCGCCTCGACGCACTCATCGAGCGCAACGTTCCCAACCTGCGCAAGGCCGTCAAATGGAACTCGCCCTTCTATGGCGTAGAGGGTCAAGGCTGGTTCCTCAACTTCCATTGCTTCACAAAGTACATCAAGCTGGCTTTCTTCCGCGGCACGTCGCTGCATCCTGTCCCTCCAGGCGAGTCCAAGCACAAGGACGTGCGCTACCTCGACATCCGCGAGGACGACCAGCTCGACGAAGCTCAACTCACCGACTGGGTAAGGCAAGCCAGCCAGTTGCCTGGCGAGCGAATGTGAGTGGAATGCGAGTCATTCCCGCAAACCCGGTGCCGACTAGCGGTATTCATGTGACGGGCGAGCGGCAACAACCCTGGGGAAAGCGACAATGGTGATGAAGAGTGGCTCTATGGAAGGAAATGCAGAGAGCTCCCCCTCGCAGCTGATAGATGCGAGGATCAGTGAGCTGGGCGATTGGCGAGGCAAGACGCTTTCCCATGTCCGCGCTCTCGTCAAGCAGGCTGACCCGGAAGTGGTCGAGGAGTGGAAGTGGCGAGGCGTTCCGGTGTGGTCGCACGCCGGAATAATCTGCACCGGCGAGACCTACAAGAACGTCGTGAAGGTGACCTTCGCAAAGGGCGCCTCCCTGCCGGATCCTTCAGGCCTGTTCAACTCCAGTCTCGAAGGCAACACCAGGCGCGCCATCGATATCCGTGAGGGCGAAGACATAGATGAGAATGCGTTCAAGGCGCTGATACGCGCTGCTGCCGCCCTGAACACGGCCCGATAGTCAGCTCCGGCCGATATGGTCGGCTAGCGGGCCGAAAGCGGCGAGCAAAGCTTCGCCGGTGGCTTGCGTCGCGTTCTCATGCGGCGCGCGCAGGTTCAGCCAGCGTCTGTCGCCGGACCGTACCGCCAGCACTGCCTTCATCGCGGAGATGAGGCCGGCGTCCTGGATGATTTTGCGGAACGCCTTGATGGCGGCATCCGCGTCAGTAATGTCCTCTCCCGCCAGCGCTGCGTCGTAGAGGGCCCGGATCGCTGCGGCATTCAGATTGACCGTCGCCGAGATGCACCCCGCAGCACCGTTGGCGAGGCCTTTCGTCAGCTGTGCTTCCGAACTAGGGAACACCGCGACCCTTGGGGCTGCCGCAATGACCGCCGCGGTGTTGTTCCAATCGCCGGCGCTGTCCTTGTAAGCCACCACGACATCCGGAAACGCTTGGCTCAAGCGGGCGGTCAGCGCCGGGCTCACCGATACGCCGGAATTCTGCGGGATGTGGTAGAGGATCATCCTCATCGCCGGGTTCGCCACCCGTTCGATCAGCTCGCCATAGTAGCGGGCCTGTCCGTTGTCGCCGGCGGCCGTATAGAAGAACGACGGCAGCACCATCACCCCGGCACAGCCGAGCCCGACGGCATGCGCCGTCAGCTCGACGGTCTCGGCAAGTGCTGTGACACCAGTGCCGGGCATCAGATGGCTTGGCGAAATGCCGGCCTCGACCAGCCACTCCAGCGCTTGCATGCGCTCGCGCAACGAGACGGACAAGGCCTCGCCCGTGGTGCCGAACGGCGACAGGAAATGCGCTCCCTGATCCAGCACCCATTTGGCGTGGGATATCCAGAGATCGCGGGCGATCCGGCCGTCGTTTTCGAACGGCGTCAGGATCGGTGCGATGGTTCCTTGTGGGCGGATCATGTGCGTCCTTCTACGGGTGAAAATCTGTGCTGTGCTCAAAGCCGGCATCAAAAATGTCGAGCAAGCTACATGAAGCAATGTTGCTGAGTACCGGCCGTTCGACCTCGAAAGCAAGCGGCTCGCGCATAGGCGCGCGATTGTGATCGGGCGGCGGTTCTGAGGCTCTCGAGGTATATCCTTGTACGGGATAACGTCGTCTGGCCGAAAGGGGGGTGACAAACGAGTTCTGCTGTTTCATCAATGCCGCCTTTTGAGGAGAAGCCCATGCGGAGGATCGGTGTCGGCATTATCGGCTGCGGCAACATTTCGGATGCCTATCTGAAGGCATCGCCACAATTCCCGGTGCTCGACATTGTCGGCGTCGCCGACGTCAACCGGACGGCGGCCGAGGCCAAGGCAGCGGCCTACGGCCTGGCTGCCATGCCGGTTGACGCGCTGTTGGCCGATCCGCGCGTCGAGATCGTGCTCAACCTGACGACGCCGCAGCATCATGTGCCGGTCGGCCTGCAGGCTGTCGGGCAAGGCAAGCACGTCTATTCCGAGAAGCCGCTGGCAACGACGCTCAGCGACGCCGAGCGGCTGGTCGCGGCCGCGCGCGAAAAGGGCGTGCGCGTCGGCTGCGCACCCGACACCTTTCTTGGCGGCTCCCACCAGACGGCGCGGCGGCTGGTCGATAAGGATACGGTCGGGACCATTGTCGCCGGCTCTGCCTTCATGCAGGTGCCCGGCCACGAACTCTGGCATCCCAATCCGGATTTTTACTATCAGCCTGGCGGTGGGCCGATGCTCGACATGGGACCGTACTATCTGACCTGCCTGGTCAATCTCCTTGGTCCGGTAAAATCCGTGACCGGGCAGGCGAAGTCATCCTACGCCACCCGCACCATCGGTTCTGGACCGCGCCAGGGCGAAACCATCCGGGTCGAGGTGCCGACCCATATTTCCGGCCTACTCGCATTCGAGAATGGCGCCGCGGTCTCGATCACCACCAGCTTCGACGTGTGGAAGCATGAACACAATCACATCGAACTTTACGGAACCACGGGCTCGATGATCGTCTCCGATCCCAACCAGTTCCAGGGCGACATCAGGACCAGCCAGCGCAAGGGCGACTGGACGGTAGCCGATCAGATCCATTCCTATGGCAACGGCAACTACCGGGGCCTCGGCCTTGCCGACATGGCGCAGGCGATCGTCTCCGGCAGACAACACCGCGCCAGCCTCGATCTTTCCCTCCATGTCCTGGAAATCATGGAATCGATCATCTCTTCATCTGAGACAGGGCGGCGTATCGATCTCAGATATGGCTGCGCCCGGCCGGCGCCGATGCGCGCCGATCTGCCTTTTGGAATTCTGGAATAGGAACAATGCGATGAGCAAGACGGCACTGATTTTCTGGGGCGGCTGGGAAGGTCACACCCCGGCCCGAAGCGCCGAAATCGTCAAGGAGATGCTGGCCGGCAACGGCTTCGACGTGCAGCTGGAGCAGGGGACTTCGGCGCTTGCCGATCCGCAGCTGAGCAAGCTCGATCTCATCGTCCCGGTGATCACCATGTCGACGATCGAAAAGTCGGAGCTGCAAAACCTGACCAGCGCCGTCGGGGCCGGCACCGGCCTTGCGGGCTTTCACGGCACGATGTGCGACAGCTTCCGCAACGAGCCGGAATACCAGTTCATGACCGGCGGCCAGTGGGTCGCCCATCCCGGCAACATCATCGACTATCACGTCGACATCACCAGGCCGGGCGATCCGGTCATGCAGGGCATCGACAGCTTCGCCTACCGTTCAGAGCAGTATTACATGCATGTCGATCCGACCAACGAGGTGCTGGCGACGACTACTTTCACCGGCGAGCATCTCGATTTCATCGCCGGCGTCGTCATGCCGGTTGTCTGGAAGCGCCGCTACGGCAAGGGCCGCGTCTTCTACAGCGCGCTCGGGCACACCGCCGACGAGTTCGCCGTGCCGCAAATGCGCACGATGTTCGAACGCGGCGCGATTTGGGCCAGCCGAAACTCGGATCTTGGATAGCCGTTCAATCTGAACGCCACGTACCGTTGTAATCTCTCATAGGGCGGCCGCCCGAACGCGGATACAGGCACTGGGCTGCGGCAAGCAATTGACTGCCATGGTAGTATCCAATACACCAGCGGTCATCGAGAAATTCCGCAGCTGGAGGTCGAATGGAGCAGACGTGGCGATGGTTTGGGCCGAGCGACGCGGCAACGCTTGCCCATGCCAGGCAGGCCGGCGCGACCGGCATCGTGACGGCACTGCACGACATCCCTTACGGCGAAGTCTGGCCGATCGACGCCATCAGGCAGCGCCAGGCGCTTATCGAGGCGGATCCGGCGATGGGCCTCAAATGGAGCGTCGTCGAGAGTGTGCCCGTGCACGAGGACATCAAGCTCGGCCGCGGCGATCTCGACCGGCTCTACGACAATTTCAGGCAGACCTTACGCAATCTCGGCGCCTGCGGTGTGCGCACGGTCTGCTACAACTTCATGCTGATCCTCGACTGGACCCGGACCGACCTGGCTGCGCCGCTGCCGGGCGGCGGACGGGCGCTCCGCATGAACATGCACGAGCTTGCCGCGTTCGATTGCTACATGCTGCAGCGCAAGGGATCGGAGCGCGACTATGCGTCCGATGTTCTCCAGCGGGCGAGCGAATGGTTCGAGACGACGCCGGATACGTCAAAAGAGCGTCTGCTCGCCAACATCATGGCCGGCCTGCCAGGCGCCTTCAAGCGCTATGACGTAGCGGAATTGCGCGAAGTGGTGGCCGAGCAGTCGAGCCTGTCGCACGACCGGCTGCGCGAGAACCTCGTCCGTTTTCTCGAAAACGTGCTGCCGGCGGCCGAAGAGGCGGGCGTCACGTTGGCGATCCACCCGGACGATCCGCCGCGCGATCTCGTCGGCCTGTGCCGGATCGTCAAGAACGCCGACGACATCGCCTTTATCCTGGACGCAGTGCCATCGGCTAATAGCGGTCTTACCTTGTGCACGGGGTCGCTGGGCGCCAACCCGGCCAATGACGTGCCCGCCATCGCCAGCCGCTTTGCGCACAAGATCAACTTCGTGCATCTGCGCAACGTCAGCAAGGACCCGGACGGCTCGTTCATGGAATCCGAGCATCTGAGCGGCGATGTCGACATGGTCTCGGTGGTTTCGATCTTGCTCGACGAGCAGCAACGCCGCCGCGACGCCGGTGAACCGGCGGCGTTGCTGCCGTTTCGCCCGGATCATGGCCATGAGCTGATCGATGACGCTGCGCGGCACACCCATCCCGGCTATCCCGTGATCGGCCGTCTTCGCGGCCTTGCCGAATTGAGAGGCGTGATGACGGCGATTGCCCATCAGCGCGGCTACCGGCTGCAATGACGGCGCCCCGCCTGCTTTGCGTCGGCGCGCTCACCTACGATACGATCTTGCGCCTCGATGTCCTGCCCTCCGGCGCCGGCAAGTTCCTGCCAAGCGAGGCCGTGCAGATCGCGGCCGGCATGGCAGCAAGCGCCGCCGCGTCGGCCAGCCGCCAGGGCGGGCAAGTCTGGCTATGGGCAAGCGTCGGCAACGATGCCGTCGGCCGCGACGTCATCGCCCAGATGGAGGCGGAGCGGGTCGACTGTTCGCTGGTGCGAAAGGTCGAGGGCGGCCGCTCGGCCATTGCCACGATCCTGGTCGATGCCGCCGGCGAGCGTATGATTGTGCCCTTCTACGATGCAGTCACGCAAGCCGATCCTGACCGTCTTCCGCCCGCGGATTTTTCCCGCTTCGACGTCGTGCTGGTTGATGTCCGCTGGCCCGGAGCCGCGGCCCTGGCGCTGGCGAAGGCTCGCGAGTGCGGCATCCCGGCGATCCTTGACGCCGATGTCGCTTCGCGACCGGTGCTCGACCGGCTGCTGCCGCTCGCCTCGCATGTCGTTGCTTCGCTGCCGGCGGCACGCATCCTTTGCGGTCCGGAGATATCCGCCGGTTCTGCCGTCGCCATTCTCGGCGAACGGACCGGCGCCTTCGTGGCGGTCACCGATGGCGCGAACGGCACCGTGTTCCGCTACTCGGGCAGCAATGACGTCCATCATCTGCCGTCGCCGCGGGTCGAAGCCGTCGACACCCTGGCGGCAGGCGACGTGTTCCACGGCACCTTCGCTCTCGGCCTGGCCGAAGGTTGGGACGAAGAGCGGGCGATAGCAGTGGCCAGCGCCGCCGCCGCCCTGAAATGCCTGCGCTTTGGCGGACGTCTTGGCGCACCGACGCGCGCGGAAACGCTGGCTTTCATGCAAGGAGCGACATGATGCCGAACACGCTTGGGCCGGCTCGGTGGAAAGAGCACGTCAAGTGCGCCCGTCGACTACCATGGCAGTCGCTGCGCAACTGTTCGAGGGAGGATAAATGGCTGAGTTCAAAAAACGCGCACTGGTCACCGGGGCGGCCATGGGCATCGGCCGTGCTGTCGCCGAAAGACTGGCCGAGCAAGGCGTCGACCTGATCCTGTTCGACCGGGCGGGCGATCAGTTGGATGAGGTAGCGGCGCAGCTTTCGGCGAGCGGCGTGACCGTGCACACCGTGCTTGGCTCGACCGCCGACACTGAGGCCTGTGGCCGCGCCGTCGAGCTTGCCCGGTCCGCGTTCGGCGGGCTCGACATGCTCTCCCACAATGCCGGCATCCAGCGTTACGGAACGGTGGAGACCACGGACGAGGCGCTTTGGGACGAGGTGATGAACGTCAACCTCAAGGCTGCCTACCTGCTCTCCCGCGCGGCGATGCCGCTGCTGCGGCAAAGCCGCGGCGCCATCGTCCATATGAGCTCGGTGCAGGGTCTGGCCAGCCAGGAAGGGGTTCTGGCCTACAGCACGGCCAAGCACGGCCTGATCGGCCTGGTCAAATCGATGGCCGTCGACTATGCGCCGCTCGGCGTGCGCGTCAATGCCGTCGCTCCGGGTGCGGTCGACACGCCGATGCTGCGGGATGCGGTGAAACTCAACGATAAGCCCGACGAGATCCTGCGCATCCTCGACAATATGCATCCGCTCGGCCGTACCGCCCGGCCGCAAGAGATTGCCGCAGTCGTCGCCTTCCTGCTGTCCGACGATGCCTCCTTCGTCACCGGCGAGGTCGTACGCGTCGATGGCGGCCTGCTGGCGCGCATCGGCGGTTCTCCGCGCAAGGAATAACCTCGGCGCTGCTGCTTGCGCAGGCATTTCATGAACGGCTTGAAGCTGCAGAGCCTATAAGGGGTCGCCGATGGCAGGGCTTTTGGGAATGCGGACCATCACCGAGGGGCGGTTGGGCGAAACCGGCCCCGGCGTATCGGTCGCGGCGAGGACGTTCGAGGTTCTGCTCGACCAGATCCTGACCTTCCGTCTGAAGCCGCATGAAGTGATCTCGGAAAAGGCGATGTCGGAAGCCCTCGGCGTGAGCCGCACGCCGGTCAGGGAGGCGCTCGCCCGGCTGGCCGGTCTTGGCTTGATCGACATTTATCCGCAGCGCGGCAGCATGGTGGCCCCGCTCCGGATCGCCGATCTCGAAAAATCGCAGTTCCTGCGCGAATCGCTCGAAGTCGGCCTGATCAAGCGTGCGGTCGAGAGCCCGCGTCGCGCCGACCTGCTCGCCATGCTGAAAGGCGAACTGGCCGTCCAGGAGACGTTCGCCTCCATCGCGGACGACAGGCGCTTTTTCAAGTCGGACGAGCTGTTCCACCAGCATATCGCCAGCCATGCCGGCTTCCCCGGAATCTGGGCCGACATCAGCGCGGCGAAGCTGCACATGGACCGCTTCCGTTTCCTGTCTTTCCCGCGCCTCGACAGCATGTCGGTGGTTCTCGGCCAACATCGGCGGATTGTCGATACGCTCGAGCAGGCCGACGCGCTTGCGGCGGAAGAGGCGATGCGAACGCATCTTCGCCGCATCTTCGAGGTGCTCGAAATCGTCCAGGAGCGCTATCCCTATTATTTCGAGGCAAACGGCAGTGTGAGCCCGCTTTCGGCCGGCTCAATCCAAGCTTGAGCCTTTCTTGCGCGCTTCCGAAGGCGTCTTGGTCTTGCTGCCGGATTTGTCGGAAGCTGGCTCGGCTTTGCGATTTTGACCCTCGCCGCCTTGCTCCTTGCGGAGCTGCTTTTCCACTATCGATCGCGATCCTTCTGCCGGGTCTTGTTCAGGATGAGTATCGGTTCCCGTCATGTCGGCTCCTATCCATTTTGATCAATTGCGTGCGGCGTGGGCTGACCTCCGCCGCCGGTTCTGTCGCGCCCGATCATCAGCCAGGCGGCGAACAGCACGACCAGTACGACCACGATCCAGGCGACGAAACGAGGCATCGGCCTCATGTCCCTCGCCGCCGCTTACTGCCACGCGCCTCGGGACTGGAGCCGGCCCCGACCGTTGGATCGGGCACGACCGGACCGCGTTCGGCCTCGGAACCCTCAGCTTCGATCTCCTGCACGGCCTGATCCCAATGCTCGCGCTCGCGTCCTTGGGGACGGCCTTCACGCTCCCAGATCTCATGGGCTCGCTGCCTGATACGCTCTTCCCTGTCCATGACTTTTGCCTCCTCATCCCCCTAATCCGGCGATCGGTGGTTTGTTCCGGGCTGCCAAGGCAGTTCATCGCGGTTAGTTGACGTGATCACCCAGCGCTCTAGATCAAACTTCGCGCCGAAGTCGCTTGGTGCGGGGAGAACAATCGTGTGGCAGCAACGCTACAAGCCCGTATTGTAAATGCCGTTACAGCCGTCGATCTTCGACCAGACCGCCCGTGCTTGCTGCTGATAATATTTGTATTGACGGCATGCTCGCCTTCCGACCAGGTCGAGCAGCAGTCGAAAACCGCGGCTTCCGCCACACAGACCGCATCGCTGGTGCTGGATGCCTGGGCTTCAGGGGCGGCCCCCTCGAAATACACGTCGCGCACCTTGCAATCGGTCGGCAAGACGCTCGCCGATGCCCGTGCGCAAATCCAGTCGGCCAAGTCGCCTGAAGCCAGCGAGCAAGCCGGTCTGACGGCGGCAGTCGGACAGCTTTCGACGGTGGTGACACGCGCCGCGGCGGCAGTGCAGGACGGCAATCGCCCGGAAGTGGAACACGCGCAGCACGATCTTTGGGCTGCCGCTGCGGCCCTGAACGCGTCCCAGGCCAAATATTTCGCGCCGAAACCATGAAGAAGCTGCTCGAAATATCGCTTGGCGTCGTTACCAGCGTTGGCGGCTTTCTCGAGATCGGATCGATGGCAACCGCCGCTCAGGCGGGCGCGGCGTTCGGGTTCCAGCTGATCTGGGCCGTCGTTCTGGGCGTGATCTGCATCATCTTCCTGGTCGAGATGGCCGGCCGGTTCGCCGCCGTAAGCCATCACACCATCGCCGACGGCATCCGGGAACGGTTTGGCTTCAACGCCTTTCTGTGGCCGCTGCTTGCGACTTTGCTGGTCAACTTCCTGGTCATGGCAGCGGAGATTGGTGGTGTTGCCATTGCGCTCGAGCTCGCCACCGGCATCGGCTTTCAGTGGTGGGCGCTGCCGGTCGCTTTTCTGGTATGGCTGTTCCTCTGGAAAGGCACGTTCGGCTTCATCGAAAAAGGCGTCTCGATCCTCGGTCTCGTCACGCTGTGCTTCGTGGTTGGCGCTATCATGCTGAGACCCGATTGGGGGCAGGTCGCGGCCGGCGCCGTGCCCACTCTGCCGGACCACGACGCGGCCAAATACTGGTTCATGGCGGTCAGCATTCTTGGCGCGTCGATATCGCCTTACCTGTTCATGTTCTATTCGTCGGGAGCGATCGAGGATCAGTGGGACAGGAGCTATCTCGGAGCCAATCGGGCGATTGCCGGCATTGGCATGAGTTTTGGCGGCACGATCGCGATCGGTGTGCTGATCGTGGCGGCGCTCGTGCTGGCGGCGCACGGCATAGAGCAGGTCGACGACTACCATCAATTGCCGCTGATGCTGATCCAGATCTTCGGTTTCTGGGGATTCATCCTGTTCGTCGCATCGCTCGGCATTGCCTGCTTCGGTGCCGCGCTCGAAATCGGGCTGCAGCAAGCCTATCTCGTGGCGCAGGGTTTCGGCTGGACGTGGGGCGAGGACCAGAAACCGCGCGACGATCCCGGCTTCAGCACCGTCTACACTGTCTCGCTGTTTCTCGCCGCCATTCCGATCGCACTGGGTCTCGATCCGCTGAAGCTAACCATCTTTTCCATGGCGCTGACGGCCGCCAGCCTGCCGCTGACCGTGGTGCCGTTCCTTTTCCTGCTGAATGACGAGCGTTATGTCGGCGAGCACCGCAATGGCATGATCGCGAATGCCGCGGTCATCTTCATCATTGCGCTCGGTTTCGTGCTCGCGATCGTGACCATTCCTTTGCAGATATTCGGAGGCACGTGATGGATTTGCTACGCGACATTCTGGACAAGCAAGTGGTCGACCGCGAGCAGGTCAAGATCGGCAAGGTGGACGGTCTGGTGGCGGAACTCAGGCCAGGCAAGCCGCCCAAAATCGTTGCGGTCGAGCTCGGCTCGATCACGCTGGCGCGTCGGCTTGGCGAGCGACCCGGGCGCTGGATGGCGCGGGTTGCGGCAAGGCTCGGCGGCAAGCGCCATGCCGAGCCGCACCGCATCGCCTGGAACAAGGTGCGCGACATCGGCGTCGACATCGAGTTCGATATCGACGTCCGCGAAACGGCGATTTTCGACTGGCAGGACTGGCTGCGCGATCATGTCATTGGGCGTATTCCGGGAGCTGGATGATGGCCACCGTCAATCTTGAGCAATTGGCTGGCAGGAATGTGCTTTCGCAGCGCGGCAAAAGCATCGGCCGTATCGAGGAGATACGCGCCGAACCGGATGGCGACAACCTGGTAGTTGCCGATTACCATGTCGGCATCTACGCGGCCTTCGAGCGTCTGTCCGCTTCGGCCATCGGCATTGCGGTCCTCGACGCCTTTCGATTGCGCAGTCGCGACAGCGTGTACCGCATTCCCTGGGACAAGCTCGACATCTCCGACCCGGCGCGGCCGCGGTTGTTATGCACGACGGAAGAACTTTCCGGTATGAAGGGGAGTATCGAGGGCGATAAACCGGAATGAACGATACTTTCCCGCCGTCGGAGAATGGGGTCCAGTGAAAGTCCTGGTTACCGGCGCCACCGGCCTGATCGGTGCCTCCGTCGTGGCACGCCTTCTTTCCGAAAGGCATGAGGTGATCGGATTGGTCCGCAGCCCCGGCGCAAGCCGGGCCGGCAATTATCAATTGCTGGTGCTGGACATGGCGGCGGCGCTGCAGCCCGAAGACTGGCTACCGCATCTCAGGGGTGTCGACGCCGTCGTGAATTGTGCCGGCGTCCTGCAGGACAGCCCTCGCGAAAAGACGCGCGAAGTCCATCGCGATGCGGCGGCAGCACTCTTCCTCGCCTGTGCGCGGGCAGGGGTTGCCCGGGTAATCCACTTCTCGGCGATAGGCGTCGATCGGGCGCAGCCTTCGGCATTCTCGGCGACGAAACTGGCCGGCGACCAAGCGCTTATGGCGCTTGATCTGGATTGGGTGATCCTGCGCCCGTCCGTGGTGCTCGGCCGGCCGGTGTTTGGGGCCAGCGCATTGTTTAGGGGTCTCGCCTCGCTGCCGGTGCTGCCGTCCATGCCCGGCACCGGCCGGCTCCAGGTGGTACTACTCGACGATGTGGTCTCAACAGTCGTCTTCCTTCTCGATCCCGACAGTCCGTCTCGCGTCGTGTTGGAACTTGTCGGTCCCGAACAGCTGAGCATGGACGAGGTCGTCGGCAGCTATCGCCGATGGCTCGGCTGGGCTCCTGCAGCCAGGTTTGTCTTGCCGGCGGCTGTTGCAAGGCTTCTCTACCGCCTCGGCGACCTTGCCGCGATGTTCGGCTGGCGTCCACCGATGCGCACCAACGCGGCCAGAGAGATCGCCCGAGGAGCGGTTGGAGATCCCTCGGACTGGACCGCCGCGACCGGCATACGCCCGCAAACCCTGGCGGGCTTCCTCGCGCTCAATCCGGCAACGGTGCAGGAAAAATGGTTTGCCCGGCTGTATTTCATCAAGCCTGCGATCTTCGTCGTCCTGCCCGTCTTCTGGATCGTGACGGGTATTGTGACGCTGACCACCGGCTATAACGGTGGCATCGAGCTGATGCAAAGCACGGGGGCTGGCATCTTGTCGGCGCCGACCGTGATAGCCGGTGCTCTTGCCGACATCGCCGTCGGCGCGCTCCTAGCCTGGCGGCCAGCGACGCGAAAAGGCCTCTATGGCGGCATCGCGCTCTCGCTCTTCTACCTGGTCGTCGGAAGCTTCCTGAGCCCCGATCTGTGGAACGACCCGCTTGGGCCGTTGCTCAAGGTGTTGCCGATCCTGGTGCTGCACTTTGTGGCCTTGGCAGTGCTGGAGGAGCGTTGATGCTCTATTTCCTGCTGAAATTTCTGCATGTCATCGGCGCATCCGTGCTGCTTGGTACCGGCGCCGGTATCGCTTTCTTCATGCTGCTCGCCCACAGGACCGGCAATGCCGCGACGGTTGCGGCGGTGGCGCGTATCGTCGTCGTCGCCGACTTCCTTTTCACCGCGACGGCCGTGGTCGCGCAGCCTTTGACCGGAGCCGCGCTCGCCTGGCAGGCAGGCTACTCGCTGTCGGAGGGCTGGATCGTACTTTCGATCGCGCTCTATATCTTCACCGGAATGTTCTGGCTCCCGGTCGTCTGGATGCAAATGCAGATGCGCAAGCTGGCATCGCAAGCCGCCGCTGCAGGCGCGCCGTTGCCGCCGCGCTATCATAGGCTCTTCTGGCTGTGGTTCGCCTTCGGCTTCCCCGCCTTCGCTGCCGTGCTCGGGATTTTCTGGCTGATGATCGCGCGGCCTGCGATCGAGTGGTAGGTCGCAGGCAGGTCCCACTGCGATAATGCCCAGTCAAAGCACTACGGAAAAATTCCGGCCCATGCAGCGCCATGTGCCGGAGCGGACCTGCGCCTCGACCTGTAAGTCGCACCGGAGTCCGGTCTCGTATCATTTCCAACCGCGCGCTCACCGCCATCGGCACAGGACAAGATCCCGTCTTGAGGCTGGTTAGGCTTCGCTTACCAAAAAAGATGACGTCTGAGGGAACACGGGAAGCACAGGCAAGTTCGGTGCGCAGTGGAGGAGATTGCGCCATGAACAGTGTTATTTATCTCATCGGCCTTGTCGTCGTCGTGCTTGCAATCCTCTCCTTCCTCGGATTCCACTAGGAGACACTATGCAGGACCAGGACGATCAGGGCCGTCAGACGGCCGATTTCGAGACCGCCAGAAGCGAGCTTTCAGAAAGACTACAACGGGAAAAGCAGACCGCGACGGAAGCGCTCCACGATGCGCGTGACGAGATCACCAGGAAAGCCGGAGATTACGCATCGGAAGCAAAGCAAGCGTTGTTCAACAAGGCTGAGGGAACGCAGCGCGACGTGAGCGCCAATCTCAAGGCCTTCGGCGGCGCATTGCGCGCGGCAAGCGAGCATCTTGCCAATAATGATCAACGGACCGCTTCGAAATTCGCCCTTGACGCCGCAGGCGGGCTCGAGCGGCTTTCCTCGTCCCTGAAGGATAAACCGTTCGACGAGGTGCTTGGCGAAATTCAGTCGTTCGGCCGTGAAAACTCGGGGGCGCTGATCGCCGGTTCGGTATTGGCAGGCCTGGCGTTGGGGCGGTTCATCAAGAGCTCGCCACCCTCTGCCCAAACCGGAGCACCGGGCCAGTCGGGAACAGGCCGGGCGCCCGAGACGGGTCCTAGCTCGAATGAGTCGGGATGGCGATCGGTAGAGGCAGTTGAGCCGGCCCCGCTAGGATCCGATCAGTCCGGCGATGACTGGGCCAATGCAAGCCTGGAGCGAAACCCATGACTGACAATCAGGACACTCGCAGCCTGACAACCCTTGTCAGCGATCTGGCACAGCAGGTCACAACACTGCTTCAAACCGAAAGCAGGCTGTTGCGGGCTGAAATGTCGGAAAAGGTAAGCAAGGCCGGCGCCGGCGCCGTGGAGGTAATGGGAGGCGCCATTTGCCTGCTTGCCGCCCTGATGGTGCTTTTGCAGGCGCTGGTGATTGCCTTGGCGAGCGCCGGGCTGGGAGCCGGATGGTCCTCGCTGCTCGTCGGCGTCGTGGTGGGAGTACTGGGCGTCATACTCTTGCGCTCCGGCAAGGCAAGCATGGCTCCCTCAGAGTTGACCCCCGACCGGACACAAGACCAACTTAAACGCGACGCACGCGTGATCAAGGAACAGATAAGATGACCGACAAATCCGCAGCCGAGTTGGAACGCGATGCTGATATTGCGCGCGCCAGAGTGGCAGATACCGCAGACTCGATCCGCAGCAAGATGACACCGGGCCAACTGATCGACGAATTCACCGGGATGTTCAGCGGCGAGGGATCCGCCATGCTCAGCAATCTTAAGACTCAGGTCAGGGACAATCCGTTGCCGCTTACATTGGTCGGCGCGGGCCTGGCCTGGCTGATGCTTGGCAAGGGCACCTCGGTAGACAGTTCAGCACCTGGTGCCTATTCGACCGGCAGGGAACCTGACGGCAGCCGAAACGTCTCTGACGAGCGGAGCTTGGGCGGGGCCTGGCAGGACTCACGCGGCGATGAGTACGGTGCCGAGGGCGAAGCTTCCGCCGGCTCCATGCTCTCCGATGCCGCTCGTTCGGCTGCGTCCGTGGCAGGCGGTGCGACTGAGGCTGTGGCAGACGTTGCGAGCGGCGCCAAAGAAAGATTGAGAAGCACAGCCGGGCAGGTCGGCTCGGCCGCGACCGATATGACGGGCCGGGTGCGGCAGTCGGCGCAGGACCTGTTCCAGCGCGAACCTCTGGCAATGGCCGCGGTGGGCCTTGCCGTGGGCACAGCCATCGGCGTGATGCTGCCTCACACCGCCGCGGAAGACGCGCAACTCGGCCCTTACCGCGACAAGCTTCGTGACAGTGCCGAAGAAGTCTTTGAAGAAGGCGTGGAGCAAGCCAAGCAGGTCGCCGCCGAAGCATATGAGACTGTAAAGGAAGAGGCTGACCGACAGGGTTCCAGCGGCGACGCCGAGACGTTGGTCGACCGCGTCGAGAAAGTCGTGAAAAAGACGGCAAGCAAAACCGAGGAAGCCATTCGCGATCGTTTGCCGGAGACCGACGAGGCTCCCAAATCGAACGAGTCTCCCGAAACGACGTGATAGCGCTGCGGTCGTTCGTGGCGATTCCAACCGCGGGTCGCCTCGCGGTTGAACATCGAAGTCGGCGCAACCTTCCGCAGACAAATGTGATCGCGGCGCTGAAGTCATTAGCCGAGGCGCTCCGGTCCGTTCCGATTCTTCGCTTGAATCCGTTCGGTTCTTCGGGCTGCATGAAGCGTGTCTGGCCAACGGCGTGGCGTGCAGTCTTAGCAGCACTGTCCAATAAAAAAACAACCACCCCGTCAATTCGACTGGGTGGTTGCCAGGAATTCCTCTCGGCCAGCGGCGGGGCGGCTTAACTTTTGGCGGTCTCTCCCGCCTCACGCAGCCTGGCGTATTGCAAGGTGACGCCGCGCAGGTTCTGCTTCAACCAGTCGGCCATTTTCTCTTCTTCGCTGAGATTCTGCTGAAGAGAGTTGATCGCCTGATTAAACCCTCCGGCCTCCCCGAGCACGAGCAATGAGTTGTAAGCCGCGATCTCGTAATTTTCGAATGCAAAGTTGGCGAAGCTGTTCTTGAGGATTTCGTCGCCGGCTACGGAATGTCCCATCGCGGCCATGCTGCCGACCATCGACATAGCCGTATCCTTCAATGTGGAATGGTCCTCACCGAGGCGATCCAGAATGGATTCCAGGCGGGCGATCTGCCCTTCGGTCTCCGTGATATGCTGCTGCAGGCGGTCGGCGACCTGCGGATAGTTCTCGATCCGCTTGACCTGAGGCTTCATGATCGACAGTGCTTGGTTCTCCATGGCGTGGGCATTGCGCAGCCCGACAATGAAGATCGAGCGGGTTTCGGAATTGACATCAGTGTCCATAGCACTTCCTCGCGGTTTGATCGGTAGAACCAAACCTCGGCCTTGCCGATTTGTTCCTGGCGAGATGTTGCAGCCAACCCTGCTCTTCAAGAAATGCTGCAACAAAGTCATTTCAGCGAGTAGAGGTAGGCAGCGACGTCCCGCGCCTCCTGCTCAGAAATCCTGGTCGAAGGCATTGCCGTATGCGGATTGATCTCCCTTGCCCCACGGATCCACCGAATCAGGTTCTCCGGCCTATTGCGCAAGACGCCGCCGACATAGACCCGGGTGGGCAGGCTTGCGTCGAGGCGTGGACCGACTAACCCTTGCGCACCGGGAACGCCGGTGATGGTGTGGCAACCGGCGCAGCCATTGGCCATCATGATCGGTATAGCGCGGGCGCTGACACCGCCGGTCGCATTGTCGGCCTTCTGCTCGACCCGACGGCTTTGCTCGAAGTACAACGAGATCCCGGCCAAGGCTGCAACGAGCACGACAATAACCGCAGCGCCAATTACGGCTTTAGACAGCGTGAAGCGCATGCGACGCCTCCCGGTCCTTTCGGCTGCTCGAGCGAATCCACAGGCCGGCCAGCAGCAACGCGGCCCCGCCATAAATCAAGCCGGCCGGAACCCACATCATCAGACCGGCGAGCTGCTGGTCCTCGAGCGGGCTAAGGTTCCACAATTCCGCGCCTGCTGCGTTTACCGGAAACCACAGCCTTGGCGAGACCAGCAGCAGCACCCCGAGCAGGCCGGTGTGCAGCGAGGTGAAGAAAAGGTGCATGACCGCGCTGCCATAGGCTTGTTCGCGGCCTGAACGCGGCAGCAGTACCCACCAGAACAGCAGCCCCGTACCGAAGAAGCTGGCATGTTGCGCATAATGCAGGACACTCTGTGCAAGCGCCGCCTCGAACAGCGCCGGAACGTGCCACGCCCATATCGCGACGCCGTGCAAGAAGGTCGCGGCTGCAGGGCGGCTGACGGCGGTCCAAATGGTTCGAAGCACCTTCGCGTGCCCGGCTGCGCCAAATGCCAGCCGCAGCCTGATCGGCAACGCCCACATCAGCGCCGCCGCCGGGCAGGAGGCGACCAGCAGGGGTGCCGCCACCGCCATCAACAGCTCGTGCTCGATCATGTGGGCGGTGAAGACGCGCTCACCCAATGCATGGAGCGGACTGACCAGTGCTGCCGCCAAAATGGCCCAGCCGGCCGCGAACAGCACGGCCTGCCGCAGTCGCAACGGCCGGCTGCGGGCGCTCCGCCGCCACAGCCGAAAGGCGCCTGCCGCGTAAAGCACTGCGACCACGGTTAGCGGCAGCGTGATCGGCAACGCCAGCGTCCAGCCGGCCTGCGGGGCGCCGGCACCGTAGCAGATCGAGGTCGAGAAGAGCGCGTCGAAGCTCATCGCAAGCAGCCGTCAAGAATGAGCGAGGCGGCGCCTTGCATGACGATCACCAGCGCAAACAGCACCGCGCTGAGAATGCCGATATTGGCGACGAAATCCTCGGTGGCGCGCGTACGATCCGGTTTAAAGGCGGCGCCGCCTTGCTGGCGCGCCCGCCACGACAGCACGCCGCCGAGCAAGGCCAGCACTGTCAGCACCAGCGCAATGACCGGTATGACGGGAATGCCATGAGCGCACTGCCACTCCACGAACGCATAATTCAGCTGCGTCGACACCGCCCAGGCCAAAGGCCCGGACAACAGCCCGCCCCATGATGTGCCCAAGCGAAGCGCACGCATCTCAGTCAAGCCTCGGCATCCAGTAGATCAACAGATACATCGGGATCCAGGTCGCGACCACGAAATCCCAGTAGAAGACGTTGTCGCCAACGTCCCCGAAACGCCGGCCGCTATAGCCATGGCGCGTGAACATCAGGACTGTCAGCACCAGCGTGTCGCCGACGTCGGTAATCAGATGCGTTGTGTGAAGGCCGAGCAGCACCCACAGCATTGAGCCGTACGCATTGGTATCCCAATAAATGTTGAGGGCCGGAAATTCGAACCACCGCACGACAAGCGGTGCAATACCGAGCAGCGACATGACGATCAGGCCGATGCGCACAGGCACCATGGCACAGGCTTCGGCGTAGCGGTTCAGTATGTGATTGGGCACCACGCTGGCGAGCAGCAACAGCGTGACGATGGTGCCCGGCCAATGGTTGGGCGGCGGCACGCCCAATGGCCATTCGGGCGACAGATAGGCAAGGTAAAGATAGGCGCCTGCGGCGAGCGCGAAACCGATGCCCTCGAGCGCCATGAAGGCGAGGGTGCCCCACCAGGTCGGGCTGCGTGGTCCGAGCCCGAAGGTCGGGAGTTCGGAAATGTCCGCGAACGGGCGCTGTTTCATTCCTCATCCTCCGGATCGCCTTTTGGCCAGAACCAGCCGATCAGAGTGACGGCGATCGGTCCGGCCCCCCAAATCACCGCCCACGGGCTGAAAATCGAATAAAGAAAGGTGGCGCCGATCGCGAGCGCGGCGAACAATGGCCAGATCGATGGCGTCGCCGACTTCTCGCGTACATCGGCATGCGCCTCTGCCACCGTCGAAACAACAAGCTCGCGAACGTCGACGCGAAGCCCGGTCGCAACCGGCAGCGCGTCGTGTTCGGCCCAGAGCGGCTCGGAGTGGGTAACCACCGGAATCCGGGCGAAATTATAGCTCGGCGGTGGAGAGCTCGTCGCCCATTCCAGCGTGCCGGCATTCCAGGGATTGTCCCCGGCCGGGGCGCCCCTCGAGGCGCTGTACACCAGGTTTGTAGTGAACAGAACGAAGCTTAGGAACAGGATGACCGCGCCGGCTGTGATGAACAGGTTGATGTTGCCCCAGCCGAGTTCCACCGGATAGGTGTAGACCCGCCGCGGCATGCCCCACAGGCCGACAATGTGCATCGGAAAGAACGCCGCATTGAAGCCTAGGAAGGCAAGCCAGAAGTGCCAGCGTCCGAGACGTTCGCTCATCATCCGGCCGGTGATCTTGGGGAACCAGAAATAGGTCGCGCCGAGCAGCGGGAACACCGACCCGCCGATCAGCACGTAATGGAAATGCGCGACCACGAAATAGGTGTCGTGTACTTGCAGGTCCAATGGCACCGACGCCAGCATCACGCCAGTCAGGCCGCCCGCAACGAACGTGAAGAAGAAGCCGAACACGAACAGCAGCGGCGTTCTGATTATCGGGCGTCCGTCCCACAATGTCGCCAGCCAGCAGAAGATCTGCAGCCCGTTCGGGATGGCGATCAACATGCTCGAGGCGGTGAAGAAGCTCGCGCCGAGCTTCGGCAGGCCGGTTGCGAACATGTGGTGGACCCACAGGCCGAACGACAAAAAGCCGACCGCAATCAAGGCCAGTACCATGCCCAGATAGCCGAATACCGGACGCCGGGCGAAAGCGGCGATGATCGAGGACACCATGCCGGTAGCCGGGAGGAAAATGATGTAGACTTCGGGGTGGCCGAAGAACCAGAACAGGTGCTGGAAGAGCAGTACGTCGCCACCCTCGGCGGGGTTGAAGATATGGGTGCCGACCAGCCGGTCGAGGATCAGGAACGTCGACGCGATCATGACCGCTGGCATGGCGAACACGATTACGAAAGAGGTGACCAGCATCGCCCAGACGTAGAGCGGAATCTTATCGAGCGACATGCCCGGCGCACGCTGCTTCAGCACGGTTACGATGGTGGCGACCGCGACCGCCAGCGATGACACTTCGGTGTAAGTGATCATCTGCGCCCACACGTCGGAACGCTTGCCTGGCCCGAATTCAGGACCGGACAGCGGCACGTAGGAGAACCAGCCGACGTCGGGCGCCATGTCGAGTGCAAACGACACCCAAGCGAAGAGGCCACCGGAGAGATAAATCCAGAAGCTGAATGCATTGAGGCGCGGAAAGGCGATGTTGCGGGTGCCGACCATCAGTGGCACGAGGTAGATGCCGGTCGCCTGAACGATCGGCACTGCAAACAGGAACATCATGGTCACGCCATGCATGGTGAACAGCTGGTTGTAGCGGTCGGGCCCGATCAGCCCACGCTCCGGCCCCGACAGTTGGATGCGCATGGCAACGGCGCTGAGGCCACCGAGGCACAGGAAGACGAAAGCGGTGATCAGGTAGCGCCGCGCGACAATTTTGTGGTCGACGCTCGAGAGCGCACCGATGATGCCTGGCGCCGTCTGCCATGTCCGCGCCAACCAGCCGTCAAGGCTGGCGTCGTCGAGGCCGGTATCGCGAGGACCGTCGCGTTCGGGAGCTAGGTCACCCTTTTGTGCTGCGGCGCGTTGCTGGGCGAGGTCACGCCCATGGGCCAGGTCGGCGCTACTCATTTCAAGCCCTCGAGATAGGCTACGATTGCATTCAGCTCGTCCCCGTTCAGTCCCACCACGGGCATGTGGGCACCTGGCTTGATCCCTTGCGGATCGGCTATCCAGGCTGCGAGATTGCCCCGGCTCATCGCCAGCGTTCCGGCAGCGAGCGTCCGCCGGCTTGCGATATGTGTAAGGTCGGGAGCGACCGTACCGCCGGCGATGGTGCCGCCGATCTTGTGGCACATCACGCATGGCCGTTTGAGGAACAGGTCGTGGCCGGTTTTGGCCTCGGCCGACACGGGGGCGGCCGCCGGCCGCAGCTGATCGTTCAGCCAGGCGTCGAATACAGGCCGAGGTTCGGCGATGATGAAGGTGCTCATATTGGCATGCTGCGCGCCACAGAACTCGGCGCACTGGCCGCGATAGACGCCGGGTTTGTCCGCCTTCAGATCGAGAACGTTCTCGTGGCCTGGAATGAGGTCCAGCTTGCCCGAGAGGTTCGGGACCCAGAAGGAATGGATAACGTCGGTCGAGGTCACTACAAGCCGCACCGGCTCGCCCGCCGGGATGTGGATTTCATTGGCGGTCGTCAGAATGCGGTTCGGCTGATCATTTTCGTAGCGCACCTCCCACCACCATTGATGCCCGGTCACCCGGATCGTCAGCGCCGCATCCGAGCCGATAGCAGCGAGCGTCCGGTTGGCGAAGTAGCTCAGCAGGGTCAGGCCTACCAGGATCAGGGCGGTAGCGGCGAGTGCGGCGACGACAATTCGCATCTTGCTGCGCTCGGCGGCAGCGTCGAGTACAAGCGGATCGCCGAGCGGCGCCGCGCGCCGGGCCAATGGCATGATCAGCACAGCCAGCACTAGAAGCCAGACCACCGTGCACAGCGCGGTGAAGAACCAGATCAGCCACGCAAGCTCACCCGCGGCCGGGCCTTTTGGGTCGAGCGCCGATTGCCAGCCGCTGCATCCTGCAAGGAGCAGCATGCAGGCTGCGCCGCAGCACACCCTGCAAACAAGGCGGTTCACGGCGACTTCCCCAGAGTCGCGGCATCCGGCAGGCGATTTTCGGATGGATGGGGCATCATGTCGTCGTCGCGGCTCGGCGCAGCGGATTTTGGCGCGTTGCCGCTCAACGCGCGGACGAAGGCGGCAAGCTCCCAGATCTGGTCGTCCGGGATCTTGTCGCGGAAGCTCGGCATGCCGTTTGGCCGACCGTCCCTGATCGTGGCGTGGATGCTTTCGATCGAGCTGCCATAGAGCCACTTCTTGTCCATAAGGGCCGGGCCCATGCCGCCACCGCCATTGGCATGGCAACCGGAACAGTTGAACCAGTTGAACAGACGCTTGCCCTCGCTGAGGTGGAAGGCGTTGGCCTCGAACACGCCGGCCTTGGTATCGGACGAGGCCGGCCGTTGGCCGCCCGGCTCGAGGGCCGTCACGGCTGCCGGTTGGTCGCCCGAGCCGAACGCCGACTGTGGACGCGTGTCGCGTTCCTCACGCTGGCACCCGGAAACCGCGAGGATCGCGAACACCAGCAAGGGAAGACCGCGCTTCATTTCAAGGCGCTCCGACAGGATCGAGGCGGGGCACCTGGTAGGTCGCCAGGATCGCGTCGATCTCGGCGCGGTGTCTGGTCAGGGCGGCGTTCACCTCGCTGCGCAGCGTATCGTCGCCACGGCGCACGCCCATCGAGATGTCGAAGATCATCGGCAGTTGCGGGCCGTCCACGCGCGGCGAAACCGGCGTGATCCGCAGCGCCACCTTCTGCCTGGCTGCAAAGTAGCCGGCCAACGGTCCCCAGACGACGGCCATATCGATGTCGCCATTCGCGACCGCCTCAATGATGCGTGCTGGCGGGTTCGGCGCCGAATAGTCGCCATAGACGGGGAAACCGATGAGATGGCCGACGATGCCACGACGGCCAAGCGCCTGGACGGGGGGCGAGTTGGCGCCATCGTCGCCTATCAGCTGGACGCCGATGTGCAGATCGCGCAGGCGAGGATCGTTGAAGGACGTGATTTCGGGCACATCTTGGCGTGTCACGAACACATAAGAAGACCGGTAGTAGGGCGCGGTGGTGCGCAGCATCTCGAGATTGGCGGGCGTGCCGGGCACAAGATCGCACAAGCCAGCTTTCAACGTGTTGCGGACGAAGCCGCGCCGCTGTGCCCACCACGTGTAGGAAACAGTCGCACCAAGCTCCCGGGCGATGAGTTCGGCGATCTTGTTTTCAAAGCCCTGCCTGGCGGCATTGGAGAACGGCATGTTGTTGGGATCGGCGCAGATCCTCAACTCGCGCGCATTGGCAACGGCGGCAACGAGCGAGAGTGCCAGTGCGCCAACCGCGACGGCTAACCGCCGCGAACGCGTTCTCCGTGGCCCCGCAACTCGGCCGATCGTCTCAAGGCAGCCGGAACACATACAGCGTACCTCCCGGCGTGGTTACATCCTTCAGATCCTTCATGACGTTGACGAAGCCGAGCGCGGCGGTGGCGTCGCGCGGGTCGAGATCGCCGGATACGATCGCGCCGGCCCAGCCACCGACGCCCGAAAGAATCGCGACATATTGGTGCCCGTCCGGGCCGCGATAGGTGATCGGCTGGCCGATGATGCCGGACGACGTCTTGAACTGCCAAAGCAGTTCGCCGGTCCTGGCGCTGACCGCCTTGAACCAGCCTTCCATAGTGCCATAGAACACGACGTTGCCGGCGGTGGCGACGGCGCCGCTCCACACCGGAAAATTCTCCTTCAGGCTCCACGCCGGCTTGGCGGCGGCGACATCCCAGGCGGTGAAAGCACCGCGATTGCCGCCCGGCCCGGGAATCATTCGCACGTTCATGCCGACATAGGGCGTGCCGGCGATGTAATTCACCTCGACGCCTTCTTCGTCCATGCACATGTTATTGTGCGGAATGTAGAGCAGGCCGGTCTTTGGCGAGAACGCCGAAGGTTGCCAGTCCTTGAGGCCAGATGCGGTGGGACAGATGTCGCGGACGACCTTGCCGGTGCCGGTCTTCTTGTCCGGATTTACAATCAGCCGGCCGGTCTTCAGGTCGACGCCCTTGCTGGAATTGACAGGCCCGAACGGCACTGCCGACAGGACCTCGCCCGTGGTGCGGTCCAACAAATAGACGTAGCCGTTGCGTTCCGGCCGCACCAGCACCTTGCGGGGCTTGCCCTGCCAGGTCATGTCCAGCAGCACCTGCTCGTTGATGCCGTCGTAATCGTGCAAATCGTGCGGGGTCCACTGATAGAACCATTTGGCTGCGCCTGTGTCGGGATCGCGGGCAAAGATGCCGGCGGTCCATTTGTTGTCGCCAGGTCGCAGATCCGGGTTCCACGGACCGGGATTTCCGGTGCCATGGAAGATCAGGTTGAGGTCCGGGTCATAGGAGATCCAGCCCCATACATTGCCGCCGCCGATCTTCCAGGCGTCGGGCGGCCACGACGTCACGCCGAGATCCTTGCCCTTGTCCATGTCGTAATGCGGCTTGAAATCGGGGCCGATCAGCACCTCGGCGTCCGGGCCGGTATTGTGGGCCGTCCAGACGACGTGCCCGTCGCCGGCGTCGAGGGCCTTGATCCAGCCGCGTACGCCCATTTCGCCGCCGGAATTGCCAACCAGCACTTTGCCCTTCACCACCAGCGGCGCCATGGTGATGGTCTCGCCGATATTGATGTTGCCGATATGGGTGTTCCAGACCGGTTTGCCGGTGGCCGCATCGACGGCGATGGCATGGCCGTCGAGCGTGTTGAAATAGATGCGCCCGTCGAAGAAGGCTGCACCGCGGTTGACCACGTCGCAACAGGCAACGCCCTGCGCCGCGGGCTCGGGATTGGGCTCAAACTTCCACTTCATCGGCGCGCCGGGCTTGGTAAGGTCAAGCGCATAGAGGATGTTGGGAAACGGCGTCACGATGTACATCGTGTTGCCGACGACCAAGGGCGCAGCCTCCTGGCCCTTGTTGACGCCGGTCGAGAAGGTGAAGGCCACCTGCAGGTTTTTGACGTTGTCTTCGGTGATCTCCGCAAGTTCGCTGTAGCGGGTGGAGGCGTAGTTCTTTGCCGGCATCGCCCACTGGCCGTCGTCGGGCGGAGCAGCTGCGGCCGGCGGATTTATCGCAGGGCTTGATGCTGGCTGAGCAACCGCCGCGGTTATCAGTGCAAACCCCGCCAGCAGCCTCCATCCCAGTATTGCAGCCATTGGCCTCTTTCCCCTTTTGCCAGGCACCCTATTTTTCGCCGCCACCAGTCGCGCTTGCCTCATTTGCTGTCGAGTTGCCGACGTTGGCGCAGAGCTCCATTAGCTGCAGCTGCGCCGTGTTTGTTGAACACTCTCCAACGCGTGAGCGGCGCAGAAGTGCCAAATGCAACGAAATAAATGTCGGATTCGGTTGGCCAAAAGTCGGGGGCCGGGCGCTCGGGACAGCCGATCCGAGTGTCCGCACTCAAGTCGGAAGTAATTCTATTCCGGCAGTGGTCCTGGCTCGGCTGGAACGGAGCGGCACCTATCGCAGTTGTGTCGAATGCTGTCTGCAGTCGAGCAACTGGCTCAATCGGTGAAAGAGCGACGAGCTATCTTGTTCGTTGGAGCCGGGGTGTCGATGAGCGTCGGCTTGCCGTCCTGGCAAAAGCTCATCGAGCACATGCAAAACGAGCTCGGCCTTCACGAGGACATGATCGGCGCACCGGAGGCCAGCTATCAGGCCCTTGCCGAATACTACCGGCTGAAGCAGGGGAGCCTCGGCCCTTTGCGCAGTTGGATGGATCGTGAATGGAGCGTCTCGCGGGAAGAAGTGCAGCGGTCGGCAATCCACAAGCTCATCGTATCGCTCGATTTTCCGATCATCTACACCACCAATTATGATCGCAACCTCGAGGTAGCCTTCGAGATCCATGGCCGGCCCTTTGTGAAGGTGGCCAATGCAAAGGACTTGCCCAAGACGACCGGCGAGGTGACGCAGATCATCAAATTCCACGGCGATTTCGACGACGACAAATCGCTGGTCCTGGCGGAGACCGATTATTTCGACCGGCTTTCGTTCGATTCGCCGCTCGACGCGAAGTTTCGCGCCGACGCGCTTGGGCGCACCATCCTGTTCATCGGCTACAGCATGTCTGATATGAACATCCGTCTGCTATTGCACAGGCTTTGGCAGACCTGGCGGCGGTCGGGCTACGAGAAGAGCCGCCCGAAATCCTTTATCTTCATGTCGCAGCCGAGCATCGTCCAGGAGGCTGTTCTCGGCCACTGGGGCATCGAAATGCTGACCGAAGAGGCCGACGATCCTGAGGACGCGCTGCTCGCATTCCTGAACGAACTCAAGGACAAGGTCGGCCGGCCCGACGGCGCCTGAAAAGCCTGCGCAGCGACGAAGCAGTGGGGAACCGGTTGGCCCGATGTGAGTTGGGGACGCTAAGTCTCACGGGATCAAGCATGTATGAGCGGACGCAAACACAAGCGCAGAGTGCATGCCAAGGACGGCCTGTCGGCCGAGCAGGCCTATGAGGTCAATTTCTTTGCCCGCAGGTGCGGCCTGACCAGGGACGAGGCGCTCAAGATGATGCGAGATGCCGGTCGGTTGAAGGACGGCGCGAAGGCCTCCTACGAAACCGGGGCGAAGTAGCGGCATGGATCCTGCCTCGTGGGCGGCCTTTCTCGGGACGGTCATTCTGATGCAGATGCCCCCGGGGCCTGACAGTCTGCTGGTGATGGCGCGTGGCATCGGGCAGGGCCGTGACGTTGCCCTGTTCACCGTCCTGGGAATGACCATCGGCGCCGGCATGGTCCAGCTGCCACTCCTTGCCCTCGGCATATCGTCGCTGCTCCAGGCATCGCCCGTTGTCTTTGCCATGCTTCGATGGATGGGCGCAGCCTATCTGGTTTGGCTTGGATCGCGTCTGGTGCTGCTGCCGTCGGCCGGCGTCGCCGTCGAGGAGCCGCGCAGTGTCGGGCCGCTTGTGGCCGCACGCGAAGGAATGATCGCCAATCTGATAAATCCCTGGCCGATAACCTTCATGGTGGCATTCCTTCCACAGTTCGTCGATCCCGCGCGGGGATCGGTCACACTGCAATTGCTGCTGCTCGGCGGCAGCCAAAAAATAACCGGTGTGCTGGTGCTGGGCACATATGCGCTCGCATCCGGTACGCTCGGGGCCTGGATCATGAGACGACCGAAGGTAAGGCTCTGGCAGCAGCGCGTGGCAGGCTGCTTCGTCGTCTGTCTCGGTATCCGCATGGCAGTCGGTGGTGGCGCGCACCGCTGAGGATCGAGCGATGCAGCGGCCGCCGATGGAACATCCGCCGACAATTTTCGTTGACATGCTCCACAAGGCGAAGAGGTCGAGCATGTCGAAGTTCCAAGCCGCTACCCCGGAGCGTTTGCAGCAGCTCAGGCTTGAGGCGACGGCGCACTTTGCGCCGCTCATACTGCGCGAGGCGCTGGTGCGTCTCTGCCGAGCGTGTGGAAGCGAGAGCCTCGAACGGTTCGAGAAGACCATGGTCGACCAAATCGAGGCATCGCGTGACGAAAAGGCCGATTTCGACACAATGAAGGAATTTGCCATCGAACAGCTCTATGGCTCGATTCGAGAAGTCAGGTCTTCACCGGACATGACACAGCCGCTGGAGAATGTAGACACCCGAAGGACCCCTGGCCGCTCGGAAGAGCCGCAGACGCTGGAAGACCAGCTGCAGGCGGGTCTGGAGGATTCTTTCCCCGCAAGCGACCCGCCGGCTGTTGTTTCCACCGCGATCCCTGGAGGATCGAAGAAGCTGGTCGGAACCGACGAGGTCCTCAGGCAGCAGCGGGAGAAAAAGGCCGAGGAAGCCAGCCATTCGCGATAAACGGCTCTGCGGGGAAGCAGCCTGCCGGTTCGCCCGCCGTCCGGCATGAAGGCTGTCCGGGCATGCGTGTCATGCGGCTCGCCTTCGACAAGTATCTTCGCTTCCAAAGCCGCGTCGATAAATGCTTCGCGGGCTTCCGCTGCCGCCTGGCCGATCTGGGCGCCGCCAATGCATCTGCCGCCATCAGCGACAACGGGGCATTGCGGGCAGGCCATTTCTCGCTTTTGAGGCAGTAAGAAGCCTCGAAAATGGAGCTGACCATTCGCGATCGTCCCGGCTTGCCGAAGTAGATGCAAACCGGAGCATCGAACTTTATCTCCAGCATGGCGGTCCTCCCGATTCAACCACCCTTGATATAAATTAGCGTCAGCGGGTCACATGGCCTGCTGGGCATTTTAGCCGACGTCGCGAACCGCAGTGGGATTGGTGCCTGCTGGTATTTCGGCGGCGACATCGTGCGCCAGAATGCCCGCCTTGCGGGCGAATGCTTCGAACGCCGCGCGCACGGTCTCGGCATCGACCTCGTCAGCCAGCCCGGCGCGACAGGCGTCGAACGCCGCCTTGTGCGCCGGGCCGCGACTCGGCCATTCGTTCAAGACGTCATAGGCCTGCCAAATATTTTCGACATGGCGAGGGAAACCAAGGCCGACGAGAATTGGAACGGGGCGGCCAAACGATTTTTTTGTCATCTGTGTCTCCGCGAAAGAGCCTGTCGCATCAACGCTGGGCGGACGCGAGGCCCATGCTCTTTAACGCGGGATTGCTGCACGGGTTGCAGCGGGTTTGTTCGATCGTGCGCCGGCCGATGCTGGCATCATTTGTTGGTCCGCATCTTTTGCCGGGGATTGATACCGCCTTGAGGCGTGGTGTCGTTCTCGACATCGCCTTCGAACGTGTTGTCGCCCTGATCGAGCCGGTCGCCCTCCTTGATCGTGCCCTTGGAACTGCCGATGCCGGGATCGTTGGCAAGGTCGCTGTCGGCCGGCGTTTTGCCTTTGGCGTGCTTGTTTCCTGTCATGGGTTCCTCCTGTTTTGAGGTGGCGGACTGTCCTTGAGGTGGCGGCCCAGGCTCGCTGCGAAAATCGCGTTTCGACACGCCAATGGCGGCGCCCCGGAATTTCGGACGGCCTGGATTCCAACTCCGCGATACCGGTGGTTGTTCCGTCAAAAATATCACCGCCGGCTGGGTTGCCCAGCCAAGCCGCTCCGGTTCCCGATCCGGGTGATTTTCGCCAGCCGGAACGATCTTTCGCCCAATGCATTTAACTGGTCTGCGCTCACGAACTCATTCTGGACGGGAGCTGGACCATTGCCACCTACAGCCTACGCCTTGGCGACTCGCGAAACCGAAGAAGTTTCCATCGTCGACCTCATACCCGCTTTGAGGGCTTTCGCCCGCACCTTCTGCCGCACTCCTGATGATGCCGACGACCTGGTCCAGGAGACGCTGACCAAGGGCCTGGCCAACATTGACAAGTTCGAAGCTGGAACGCGCATGAAGTCATGGCTCTTCACGATCATGCGCAACACCTACTACACGCGTGTCAGGGCCGCGGTGAGGGAAGCGCCCGGCCTACTCGACTGCGCTTCGCTGCGGCCGATCTCGGAAGCGACGCAGGAATGGTCCGTACAGGGCAAGGAGGTCCACCAGGCCATTCAGAGCCTTCCCGAGCACCAGCGCGAGGTTCTGATGTTGATAGGCGTTCTGGGCATCAGCTATGAGGAAACGGCCGAAATATGCGGTTGCGCGGTGGGAACCGTGAAGAGCCGGCTCAACAGGGCACGCGCCGGCGTGCTGGAATACCTTGGCGAAAGTTCCTCGCAAACCCTGATGGAAAGGCGCAGCTATCTGTCCGAAGGACAACTGGACTTCGAAGCCGAGAGGCGCCGTTAATACACGTCACGTTAGTTGCTGGTTTCGCGCAAGCGCCTTTCGATAAGCGCATGCTGCAATTCGATCGCAAGTTTGGTCAGCCGGTCAGGAACCCTTTCCTGCTCGATGGCCGCAAGCAAGGAAGCGATTTCCCGATCTATCGTCAGATCGGCACGCCTGCTGCCGGAATCTTCCCTTGAGCGAGACATCGC
Organism: Mesorhizobium sp. M0522; assembly: GCF_040321085.1. Taxonomy (NCBI): domain Bacteria; kingdom Pseudomonadati; phylum Pseudomonadota; class Alphaproteobacteria; order Hyphomicrobiales; family Phyllobacteriaceae; genus Mesorhizobium; species Mesorhizobium sp. M0522. Next base: position 304,869 of record NZ_JAMYQW010000004.1, read on the forward strand.
GTTCTCTTGGCAAATGTTGGTTCCTTCACCTCACTCTGGTGGCAACAGTGCGAGTTTGCAAGAATTTGCAGGGCGTCCATGCGACCGGCATCGGTCCTTGCACAGCTTCGTCAGCGGTTGGCTTCTCGCCGCCTTTCAATTGCTCACCGGCTGCACGCTCGCATGCTGCCGCAACGATCAGTCTTCAGGCCGCCGATCCGCTGAATGATCCTGGTACTGCTCGGATTTGACCCGATTGCCGTCGAGCCCGCGCTCCTTGGTGTGCTGCTTCTTGTCTCTGTTGGACAAAACAGCGTTCTCGCCGATCTTGTCCTTGGGAAGATCGGTCATTGCGCCAGCGCCAGCGCCTTTGCCGTGACTGCCGCGACCGATGTGCTTCTTGCTGCCGGACGCCATCTTGTCCTCCTTCATACTGTCGAATAGCGGCTTTTCCCGTTCGGCATCCGAACCATCGTTGGGCCGCAATGTTCCGTCGGAAAGCGTAAGCAGGAAGGCATCGCCGTCCCAGTACCGGAACGGCTTTTCGCCGTCGACGAGGACTTGCATGCCATTTGCGTTGGCGAAGTTATGGACATCGGCGCGATCCAGCGCCGGCGATCCGCGATATGAATAATTCAAAAGCGCGGCCATGCCCGGCCTCTTCAGCACGCGCGCGATTTCCACGAAATGTCGCTCCGCAAGGCCGGCCAGCACCAGATAGGGAAAGCTGTCGACGGCCAGCACGCGGTCGAAGCTGGCATCGCAAAAATCGGCAAGATCGAAACCGCGCGCAGGGCGGAATTCTACATTGCCGAGCCCGGCGCATCGCCGGCGGGCGATCGAGATCATCGCAGGGGATATATCGCTGCCGACGATCCGGTGCGACAGAGCGGAGAGCGCCTGTTCGAACCGACCGATACCACAGCCGATATCCAGTATGTCGCGGTCACTGCCGGTAAAGCCTCGCCTCTCCAGCCAGGCAACGATCTCAGCCGTAGCGGCAGAGAGCTTTTCCTCATTGCCCAGCGATGACAGCTGGACGCTCGCCGCCGGGGAGATCGCCGCCGCCGCGTCAAACCCGGCCGCCAGCCGCTTGACGACCGCATCGTCGGTCTCGTCCTCGCCACGCTCGTGCCGAACAGCACCGCCTGTTTTGCGCAGCGTGGCGAAGATCTCGGGCCTGCGCCGAAGCAGGTCCGCAATCCGTTGCAGTTTTGCCGTGTTTCGCGGGTCAGCCGAGTGCGTGTTTTGCGCAATCTTCGCCAATTCTGCAGCATCGATTCCTGTCTCGAAACGGAGAGCCAGCCTTGCGATGACGGCTTCGACGCCGGCACCGTCTGCCATGCAATCCTCCAGCACCCGCCTTGCTGATGTCGACCGCCGAGATTCCGGTTGGGTCGCGCTCATCGCCCTTTGCTCCGCGTCCAGATCTTGCGCATCGTCCACCGGTCTACGGCGCCCCAGCTGTACTTGTAGGCCTCTTGTCCGCGCAGAAAATCGAACTCTTCCGCGCCTTCGCAGATCGCCTGCCTTATCGCCTGGCCGATGAGCAGCGCGCCGGGACTTTCCTCGGCATAGGCCGGATCGAAGCCACCGAGATAAGCGCAAGCGCGGCCACGATGATGGAACCCGTAATAGGCGCCCACGATCGCGTTACCGATCGTGATAAGCCAGCATCGGGCAAGCACCTGTGCCACCAGTTGCGGGAGCGCCTGACGGTGGAATGCTTCCACGCGGGAATCGGACAGAACGCCGTCGCCGTGTCCGGCCCAGCGCGCGCGGTGAAGGCGGATCAGGTGGTCGAGGAATGTCTGCGGATCGGACAAAGCGGGTTCGATGGAGACACTGCCGCGTCTCGACGCGGCCCTGTGGGCGCGGCGCAATTGGCGCCTCCGCCGCGCCGGAACACAGCCTTGAAGCGTCTGGTCGCCGGCGAGGGCGAGCACCGGGCAAGCGGCGTGACCGACGGCTTGGCACGATTCGAGCGCGGCATGCCTGATGGCAAGGCCGGCGCCGCCGGGAGGCAGGTCCTGCAAGATCCACTGTGACCAGCCCACGGAAAGAACGGCGCCACCGATGACTGCGCCGACCGGTTCGGCGATCTCGGGAAGACAAAGGACATCCAGATAGTCGCTCAACGAAATGCCGAGCGGAAGCAATCGCGCGCCGGCGTCGTGGCGTTCCAGATAGAGTGGCGCCAGGCCGACCAGATCGTCGCCACGCCAGATGGCGACCGTCGCTAGCTCGCCGGGAGCAAATGTTCGCCACCATGGCAGCAACCATGCGGGAGACTGGAACGGCGTCGCCGAGGGACTGCGCGACCAGAGTTCCCACCAGTGCGGCTCGAGGGCTTCGAGGTCCGCCGGATCGTCTATGATCTCACTGCGGAGCATGTCGCGCTCACTTTGCCGTCGCGAGCTGCTCGCTGTCTGTGCCGAGCCGTGCCAGCGCCCGATAGGCGTCCATGTAGGAGGAAACCATGCGGTCGAGTGAAAAGCGCCGCCGCGCCTCGGCCCGGCACGTCTCGGGGTCCAGGCTGGGTGCGGCAGCGATGGCTTCGGCCATCTCGTCGACATCCCCGACCAGATACCCGGTCTTGCCGTGCTCGACCACATCCGGCAGTGCGCCATTCGGGAAGGCCACCACGGGGGTGCCGCAGGCGAGCGCCTCCATGGCGACGAGCGAACTGGTTTCCGCGGCAAGGCTCGGGATGACTAGGCAGCGGGCTGTGTTCAGCAGGCGCCGCTTGGCGACAAAGCCGAGCGGACCAAGGAAGCGGCGCCGGTCGTCCAGGCGGGATTCGACCTCGTCGCGAAAATACGCTGTGTGCGTTTCATAGGGGTAGACCTTGCCACCGATGACCAGCGGGACGCTGGCCTTGTTGGCTGCGTCCAGCGCCAGATGGATGCCCTTTTCCGGGCAGACGCGGCTGAGCACGAGCGCAAAGTCGTGTTTGGCCTGCGGCTCGCTCAGCGCGTCGACGTCCACTCCGTTGGGAATCGGCCCGATCAGCCTGGCGCCCGGCGGCGCGGTTCTTTGCTGAGCCGCCGATACCGCATGCAGCCACAGATCCTCCCGCGCCGGATTGAGAGCGTCGGCAGGATACCAGTCGAGCGGCAAATGCAGGGTCACCAATGTCGGCCCGTCGCCTGGCAGATAGGCATCGAAATCGATACCGTGCAAATGGACCACGTCGATTGGCCAGCGAGCGCGTGCGGTAGCAATTGCGGCGCAATGAGAACGCTGCGCCCGGCGCTTCGCCGCTTCATCGAGCACGCCCGGTTCGGCCGGCGTCTCGATGAGGACACCCGCAGCGCTCGAGCCCTGGCAGCCGATCACGATCGAGCGGTGTCCGGCCTGTACGAGCGCCTGGTCGAGCATCGACAGCACCTGCTCGGCACCACCGACCGCATCCGGCCCGACCGGGGCGAGGGGATAGGCGACGTTGAGGACGGTGAGCATCATGGCTGGAGAGCCGAAGCTCCTCACGCTGCGGAGGCGCGCAGCCTGCCGACCGAAGGGGCAGCGATGCTGCCGGCATATCGGCGCGTCATTGCCGCGCAGAAATCGGCGAATTCCTCCGGCACCAGCGGCGGACTGCTGTGGTGCGGCATCATTCCGCGGTGTTCCGGCGTGAAGCAGAAAGTAACCGTCACGTCGAAGTCGGCCAAAGCCTCCATCTGCCGGTCGAACCAGTCAAGTGCGTTCGGCCTGAAGCTGTCGGCCCAGGAAAGCCCGGTGCGCAGATTGGTGACGCCGAGCCGTTTCATCCAGGCGACGGCGTCACCCAGCCGGTGATCTTCGAAATGGAACCACTGCACCAGTCCCATTGCCGGCGTGTGGTGCAGGAACTCCTCGAGCGCGGGCTTTGGCGTGCCGTCCTGGCGGAGCAGGCCCATGTAGAAATGGCGGTAGTAAGACGAGCCTTCCGCCTCGCGATGGCGCGTCGTCGCTTCCCACTCGCGCGGCAGGTCGTAGAGGCTATACCATTGGATGCGCGGTGCGTTGCCGATCAGCAATTCCGCGGTCCGGCGCAGGCCCCAGACCTGTACCTCCTCGGCGCCGAAGGTCGACACGCCGACCTCGCTGACCCATACCGGAAGATCGGTGACAGCCGAAATCTCGCCGATCTTCTGCGGCCATTCGTGGATCTGCCAGAGGTTCCAGTCGAGCGGAAAGCCGTGCACGGCGACAGCATCGACATGATCGAGCACGTCGAACTCCTTCATCCGTGTCATGAAACCGGCATCGATCGGCGAGATGCCGCCAAGGACCTTGGTCAAGGCCGGATTCTCCGACGCGATCGCGTCGGCGGCCAGGGTTGCCATGTTGGCGAAGCGGCTCCAGTCGGGGTCGAGCTCGGGATCCCAGTGGGATTTGTTGTTGGGCTCGTTCCAGATCATCGCGGCTTCAATCATTTATTTGTCCTTTCGACGGGTAGACGACGCCGCCACCGGCCGGCACGTCGGCGGTGCGGCAGAAATAGACCTCCTGCTCCGGTTGCAGGACGATCTCGAAGCCGGCGCTGCGCAGCATGGCTTCGGTGCAGGCGCGATTGGGAATCCACCAGTTGGTCGGGTCGTCGGCATAGCGATGCTCGATGAAATGCAGCTTTGGGAACTCCGGCCGGTCGAACAGGTCGTGGGTCCAGAAATGATAATTCTGCTCGAGCGCCGGCACGTTGGTGCTGCCGCGCTGCATCGACTGGAAGATCATCAGGTCCCGGGCGACGTGCTCCCGGATCAGATCGAGTGCGAGCAAGGGATGGCGCAAATGGTAGAGCACGCCCATGAACAGCACGATGTCGAACCGCTCATGCAGGGCGCCAACGTCGTAGACCGAGAGCTGCCGGAATTCGATGTCGCAGTCCGCCACCTCAGCGGCAAAGCGCGCCTGCGCCAGGTAAGCCTCATCGAAATCGATGCCAAGCACGCGGCCGGCGCCGCGGCGTTTCATCTCGATCGAATAGAAACCCGCATTGCAGCCTATGTCGAGCACCGCCTTGCCGGAAAGATCGGCGGGAATCGCGTCCGCGAATTTGCGCCATTTGATCAGCGGATAGTTGCCAAGGAAATGGTCGGGAGCGGTTTCGATGCCGGCCAGTTCCATATTGTGGAACCATGGGCCGAGCGCATCGATACGGCGGCGGATTTCGGCATCGGAATGCAGCATGGCTAGCCTCCTTCGCCTGCGAGGACAGGGACGTGCTGGTTGCCGGGCAGCGTAATGGCGACTTGGTCGTCCTTGGTACCGGCGGCGCTTTCAAGCAGGCGAAGTGCGGTGCGGTAGCCGTTGAAGGTGCCGACGTCGACATAGGCGGTGCCAGCCTTGATGCCATAGGCATCGCCTCCGGCGGCGAGATAGGCATTGACCAGCGTGCCGATATATTCGTCGCACCGGTCCCGTTCCCGCCACAGCGCGGCGAGCTGGTGAAGGGTGCGGCCGGGCATCTTGAACGCACCCCAGATCCAGTTCGATTGGGCATTCTGCTGCTTGACCTGGATTTGCTTCACCCGGCTGTCCTGGTCGACAACGACGGCGTCGAAGAACTCCGGCTGGTCCACCGGAAACAGCAGGAAGGACAGGCCGTCGTCCGGGAGGGCAAGGAAGCCGTCTTCGGGAAACCAGATCGTATCGGGCAACCCGACCAGAACGGTCTCATCGGCTGTGACGAGCGGTGCGGCACGGAAGATGGCGTCGCAAAGGCCGACCGGAGAGGGCTGCACCACAAACAGCGCAGTCGCGTCGGCATAGCCGGCAGAATAATATTCGAGGATATCCGACTTACCCGAGCCGATGACGAAACATATCTTGTCGGCCCCCGCGCGCACCATGCGGCGCACCAGGTATTCGCTGACCGCGCAAGGCCGCTCGGTGTTGCCGTCGATGCGGCTGCCGACCGGCAGAAGCTCCTTCGAAAAGCCGAGCGGCTGGATGCGGCTTCCCCGTCCGGCTGCGGGCACGATGCCCAACATCAAACTGCCTCCTTCAACGGCTCGCCATGCGTGGAGCCGTGCAGTGCATCGGACAGGATGCGGTCGAATTCCTTCGCGCGCCGCGCCGAGGTGTGTTCGTCCAGCACCCGCTCGCGCGCTCGGCGGCGGATAGCGTCAAGCTCGGCGTCGGACAGGTCGAGCGCGGCGACCACGTCGTCGGTGCTGTTCGCCACGACGATCTCTTCGCCGGGCCGGAAAAAGGACTCCAGTCCCGGCCATGTGTCGCTCACCATCGCGGCACCGCAAGCGGCGGCTTCGAACAGCCGGCCGGAAGGACACCAGCCCCTTTCGGCCATCGCCTCGCGGGTCACGTTCAGCGTCAGCCGTGATGATGAAAAGAAGGCGGGGTGGTCGGCCGGCGGCAGATGCCGGACGAAGAAAATATTGTCGCTCCACGGGAATTCCTGCGGATATTGTGCGCCGCCAATGATGAAGCGGCGCTCCGGCAGGCGCGCAGCCGGACTGACCAGCAGCCTCTCGACCCCGGCCTGGCGGTCTGCCGCATAGGTCCCGAGATAGGAAAGGTCGCCGGCAAACTCCGGCCTGGGCGGGGCGGGCCGGTGTCGCTCTGGATCGACATGGCCGTAGAGCGGCATGACGCGGCGCGCACCCAGCATCGACCTCAATGCGTCGATCGCGGTTCCTCCCGTGTAGCTCAGCACGAGATCGAAATCGCGAAGCCCTTCCGGCCCGAAATAGGCCGGAGGCTCACCCTGTTCGATCCGCGCCAGCGTCACCGGCGTATCCAGATCGTAGAACACCTTCAGCCCGCGACAGGCCTGGTGGGCAAGGCGCGACGCGCTCACGGCATCGGGGCAATAGGAGGTGACGATGACCACATCGGCCTCATTCATCGCCTGCTCGGCAACGCGCTGGATGTCCTCCCAATCCTGATAAAGGACGAGGTTGCCGCCATCCAACTGGTCGAGGTCGCGCGTCCCGGCATAATAGGGAGTGTTGCGTTCGAAGAAGGTGATAGACCAGCCCAGCCCGGCCATCGCCCGGATCAATCCGCGCCACAGCGTGGCGTGCCCATTGCCCCACGACGATGTCACGGTAAGACCGAAAATGACCATGCGCATCCGGCAATTCCTCGTCAGGCAGCTTCGTTGAGTCTGATCAGCTTCGACCCCCAGTCCCCCCAAACAACCGTGGTGATCGACGCTGGGTCGATATCGAAGCGAAAGCAGTTTCCCAGCGACAGGCCGAGCACCTTGCACACGGTGGCCTTGATGACGTCGGCATGGCTGACCAGTGCGACGCCCTGGTTCTGGTAGGTGCCGCGGACCTGCTCGATCAATGAGACGACGCGTTGCTGCACGTCCAGCATGGTCTCGCCGCTCGGTGTTCTCGCCTGCTGACGCTGGTCGTTCCACACTCGCCAGTCGGCATCCTGGTTCAGCTCTTCGAAGGTCTTTCCCGACCAGGTGCCGAAGTCGATCTCATCGAGTTCCTCGCGGATCACGATCTCTCCGGCATTGCAGGCGAGCGCGATCGGGTTGGCAGTCTCCTGCGTGCGTTCGCGCGGGCTGCAGAAGATTGCCGCTATCGCCTCGCGTGCCATGCGGTCTGCCAGATGCGAGGCCTGTGCCTTGCCGGCTTCGCCGAGGCAAACGCCGGCCATCCGTCCGGCAAGATAACAGCCGACATTGTCGTGCGCGGCGTGGCGCACCAGAAAGAACGTCGTCGTCATTCCGCGGCATCGAGCATCGGCTCGTCCTTGCCGGCGATGAAAGAGAGCGTGCGCTGGCGGGCTTCCGCGTCGGTGAACTGCTCGGGCGGCGATTTCATGAAATAGCTGCAGGGACCGGTCAGCGCGCCCGCGATACCGCGGTCGAGCGCCAGCTTGGCGCAACGCACCGCATCGATGACGACGCCGGCCGAATTGGGCGAATCCCACACTTCCAGCTTGAGCTCGGCATTCAGCGGCACACCGCCGAAGGTCGTGCCTTCGACCCGGATATAGGCCCACTTGCGATCGGTCAGCCACGGGACATGGTCGCTCGGCCCGACGTGAATGTTGCCGGGCTCCAGGGGAACGTCGATCTGGCTGGTGACGGATTGCGTCTTTGAGATCTTCTTCGATTCCAGCCGCTCGCGTTCCAGCATGTTGAGGAAGTCGGTGTTGCCGCCGAAATTGAGCTGGTAGGTGCGATCGATGCGCACGCCGCGCTCGCGGAACAGGTTGGCGAGCAGCCGGTGGACGATCGTCGCACCGACCTGGCTCTTGATGTCGTCGCCGATCAGCGGCAGGCCGTGCTGCTCGAAGCGCCGGCGCCACTCCGGCCGCGAGGCGATGAAGACGGGTATGCAGTTGACGAAGGCACAGCCCGCCTCGAGCGCGCACTCGGCATAAAAGCGCGTTGCCTCCTCCGAACCGACAGGCAGATAGGACACCAGGATTTCGGCGCCGCTTTCGGCGAGGATCTTGCCGACATCGGCGACCGGCTCGTCGGCCTCCTCGATCTCGTCGCGCAGATATTTGCCGATGCCGTCCAGCGTCGGCCCGCGTTCGACGCGGGCGCCGGTAGGCGCCACATCGGCAAAGCGGAAAGTATTGTTCGGCGCGCTGTAGATCGCGTCTGCCACATCGCGTCCGACCTTGCTCTTGGCGACATCGAAAGCGCAGACCACCTCGATGTCTTTGACATGGTAGCCGCCAAGATCGGCATGCATCAGCCCGGGGATGGGCTCATTGCTCCTTGCGTCACGGTAATAGGTGATGCCCTGAATAAGGGAGGAGGCGCAGTTGCCCACGCCTACTATTCCGATCCGAACTTTCTTCGATCCCACGAAACCGCTGCCTATGCTGTTGAAGGTAAGTTCTTCGTGCCAAACCGCCTGCCTCGCTGATTGTTCCTTGCCGGCTGCAAAAATCGTGCAACCGATGGTGGATCAAAGTAGCGCTCGCCGAGTTGTGCAGTGAGGCCAACCGGGACGGACAATGATCGTCTATGGCGACCACAAGCGAATGCAGAGCGCGCAACATGTTCGCGGCTCAGCCTGCAAAGCGGCCGAGCACATTGCGGACATGCCAAGTGGGACCGAACGCCACGCAGCCCTGGTCGGCCTGTTCATCAAGGTCTCGGAACTGGTCCAGGGCCTTGCCGATGCTGAATTCGAGGCCAACGGCATGGACAGGAATTCCCGACAGCGGATCGCGGGCGCAAATCTCCTGGTCGGCTTGGCCCGGGACGTGGGCAGATCGTGGGCGGCCGGATTCGCCATCGACGGCCCGGTCGATGCCGAAGTGCCGCGAATGCTGGCCGAACTCGATTGCGATGGCGAAATCCTCATCGGCACGGCCGAGGGCTACGCCCATTACGCGCTCTATCCGGAGAGCTATTTCGTCGCCGCACGGCAGTCGGGTCTCGATGCGAACACATGCGTAATCGGCATCCGCAGCATCGGCCTGGGATTGGCAGCGATGGTGGCGGCAGCCATCGGCGCGCCGGCACCCGTCAGCGTCCGTCCGACCGGTCATCCGTTTCGCAGGCGGCTTGCCGCCGATCCGGAACTGATCGGCGGCTGGAGGACAAGGCCATCGGCCCATTTCGCTGTCGTCGATGAGGGCCCGGGCCTGTCCGGCAGCTCGTTTCACGCCGTCGTCGCATGGCTGCAAGCGCTGGATATCGATGCCGGGCGCATCCATCTGTTCCCAAGTCATTTGGGTGGGCCGGGTCCCGAGGCATCGGCGGACAGTCGTGAGGCATGGACGGTTTGCCAAAAACACACCGCGGATTTCGAACGGACTTTCCCCGCTGGATCCGCTGTCCCGACGTTGCGGGATTGGGTGGCCAGGACGGTCGGCCGCACAGCGGCCAGCCTGACCGAAACATCCGCCGGAGAGTGGCGTCGCTTGCACTATGGCTCGCTGGATCATTGGCCACCCGTCCACCGCAGCTTCGAGCGGCGAAAGTTTCTTGCTTCTGCGGGCCGGGAAAACTGGTCGGTCAAATTCGTCGGCCTCGGTGAAATCGGAATGCACAAGGCCGAGACTGCCAGGAGGCTGAATGACGCAGGCTTTGGCCCGGACATCGCCGGGCTGTGCCACGGCTTTCTCGTTGAACGCTGGATCGACGGTACAACGCTGGAGCGGGCAAGGCATTCGAAAGAAAAGGTGGTCGCTCATCTCGCGCGCTATCTGTCCTGGCGCGCAGCCAATCTGCCCGCCTCCCAACCGGGCGCCTCGCTGGAGGCGCTTGCCGACATGGCCGTGCAGAATACAAGCGAGGCTTTGGGCGAAAGCCGCGCGGCGGAGCTGCGGAACTGGTTCTCGAAACAGGCTCCACCAAAGACCATGCAGCGGGTCGAAATCGACGGGCGGCTTCATCCGTGGGAGTTCATCCTTTCGCGCAGTGGAACGCTGGTCAAGACGGACGCCCTCGATCATTGCCGATCGCACGATCTGATCGGCTGCCAGGACATCGCCTGGGACATTGCCGGCGCCCGTGTCGAGTACAGCCTCTCCGACGCAGCGACTGCGGCACTGTGCAAAGCTGTCGAGGCGACTACGTCTCGTCCCGTCGATGCCAATCTGGTCCACTACTACGAGCCCTGCTATCTCGCCTTCCAGCTTGGCTTGTGGAGCATGGCTGCACGATCTGGCGATGATCGGGAACAGATCCGGCTGGCGGCCGCGGCAAGACGTTATACCTCGATGTTGCTTCGTTTCCTGGAGAACCAAGGGGAGCTGCGGCCCTTCGACCAGGATCAGTCCAGCCGGCGCAGCATATCCGCTTCCTTTTCGAGGATGGCCGCTACCTCCTCGCGCTGAAGATGCGTCATCATCAGGCTAACACAACATTCCAGATAGGTGATGGAGGCGCGCCGCAGGAAGGCAGCCGTCTCCTTTGCGGCCATTTGTTCGATGTCTTTGGCGGATCGCTTCGGATGCACAATCGTCTCCATGCCGGTACCTTGACAGAACCAGAAGCTGGACGGGTTGTTCCCGCGACGAGAAAAAGTGACCAAATCCGAGACGACGGCGCTTTCCGTCGTGACCAAGCAGCGGCCAGACGCTCCCCGCCTTCAGGCCGGCAGGTTTTGCAGCCGGCCTGATGCAGAACGCACGGTGGCGGCAATTCGACGTCTTCTGTCGATCATCTGCGCCGTCTCAAGCTCGGCAAAATAGCCGATTGTGCGCACCAAACCCTGCCTGAGCGGCACTTTTGGCGACCAGCCGAGAAGCTTCCTTGCGCGGGAAATGTCGGGTTGCCGACGACGAGGATCGTCTTGCGGCAGAGGCAGGAATTTCAAGCCCGATTTGGTTGCGGTCATGTCTCTCACCAGGCTCGCCAGTTGCAGGATGGTGAACTCCCCCGGATTGCCCAGATTGACGGGCTGGCGCGGATTGGGATCGACCTCCATCAACCGGATCAAGCCGTCGACCAGATCGGAAACGTAGCAGAACGATCTGGTCTGCAGCCCGTCGCCGAATATCGTCAGCGGCCGTCTCTCGAGTGCCTGCATGATCAGATTGGAAACGATCCGTCCATCCGCAGGATCCATCCTGGGACCATAGGTGTTGAAGATGCGCGCTACACGGATATCGGCCTTTCCCATTCTCAAATAATCGAAGCACAAGGTTTCGGCAGTGCGCTTGCCTTCGTCATAGCAGGCGCGGGGGCCGATGCAGTTCACGTGGCCGACATAGTCTTCCTTCTGCGGATGCTGTTCGGGATCGCCATAAATTTCGCTGGTGGACGCCTGCAGGAACCGGGCGCCATTGCGGGCGGCGAGCTCCAGCAGATTGAGTGTTCCGATGACGCAAGTCCGCGTCGTATGGACCGGGTCGGCCTGGTAACGCGGCGGCGAGGCCGCGCACGCCATGTTGAAAATGCGGTCAACCGGTTCGCCAAGCTCCAACGGTCGGCAAATGTCTTGCTTGATCAGCCGAAAATCCCGACGATCGGCGATCGATGCTATGTTCTCCATGCGGCCGGTAAGGAAATTGTCGACGCAGATCACGCGCCAGCCGGCCTGGAGCATTGTCTCGCAAAGATGCGAACCGAGGAAACCTGCGCCGCCGGCGACAAGCACGGTCTTGGTCCGTCGCGCCTTTCTTGATAGCTGCATCTCTATCTTCTCCCGTCTGCGGGTCATGCTGCGCTCTCGACGTCCAGATCGAGAACAGAACGTGGCGATTTGGCCTGCGCCAGCAGCGAAACGAATTCGCGCGCTCTTGCGATGCTTGTGTGAGCCGCGAGGATGAGCAGGCGCGCCTGCCTGGCCATGGCAAGCCGGGCGCTGTCGGATTCCCCAGACAGGATGCCGATCACGTCCTCGGTCCTGCGCGCCGTGTGGATCGTTTGCCCCGGAAACAGGCTGTCCAGTCCCGCCCAGCTATCGCTGATGATCGCCGTGCCGCAGGCGGCTGCCTCGAAGAGGCGCACGCTGGGCGACCATCCGGCCGCGATCATGGAACTGCGCGTGACGTTCAACGTATAGCGTTGGCGGCTGTAAAAGGCGGCGTGATCTGCCGGCGGCAGGTGTTCGATGCGATCCACATTGTCCGGCCAGGCGATTTCGCGCGGATATTGCGAGCCTGCCACGACGAAGCGGCGCTCCGGCATGCGACGCGCCGGTTCGAACAGCAGGGCCTCCAGCGTCGCCTGGCGGTCGGGGCTGTAGGTGCCGAGATAGCCGAGATCCCAGCGGATTGGATCACCGGTTCCGTGATGCCGTTCCGGGTCGACGGAGCAGTAGAGCGGCTCGGCCCGCCTCGCGCCGAATTCCGCCGTCAGACGGGCAAGCGTCGGCCCGCCGGTGAAGGAGAAGTAGACGTCGAAATACGGGACCTGCCGCCTGGCAATGTACTCGCAATCATCGGTCGAAAGCTTTGCCAGAGTGATCGGCGTGTCGATGTCGTAGAAGCAGAACTGACCCATGCACAGCGATGCCACGACGTCGATGATTTCAGGGCCTTCGGGAACGAAGGAGCCGACGACCACGATATCGGCATCGCGCAGGCAGCGCGCAAAATTGCGGCGAAGATCATCGGTCGTTTCGTAGTAGCGCAAGGCGCAGAAATCGGGATCGCGCAGATCCCGGTGACTTGCGTACCACGGCACGTCGCGTTCGAGAAAAGTGACGCGGTGACCGAGTTCGTGGAGACCTTTAAGCAGCCCCCGAAAGGTGGTGGCGTGGCCGTTTCCCCAGGATGAGGAGAGCGACAGGCCAAGAAAGACGATGTCGAGCGGCTTCGTCATTCGGCCGCCTCCACGGTCGGACGCTCGAAATGGCGCCTGAAGATGGCGTCGGCTAGAACGGCACGTGTCGTATAGGTATGTTCGCCAAGCACGCGCCGAAGCGCCGATGTCCCGATCGCCTTAGCCCGTTCGGCACTAAGGCTTTGCATGATCTCGGCGACGTCCTCGCCATCGCGCGCGACCAGGATTTCCTCGCCGGGTTTCAGGAACAGGTCCACGCCGAGCCAGGCGTCGGTGATGAGGCATGCGCCGGCGCCCGCCGCCTCAAAAACGCGCGTCGCAGGTGAAAAGCCATTGGCCGCCATGCTGTCGCGGCTGATGTTCAGCACCGCCTTGGCCGTGACGTTCAATGCATTGTGGTCACGCGTGCCGACATGGCCGAGCCATCGGACATTGGCGGGCATCTGCTTGTCGCCCCAGCCCGATCCGCCGAGCAGGAAGCGCTGATCGGCCGAGCGGAGGGCCGGGTCGAGGAAGAAGGCCTCGACGCGCGCCTCGCGATCCGGCAGCCGGTTGCCGAGAAAGGCGAGATCGCACGCAAAGCGCATATCCTTGCCGACCGGATGATGCGTTTCCGGATCGAGCGCGTTGTAGATCGGCACGCATTCGGCCGCCCCCATTGCCCGATAGGCCCAGACCACCGGGTCGCCGCCGCCATAGGTCAGCACGAGGTCGATTTCCTGCAGCGCGCGATGCAGCGGATGGTCGGGCTCGTCGCGCAACTGGCCAAGCGTCGCCGGCGCATCGACATCCCAGAATACGGTGAGCGCATCGGCACGGGCGTGATCGAGCACCGCCCGCAACAGCGCGTCGTCGGCGAAACCGACGCCGCTCGCCTTGACGACGATATCTGCCTCCGCCGCCCGCGCCGCCACCTGCATCATGGCATGCGGAGTGGCCTTGTAGACGACGACGGCACACCAGTCCGGCGCCTCGATATCGCGGTTCTTCTGGCGATCGTAGACGTCCGGCTCGTAGAAGGTGATGTCATAGCCGAGCCTTGCCAGGGCCTTGAGCAGTCCGCGGTAATAGGTGGCCGCGCCGTTCCAGTAGGACGACAGCAGGCTTGACCCGTAAAATGCAATCTTCATTCGGCGGCCTCCGTTGCAAGGATCGTGTCCGCGGCTTGGCGGCGCCCGCATTCGGCGAGCACGCCGAACAATTGATCCGCCCGGTGCCGGCATGTGTGCCGCAAGCGGATGGTCTCGAGGCCCGATGTCGCCAGAGAAGCGGCGAGATCCGCGTCGTGCAGCACGGCGCGAAGATGACGCCGCATCTCGGAACCGTTGTTTGCAAACAGAAAATCTACGCCGGGCCTGAACAGGCGTTCGACATCGGACCACGGCGCCGAAACGAGCGGGATGCCGCAGGCGAGCGCCTCGAACATGCGGATGGTCGGGATGCCGGGCAGGCTTTCGCGGTATGGACGCCTGGGGATGTGCACTGTGATGCGGTTTGCTGCAAACGCCTTCGGCACGTCGGCGTTGGCGATCCAACCTTCGTAGTGCAGGCCGGCGGCCGCAAGGTCGGCGAGCGCTTCCCGTGGATAGCGAACGCCGTGGACAGTGCCGCTCAATCCGAGCTCACGCACCGGCTCGACCAGGAATTCCCTGATTTCGGCGCTGCGCTCGTCGTCGCCCCAATTGCCGATCCAGATCAGGTCGGCGCTGCGCTCGATTTCAGGATGGGGCTGGAACAGATGGTCATCGGCTGCCTCGTGCCAGGTAAAGACCCGCTTGCCCCATCCGGCGCGAAGATAGCTTTCCCGCAGGGCCTCCCCAAAGGCGAGCACGCCGTCGTAATGTTCAAGCTGCAAGGCAGAAATCGCTTGCGTTGCCGAGATGGCGCGATGGTGCGTGTCGTGGAACAGCAGCGTGAAACGGCCGCCAGTTGCTTTCGCCCTGCCCAGCCGCGCAACAAGGGCCGGCTCGGTCCACTCATGCACGATCACCACATCGGCGTCGGAGATCCAGGCTTCGTGGTCGAAGGCGGCGTCATAGGTGACCGGCATCAACTCGGGAAAGTCCTTCCGGAATCGCTCGATTGCGAAGGACCCTTTCTCGGCCAGCAGGTTCGACCGGCTCCAGCCGTCGGCGGGCTCCAGCGCGATAGCCTGGTGCCCGCGCGCGACCAGCTCGCGCATGATGCCGCGCAGGAAATGTGCGTTGCCGTGGTTCCAGTCGGAAACGATCGAATGGGTGTAGAATAAAAATCGCATAATCAATTATCCGCCATGGTGGCCAGGGCCGCCTTGTCGTAGACGCCGCGCATGGCGGTCGCCTGCCTTGCCAGTGAAAATCTGCGGCTTCGGCGCGCCGCCGCCTCACCGAGCTCTCGCCGGCGCTGCGCGTCATTGCAAAGGCCATTGATGCAGCTGGCGAGATCACTCGGATCGCGCACGTCGTAGAACAGGGCCGCGCCGTCCCACAGTTCCTGGTAGGTCGCGATATCGGCGAGCACCAAGGGCGTTGCCGACATTGCGGCTTCCAGCGTGGCCAGGCCGAACGGTTCGTAGAGCGACGGCGATACGAAGATACCGGCCCGCGCCATCAGCGAGCGCACTTCCTCATGTGGCACCGGTCCGACGGGAACGGCGTGACTGAAGCCAACATGCTGGCCGTCCGGGCCTTGCTGCGAGCCGGCGACGAAGACCGGCCATTGCGTCAGGGAGGCGGCCTGGTCCAGCACCGCCGCATTCTTTCCTTCGTCCCACCAGCGCGCGGCGGCGAAAGCGACCGATTCCCGTCTTTCGCTCTTCGCGCCGGGCCGCGCCCCGTTGCCGACGACGCTCAGGCGGGCGATCGGCCCGTAGCAGGTTTCGAGCATGTCGGCATGGCTGCGGCTGGGTGCAACGACAATGCCTGCTTTGTCGAAACCGCGCCGGTTGCGGTCCTTCTGCCAGGCCCATTCGCCGTCCGCCGCCTGTCCCTTGACGGCGTGGAACCATGTCACCACGCAGGAATGCGACACCGCCACGACGGGGCAGGGCACGTCGAGCCCCGCGGCCTGCGTCGGCGCGTTGAGATGGACGATTTCGACGGCGTAGTCACGTATGAGCGGGTGCAGCTCCTGCTGCAGTGTGTCGAGGTCGTGCTCGTTGCGGGTCATCCAGTCCGGCGGCGTGTTGAGCCATGTCAGCGCTGCAAACGACTGGGCCTCCTCGGCCTGCTGCCTGGACGGTTCCGGACCAAGCCCGGCAAGCACGACGCTGTCCCCGCCGGCGACCAGTTGTCTGGCCAGATCGAGCGCATAGCGCCAGACGCCGCCAACGGCATCGACAGTCATCAGGATGCGGCGCGGCCGCGGGCTCAGTGTCCGCAACATGTGGCCTCCAATTCGGCCAGCGGACGCGGACGCTTCTCCTGGATGTCGCTGAACGTTCGGAAGGATGCGAGATAATGTTCATGCGCGCGCTCCCAGGCGAGATCGTCCGGCTCGCCCCAAAGTTCGCGGTAGCTCGGCGAACTCGGATAAGGATAAAGCGGCACCGGTTCGTTGGCCCAAACACCGTTGTCGATCAGGTGCTTTCGCCAATAGTCGACCAGCGCGGGATCGTCCTCGACCACGCCGATCAGGTTGGCCTGCACGAACGGCACGTGGCGCCTTGCGTCGACCAGCAGCGCGGCCAGCTCCTCGGTGCCCAGCCGGCAGCGTTTTGCCAGCATGGCGCGGCCTTCCACCGTCAGGCTTTCGAGCCCCGCCTCTATGGAGACGCAGCCGGCGGCGCCGAGCAGTCTCAGCAGTTCCGGTTTCCAGAGGTCGATACGGGTCTGCACGCCGAACTTCACATCGCGATCGACCAGTGCCTCCAGCAAAGCCTTTTGCGGCAGGAAGATCTCGTCGATGAAGTAGATGTAGCCGACGCCCTGTGCGATCAGCCGGTCGATCTCGGCGATCACTGCTTCCTGGTTCCGGCGGCGATAGGCATCGCGGAAATCGATCTTGGCGCAGAAGCTGCAATTATACGGGCAGCCGCGCGACGCCTCGACCTCCGCACCGAAACCGACCTGGTTGTCGTCGAAGCGGTGATGGTGGTGCGAATGCGCGGCAATCCAGTCCGACGGCCATTCGAGCGGTGGGTGATCGATGAACGAACTCGCATGGACGCCGCCGTTCGAGACCAGTTTTCCGTTCTCGAAACGGGCGGTGGACGGCACCGCGCTCCAGTCGTCGCGCCGGGCAAGTTCCGCGACCACTTCCTCGCATTCGCCGCGCACGACAATGTCGACGCCAAGCTTGCGCAAAGTCGGCGTCGGCGTCGCAGAGCCATGCGGCCCGACGGCGGCGGTGCGACCGCCGCGCCCGGCAAGATGATTGAGGAAATCGGCCGGCACGCGCAACTCGGGCGGTGCGCAGCGCCAGAACAGGTAGGTCGGCGCGGTGCTGACGACGGTCATGTCAGGCTCGAATGCGGCGACGCGATCGGCGAGCGCGGCGTTGTCGAGCTTCTGGATCTGCCCGTCCAGCATCAGCACCTCGTGGCCGGCTGCTTCGAGCAGCGCTTTCGAATAGCCGAGTTCGAGCGGCAGATGCGGCTGGCGGCAGCCGAAATAGATGCTGTCCTGGTACGTCCAGGACGGATTGACCAGAGCGACCCTCATGCCACGTACCTCGCCGGTTCGGGATGCGGGTCGAGGCGATGACGCTGCAGCCAGTCGGCGAGGTCGCGGATGCCGTTTTGCCACGGGACGTGCGCTTTCCACCCCAGCGCCGCCTCGATCGCGCGTGTGTCGGCGACGAAGAACGGTTGGTCGCCGGTGCGTTCGCGGTCGTAACGAATCGGAACGTCCCGTTTCGTTATGTCGCAAATCTCCTTCAGCAGCATGCGCAGGCTGACGGCGTTTTCCGGTCCGCCGCCGAGATTGAATGCTTGGCCCTTGATCGCCTCGATCCGGTCGAGCACGGCGCGGTAAGCCGCGACCGCGTCGGCAACATGGAGGATGTCGCGCACCTGCTTGCCGTCACCGTAGATGGTGATCGGCCGGTCGGAGAACGCGTTAAGCAGGAAATGGGCGACCCAGCCCTGATCCTCCGTGCCGAACTGGCGCGGTCCATAGATGCAGCTCATGCGCAGCACCGCCGTCGGCAGATCGTATGACTTGGCGTAATCGAGGACATACTGGTCCGCTGCGCCCTTGGAGCAGCCATAGGGCGTGCAGAAATCGAGGCCGCGCGTCTCGTCGACGCCGTGCGCTCGGATGCCCGCGTCGCGAGGCGCGTATCTGCCGTCTTCTTCGCGCATAGCAAGGTCGGCGAGGCGGCCATAGACCTTGTTGGTGCTGGCGAAAACGACGGGGATGCGCTTGCCGCTGCGGCGAGCGGCTTCCAGGACGTTGAACGTCCCGCGCAGGTTGATGTCGAAATCCTCGTCCGGCCGAACCAGGCTCGTGGTGACGGCGGTCTGCGCGGCAAAGTGGAAAACCGCCTTCGAACGCGCCACCAGCGGCATCAGCGCCTCGGCGTCACGGACATCGGCGATTTCGACGGCGAGGCGGTTGCCGTGCTTTTGCGTCAGCCATTCCAGGTTCTGTTCGACGCCGGGACGGCTCAGATTGTCGATGACCAGCACCGGCTCGCCGTCCGACAACAGGCTGTCGGCGAGGTTCGAGCCGATGAAGCCGCTGCCGCCGATAATGGCGACGGGCGCTTCGCGAAAATTGCGTGAATCCGGTCTCATGATACCAGCCCTCGCGCTTCGAGTTCCCGCTTCATCTCGGCGCTGCGATCGATGGCGACCGTGTTACGCACCCAGGCGACGAAATCGCCGAGCGAATGCTCCAGCCGGTGCTGCGGCTGGAAGCCGAGCAGTTCGCGCGCCTTGGAGATGTCGGCAAAGCAGTTGCGGATATCGCCGGAGCGTGCCTTGCCGAGGATTTCCGGCTGGCGGCCAGGCACGCCCATTGCTTCGGCGAGCAGCCGGGCGACGTCGCTGACCGCGTAGGCTCGCCCGCTGCCGATGTTGATGACGTGGCCGCGCGCCTGGGGCTGTTCCAGCGCCAGCCGGAAGGCGAGGGCGACATCGCGTACATGAACGAAGTCGCGCTGCTGTTCGCCGTCTTCGAAAATCAGCGGCCGCTGGCCATTGGCGATGCGCGAGGCGAAGTTCGCCAGGACGCCGGTATACGGGTTCGAGAGCGCCTGTCCGGCGCCGAAGACATTGAACAGGCGCAGCGCCACCGCATCGACGCCGTAGGCCTCGCCGAAGATCAGTACGGCGCGTTCCTGGGCGTATTTCGTCAGCGCGTAAATCGAGGCGAGATCGACCGGTTTCTGTTCGTCGGTCGGCAGCGGCGACAGGACTTCACCTTCCGGCGACAGGGGATTCCATTGGCCGCTACGGATGTCGTCCGGCTGCCGTCTTGCATTGTCGATGCGCCGGCCGTCCGGCGTCGCATAGAGACCCTCGCCATAGACGCTCATCGATGAAGCAACGACGATCCGTTCGATCGGGCGTTTGATCAGCGCTTCCAGCAACGTGGCGGTGCCGAGGTCGTTGGCGCCGACATAGCGGGCGATCTCGTACATGGACTGTCCGACACCCACTTCAGCCGCCAGGTGAATGATCGCGTCGACATCGTCGACCGCCTCTGCGATGGCGTCGCGATCGCGAACGTCGCCTTTGATCAGCTTGGCGCCTGGCGGCAGGCTGATTGCCTCGCCACCATGCACCTGGTCCAGCAGCGCATCGAGAATTGAAACCCCATAGCCATGTTCAACGAGTTCCTGGGTGACGTGGCGGCCGATAAAACCGCAGCCTCCCGTGACCAGTATACGTTTCACGACAACTCCTCATACGAATGGCTTTGCCGCCCCAAACTTCCGGGCGAAAGGTTTGTTCCCTTGCTTCAACAAAGTTCAGGAGGCTCGCAGGGGTAAGTTCAACCAGGCGTGGGAACATCGAAGGCTGCTTGGTGTTAGGAGCTATGTTCGACCAACCGCGCGCACATGCCGGGCAGCGATGCATCTGCTGGTTGTGTGGAGGCAGACCGGCAACGCGGGGTCTCGCGGTCTGCGGTGGAATCGAAGGGAGATTGCGATGTCTGAATCGAAGACGACCACCGATCACGACGAAATCCGCCGTTGGGCCGAGGATCGCGACGGGCGGCCGGCGGTGGTGCGCACCAAGGGCGAGGGCGGCATACTGCGCATCGACTTCGGCGAGCCTGAAGAGACGTTCGAGCCCGTTGAATGGGACGAGTTCTTCAGGATCTTCGATGAGAACGAACTAGCCTTCCTCTACCAGGATGAGACCAGCGGCGGAAAGACCAGCCGCTTCAACAAGTTCATCGAGCGCAGCCGGAAAGGCTAACATCGTCTAGTACCCCTGCACAGAGGATTCGACGGGTTCGATGGGTTGTAGCCTGGGTAGGATATCGGGTTTGACGAGCAGTTCAATGCTGCGCGCGAGGCCCGGTGCCTGCGGATCAATCCGGCCCGCTCGAGGGTGAGCACCATCTGATGGACGGAAGGCGCGGTGACGCTGAAGAAGCGCTGCATGTGGCGTTGGCCGCAGAACTATTCGAGACGACGGAAGCGATCGAGCGCGTCCTCGTCATAAGGGATGCCTCCCAACTCTCGGGGTGCGCCGAGGCTAGACTTCGCCTGGAAAAGGCGACGACGCGCATCATCGACCATGGCGGCGGCGACTGGAGCGCTACGACTGCGAGTACAAACGCAACGGCACCGCAAACCTGTTCGTTTTCCTCGACGCGCAGCGTAAGCGCTGTTTGCCTCGCACCTTGACCACGACGCCGTTGTGCCGTTTCGAAGACTGCCGCTGTGACGGAGATGGCAACAATGCGCCAGCGAACGAACCCGCTCGCGGGAGGGGCGCGGGGTTTGAGGCGTGAGCTTCGTTGGCAGCGTCGGTGAGGCTTTAATCGATCAGGGGTGACGGACGGCCATCGGCCTCCGAGCATGAAGT